>NZ_CAXQZX010000001.1:0-26801 GCF_964228395.1 Limnobacter sp.
CTGCCCCCTTGGGGGGGGCACCGTTCATTCTTGGCACGGTCGGGCAGATTGTCCTGAAGGTCGCTGCAGGGGCATTGGTCCCTGCTGGCTTCTGGGCAAGCGAAGGGGCTGGGGTGGCACAGGCCGCGCAGGCCGATTCAGGGCAGCCCGCCCGGTTTGGCCCACACCGAGGGGCCGAGGCGTGTTTCCCGCCAAGCCCCGCTTGGCGGGAAACCGAATCGGATGCAATGGCGACATTTTCGCCTTGCATGCCCCCTCGGAAGGGACAAGAAGGGATACACGGGCTGATCCCAGGCCCAGCGACCTGTGCCACCCAGGCTCCAGCGCGGCCCCAATACGCTGCGCTAAATACAAGCAACGGGCCAATCCCATGCCCAGCGACCTGCGCTACCCCGAAACCAACACGCTGCGCAATAAAGATGCGCAAAGGGATATGGCCCCGGATCATCGCGCCCGCAAGGGCACCATCAACTCTCTGGCTGAAATTTTTTCAGGCTGAAATTTGTTCACGGGTACATCCAGCTCGTAGCCAATGGCCACGCCGCAGAGCAGCTTGTATTGCTTGGGGATGTCAAAGTGTTTGTCCAGTGGGCTGCGGAACAATCCCAGTGCACCTTGGGCGCAAGTGCCCAAGCCCGCGTTGGTGGCTGCCAGCATCAGGCTTTGAAGATAAATACCGGCGTCCAAGGCGCTGTAAATGCCCACGCCTTCGTGCACAAACACAAACACGGCTGCCGGGGCACCAAACATGCGAAAGTTTTCCGCCATGGCCTGATCACGGGCGTGCAGGTCGTTGCGGGCCACCCCCAGCACGCCATACAGGCCTTTGCCGCATTCAACGCGGCGGGGTTGCAGGTCTTTGGGGTAGTTCACCACCGGTTTGACATCGCCATCCGGGATGCCCTTGCTGCGGGTTAGCAAACCTTTGATTTGAGCCAGTTTGCCACCGCGTTGCAGTTTGATGGTCTCCTGAAAACGCGCATACAACTCCTGGCGCAGGCTTTCCAGCACCGGCCCGGTCGCCAGCGCCAGCCGATATGGGTGTGTGTTGGACCAGCTTGGTGACAGTGCAGCCTGTGAAAGTAGCTGATCCAAGACCTCGGTGGGCACGGGTTTGGGGTCGAAAGCGCGAACGCTGTGGCGCAGTTTCAAGGTATCTAAAAATTCCATTTTTTCTTTTGCTGTGTAATATTTGAGCGAGTTTAGAGTATTTATTACTAGCCAGCACCACCGGCTCCCCACTATGCTCTTAACTGACAATACAAAAAGTCACATAAGGGGACGACGAATGAACAATCCACACGTAGACGTACTGATCATTGGCGCTGGTTTGTCGGGCATTGGTGCAGCTTGCCACATCAAGCAGAATTGCAAAGGCAAAACCATCAAAATTTTGGAGCGCCGCAAAGCGATTGGCGGCACCTGGGATCTGTTCCGTTATCCCGGAATCCGTTCCGATTCCGACATGTTTACCCTGGGCTACAGCTTCAAACCCTGGAAGGGCGAGAAAGTGTTGGCCAACGGCACCGAGATTCGCAACTATGTGACTGAGGCCGCCAAAGAGTACGGTGTGACCAAGGACATCCAGTTTGGGCTCAAAGTTACCAGTGCAAACTGGGACAGTTCGGCCAATCAGTGGGTGGTTGAAGGTGTCATCGAAGAAACTGGCGAGCAGCAAACCTACACGGCCAATTTCTTGATGGGATGCACGGGTTACTACAACTACGACCAAGGCTACAGTCCAGAATTTCCCGGCATCAAAAACTTCAAGGGCACCGTGGTTCACCCGCAATTTTGGCCGGAAAAGCTGGATTACAGTGGCAAGCGCGTGGTGGTGATCGGCAGTGGCGCCACGGCCATCACCCTGGTGCCCGCCATGGCTGACCAGGCCGCCCATGTCACCATGCTGCAGCGTTCGCCGACCTACATCGCGTCGATTCCCTCGGTGGACCCGGTGTCGGTGGTGCTCAAAAAATTCATGCCAGACAGCCTGGTGTACAAATTGGGGCGGGCCCGCAATATTGCCTTGCAGCGCTTGATTTTCAAGCTGTCCAAGGAGCGCCCAAACGCAGTCAAGCGCCTGCTGTTGGGGGCCACCCGTGCGCGCATGGGCAAAAACTTTGACATGAAGCATTTCACCCCCTATTACAACCCCTGGGACCAGCGCCTGTGTGTGGTGCCCGATGGCGATCTGTTCAAAGTGCTCAAGAAGGGCAAAGCGAGTATCGTGACGGACCACATCGACACCTTCGTGAAAGACGGTATCCAGCTCAAGAGCGGTGATGTGTTGCAGGCCGACATCGTGGTAACGGCCACGGGCCTTGATTTGCAGATCCTCGGCGGCATGGGTCTGACCATAGATGGCGAGCCTTTGCACATCGGGGATGTGATGAGCTACAAGGGCGTGATGATGAGCAACATCCCCAACTTTGCCATGGTGTTTGGTTACACCAATGCTTCATGGACCTTAAAGGCAGACTTGGCCAGCGAGTTTGTTTGCCGCGTGATCAACCACATGGATGCCAAGGGCTACAACCGCGTGATGCCCAACGCCGAAGGCGTGAGCCCAGACGGTTCGCCCATGTTCGACCTGGACGCGGGCTACATGAAACGTGCCGCCGACAGGCTGCCCAAGCAGGGCCCGGTTGCGCCTTGGACCATCGAGAACAATTACCTGGCCGATCGCCCTCGTTTGAAAAAAGGCGAGATTGAAGACGGCGTGTTGGAGTTCAGTGTTGTAAAGACGGGTGCGGCCAGCAAAGCCAAGCCCAAGCGGGCCGAGAAAGCCGCCGCTTGAGGTGGTTGCCGCTTAAAACGGCGTGCCCATCAAACCACGAAAAACGCCCCGAAAGGCTTGCCGATTGGGGCGTTGTGCTTTTTGCGCTTGCCGCGCTTGGCTAAAAGCCACAGGCTCTTCCTGATCCACGGCGAAATTGCCGCCCAGCGGCACCTCCAGTGTGCTCACTTCAAAACTGTTCAGCGATGGGTTTAAGCCCAGCAGGTCAGTGCGTCCAATGGTGAACAGGGCCTTGCCCAGCGGAAAAGGGCCTTGCGCCTGCAATTGGTCAAACCGTGTTTCCACTGCCAGGTGAACATCGCCTTGCAGAAAGTGATCCATGGGGCTCATCACGTGAGGAAAACGCTCGGAGGCCTTTGCCTGCCCCGCCAACAACAGCCCCACCGCAAACAATGCTGCACAGCGCCACCGGCTTTGACGGGTTGTTAAACTAGGCATGACGGATCTCCTTCAAAGAGTGATCACTTCGGGTGATGCATTGCAAGTGACGGTCTCTGTGTTATAAATCGCCCGCAGACCCTTGTCCATCGGGTTTGTACTTCACTCTAAATAGGTATGCCCGTTTTGCCCCCTCAAAAAACCACAACAACGCTTGCTGAGCCGCCCTTGCCCTTTGCTTGGCGCAAAGTGGTGAATTTTGCCAACAACATGGCGCAGGCCAAGGTGGGCGATGCCATTGGGCGCAGCCCCAAACAGCAGCTCACCTGGATAGGATTGGCCGCTTTGCCGCTGCTGTTGCCTTTTGGTATCCCAGGCGTGGCCACCACGCTGGGTTACCTCACCTGCTTGTTGGGTTTGGGTTACGCGGCGGGCTTTGGTGTACCCATTCCCCGCTGGCTGGCTGAAAAGCGCCTGCCCCCCAGAGCGGCGGCGGTGTTGCATCGCATTTTGTATGCCTTCATTCGCAGGGTGGGGCGGCGCAGTCGTCCGCGCCTGTTCTTGATGAGTCACCGTCGTATGCGCCCCCTAAATGGCTTGATGCTGGCTTTTGCAGGCTTGACCATGGCAGCGCCCGTTCCATTTGCCAGCTTCGACAATGTGTTGCCCGCCGCAGCCATGGTGTGTATCACCTTTGGTTTGCGGGTGCGCGATGGCGCTTTGGTGTTGGCTGGTTACGGGTTTGCCGTGCTGGCGGCCCTGCTGGTGGTGGGTTTGTGGTGGGGCGGTTATGCGCTTTTTGTGTGGGCCATGCAGCAGCCGTGGGCAGCGCAGTGGTTGGGCTGGCTTTTTTCCTGAGCAGGGCGCACCCATGGCTTGCAAATTCCTGGCCTTAGTCCGATAGAATCAGGGAAACTTCTTGATTGGAGCGGCAATACACCATGACAACCAAACAAACGATTGATTTCTACTACGACCTCACCAGCCCGTACAGCTGGGTGGCCGCCGAGTTGATTGAAGACATTGCCGCCGCGGGCCGGCGCTCCGTTAACTACAAACCCACTCTGTTGGGCTTTGTCTTTAAGGCCACAGGCAATTCTGCCCCCATGATGAACCCGGCCAAAGGCAAGTATGCCGCGCGCGACTTTGCGCGCACCGCTCGGTTTCACGGCCTGAAAATCAATTGGCCCAAGCAGTTTCCCATCAATGCCACGGTGGGTTCGCGGGCCATTCTGAAATTAAAGTCCACCCAGCCCGAAAAGGTTGGCGAGTTCACCCGTGCATTGTTCCGCGCCTATTTTGTGGACCAGCAGGACATCACCACCGAAGAGGGTGTGAAGGCCGTTGCAGACGCCTTGGGTTTGGATGGGGCCGCACTGGCGGCGGCCAACAGCGACGAGGCCATCAAAGAACAAATGAAAGCCGCTGTGCAGGAGTCGGTGGACGTGGGCATGTTTGGCGCCCCCTACTTCGTGGTGGATGGTGAAGCCTTTTGGGGCCAAGACCGCATGGATCAACTGCGCCGCTGGGTGGTGGAGGGGCCTTTCTAAATGGCTGTTTTGCCCCACAACAACGTCAACACCCGCCCCGATTTTGCAGCCAATAGCCAGGCCATGCGGACCTTGGTTCAGGAGCTGCGCGAGCGCATGGCCGTGGTTGCCCAAGGCGGTGGTCAACAGGCCTGCGAACGCCACACAGCCCGCGGGAAGTTGTTGCCCCGCGAGCGGGTGGCTGGCTTGCTCGACCCGGGCTCCCCGTTTTTGGAACTCGCCCCGCTGGCCGCCTGGGGCATGTACGACAACGCTGCCCCAGGTGCTGGCGCCATTGCCGGCATAGGTCGGGTCAGTGGGGTGGACTGCATGATTGTGTGTAACGACGCCACGGTGAAAGGCGGCACCTACTACCCTTTGTCGGTTAAAAAACACCTGCGCGCCCAAGAGGTGGCGGCGGAAAACAACCTGCCTTGCATTTACTTGGTGGACTCGGGTGGGGCCAACCTGCCCAACCAAGATGAGGTGTTTCCCGATCGCGATCACTTTGGCCGAATCTTTTTTAACCAGGCCAACATGAGTGCGCAGGGAATTGCACAAATTGCGGTGGTCATGGGCAGTTGCACGGCGGGCGGTGCCTATGTGCCCGCCATGAGCGACGAGGCCATTATTGTTAAAAACCAGGCCACCATATTTTTGGGTGGTCCCCCCTTGGTGCAAGCTGCCACTGGCGAGAAGGTGAGCGCTGAAGAACTGGGGGGCGCCGATGTGCACACTCGCCTGTCGGGTGTGGCGGACCACTTGGCCGAAAACGACCAGCACGCGCTGGAAATTGCGCGCCGAATTGTGGCCAACCTGGGGCGGCCCGAGAAACGTTACCCCTGGGCGCTCACCGAGCCGCGCGAGCCTTTGTACAGCGCCGAAGAAATTTATGGCATTGTGCCCACCGACACCAAAAAGCCTTTCGATGTGCGCGACATCATCGCGCGCCTGGTCGATGGCAGCGAATTCGATGAATTCAAAGCCCGCTTTGGCACCACCTTGGTGTGTGGCTTTGCCCGCTTGTATGGCATGCCCGTGGGCATTGTGGCCAACAACGGCATTTTGTTTTCAGAGTCCGCCCAAAAAGGCGCGCACTTCATCGAATTGTGTTGCCAGCGCAAAATTCCCTTGGTGTTTTTGCAAAACATCACCGGTTTTATGGTGGGCAAAAAAGTCGAAAACGAGGGCATTGCTCGCCACGGCGCCAAAATGGTGATGGCCGTGGCTTGCGCCAAGGTGCCCAAGTTCACCGTGGTGATTGGTGGTTCGTTTGGCGCGGGCAATTACGGCATGTGTGGACGTGCTTACAGCCCTCGATTCATGTGGATGTGGCCCAATTCACGCATCAGCGTGATGGGGGGCGAGCAAGCTGCCGGTGTGCTGGCCACTGTAAAACGCAACCAGATTGAGGCCAAGGGCGGCAGTTGGAGCGCTCAGGAAGAAGCCGAGTTTAAGGCCCCCACACTGAAACAGTTCGACGAGCAAAGCCAACCCTACTATGCCACGGCGCGCCTCTGGGACGATGGCCTGATCGACCCGGCCGACACCCGTCGAGTGCTGGGCATGGCCATGTCGGCCAGTTTGAATGCCGACATCCCCGACACGCGCTTTGGCGTGTATCGCATGTAAAAAAAGCACCCACAGAGGGCAGGAGACAAACCCATGAGCGAACAAGAACAAGCAGTGCTGGAGACCCGCCAAGGCAACATTGCCTGGCTAACGCTTAACCGGCCGCATGTCAAAAACGCCATGAACGGCGAGATGATTGAGCAACTGGTCGAGGCGTTTGCACGCTTGGGCAACGACCCCGACACCCGAGCCATTGTGCTGGCTGCCAATGGCGATGCATTTTGCTCCGGGGCCGATTTGGGTTACATGATGAAAATGGCCCAACAAGCTGCGGCCAATCAACAAAGTGGCCACACCCTGACCAGCTTGTTCCGGGGCATTGCCGAATGCCCCCGCCCTGTGGTGGCCCGCGTGCATGGCTTGTGTTTTGCGGGCGCAACCGGCTTGGTCAGTGCTGCCGATATTGTGGTGGCCAGTCATAACGTCAAGTTTGGCTTGCCCGAGGTGAAGCGCGGCTTGATACCCGCCACCATCAGCCCGTTTGTGGTTCAAGCCATGGGCGTGCAGGCTGCGCGCCGCTACTTCATCACAGGTGAAACCTTCACCGCCGAGAAGGCCCACCAGTTGGGCATGGTGCATGAATTGACCACCCCGGAGACACTCGACAGCCGATTGGCGAGCATATTGACCGAGCTGGCCAGTTGCGCACCGCAGGCCATGGCCGAATGCAAAAAGCTGGTGAGGGACGTAAGCCGCATGGACATCACCGACGATGCAACCCATGCCGACGTGGCTGCCCGTTTGGCCGCAGTGCGGGCCAGTGCCGAGGCCGCCGAGGGCATGATGGCGTTTATGGAAAAACGCCCGCCAGCTTGGGCTCGCTAGGCTTATTGGCCCCCTTGAAGCCTGGCCTGTAGCTGGGCTTGCAAGCGCTGACGCAGCAATTGCCCGGGTTGTGGAGCTGCGTGTGGGGGTGGAATTGCTGGCCCTGCTGCTACGCCTGCATTGGGGTTGGCAGGCACTTGAGCCAGGTGTGCGAGTCGTTCAAGATTTTCTGGTCGATTCAGGTGAACATGGTTGAATCTTGAACGTATCTCGGGGCTTGCTGTATTTAAGGCATTGAGGAGTTGAGGCAGCTCCTTGTTAAATGCGCGGTTGACTGCCATGAGCGTGTCCCTGGAGCAGGCCACGGCCTTCAACTGGCCAAGGTTAAGCTGCTTGACCAAGTGGTTTGCCAGATCGGTGGTGGACAGCAGGTCAGACAGGTGGATCTCGGGCGCTGCGGCACCGGCCGAATTGGATTGCACGGATTGTGTGGATTGAATGGATGTCATGTGTGTGAATTGGGCTTAAAGACTTGAGTGGTCAAGCTGGCTGCCCAGTTCACAAATTCTTTTTTCAACAAGATAGAACTTATTTCGATGTTTCAAACCCTGCTGATCGCCAACCGAGGCGAAATTGCCCGCCGCATCAACCGCACCGCGCAAGCCATGGGTTTGCGCACCGTGGCGGTGTATTCGCAAGCCGATGCCAACGCCCTTCATGTGCGCGAATGCGATGAGGCGGTGTGTTTGGGCGAGCCTGCGGCCAGCGCCAGTTACCTCAACATCGCGAAAATCATTGAGGCCGCCCAACAAACCGGCGCGCAAGCCATTCACCCGGGGTACGGATTTTTGTCTGAAAACGCCGATTTTGCACAGGCCTGTGCCGATGCCGGGCTGGTGTTTGTCGGCCCCGGCGTGGATGCTATTCGCATCATGGGCAGCAAAAGCGAAGCCAAGGCCTGTGTGGCCAAAGCCGGGGTGCCGCTGATTCCTGGTTACTTCGGAGCAGACCAGTCCCTACCCACTTTGCAGCGGGAGGCCGATCGAATTGGTTATCCGCTCATGATCAAGGCCGTGGCTGGGGGCGGGGGCAAGGGCATTCGGGCCGTGCACAAGGCCGAAGATTTGCAATCGGCTTTGCAAAGTTGCCAGCGCGAGGCCGCCAATGCGTTTGGCGATGCCAGTGTGATGCTGGAAAAGCTGATCATCCAGCCTCGCCATGTGGAGGTGCAGGTATTTGCCGACACCCATGGCAATGTGGTGCATTTGTTTGAGCGCGACTGCTCGGCCCAGCGCCGCCATCAAAAGGTGATCGAGGAGGCGCCTGCCTGGGGGCTCTCCGATGAGCAGCGCCAGGCCCTGGGGGCCACAGCCGTGCAAGTGGCCCGTGCTGTCCATTACGTGGGGGCGGGCACGGTGGAGTTCTTGATGGACGCCAGCGGTGCCTTTTACTTCATGGAAATGAACACCCGCCTGCAGGTGGAACACCCGGTGACCGAGATGATCACCGGCTTTGACCTGGTGCAATGGCAATTGGACATTGCCGCAGGCAAACCCTTGCCGGCACAGCAATCCACCATTCACATTGATGGCCATGCCTTTGAAGCCCGCTTGTACGCAGAGAACCCCGAGCAAGGATTTTTACCAGCCATTGGGCAGGTGGCCCTGTGGGAGTCGCCCTCTGCGGTGGAGTTCACGGCATTTCAACACCGTGCAGGCAAGCGTGACACCGCAGGCCTAAGGCTGGATGGCGCAATGGCCTCGGGGCTGGAAGTTGCCCCCCACTACGACCCCATGGTGGGCAAGTTGATTGCCTGGGGGCCCAACCGTGACGTGGCCCTTAATCGCCTGGCTGAGGGGCTGGCACGCCTGCGCTGCGTGGGGGTTAAAAACAACCTGGCCTGGTTGCGTAGCCTGTGCCTGCACCCCGAGTTTGTGGCGGGGGGCTATGACACCGGGTTGATCGACCGCATGCAAAACCAAACCAAGGACCATGCACCCGCCATGCCCATAGATCAAACCACACTGCATGCCCTGGCAGGCCTGGCCCGCTGGGCGCAGGCCGTGGGGGGTAGCCAGGCAGGCAACCCCCTGGCGCAATTGGACGGGTTTCACCAAGCTGCCGCCCCCCTGCGGGTGGACCATTGGCAGTGGCATTCAAACGCGTTTAGCACGCGGACCCATGTGCGGGCCATGCCACAAGCCATGCGGGTCACCTTGCCGCAGGGGCAGCTTGAACTGCGTGTGCATTCTGCCACCCAAGCTCCATTGTTGCGCCTCACAGGCGAGGTGTTGCAAGGCCCACACGCCGGGGCGTGTTTCGATTTGATATGGCTGGCCGATCAACTGCATGTGCACGTGGGTAGTGAGCAGGCTGTGTTGGCCTGGCAAAACCCCGCCCACATCCAGGCAGACCAAGGCGAGGCAGGTCATGGGGTGGCCGCCCCCATGCCGGGCAAGGTGTTTGCCGTCTTTGTAGAGGTGGGTGAGTCGGTTAAAAAAGGTCAGCCATTGATTGGGCTGGAAGCCATGAAAATGGAGCACACGCTGACCTCTCCGCGCGATGGCGTGGTGCAGGCCATTCCGCACCCGGTGGGTGACCAGGTGTTGGAAGGCACCGAACTGATACACTTTGAAGAAGAACAATAAAACCCGGGCTAAATCATGAAATTACCAAGCCAAGTGACCTTGGTGGAAGTGGGGCCACGCGATGGCCTGCAAAACGAAAAGGTGCCCATTGCCACCGACACCAAGGTCGAGCTGTGCCGTCGATTGCTGGCTGCCGGGGTCGAGCGTCTGGAGGCGGCGGCTTTTGTGTCGCCCAAGTGGGTGCCGCAAATGGCCGATGGGGCGCAGGTGTTGGCCGGGCTGCGACAAACCGCCGAAGGCCAGGCCCCAAAAGTTGCCTATTCGGCTTTGGTGCCCAATATCAAAGGCATGGAAGCCGCCATCGAGGCGGGTGTTGATGAGGTGGTGGTGTTTACTGCCGCGTCCGAGGCGTTTACCCAAAAAAACATCAATTGCAGCATCGAGGAAAGCATCGAGCGATTTGCGCCAGTGGCGCAATTGGCCATGCAGCATCACATTCACTTGCGCGGTTCCATTTCTTGCGCCTTGGGTTGCCCCTACCAGGGCCCAGTGGCCACACAGGCTGCAGCCGAGGTGGCTTTGCGCTTGCAAAGCATCGGCGTGCAAGAGTTCGACGTGGCCGACACCATTGGTGTGGGTACAGCCGAGCAGGTCAAGCGTGTGTTTGAAGCCGTGGGCTATGCCGTGGGTTTAAACCGGGTGGCGGGGCATTTTCATGACACCTACGGGCAGGCGCTGACCAATATTTATGCCGCACTGCAACTGGGCGTGGCCACCTTCCACAGCTCTGTGGCTGGTTTGGGCGGCTGCCCGTATGCCAAGGGAGCCACTGGCAATGTGGCCACCGAAGACGTGGTGTATTTGTTGGAAGGTTTGGGCATACACACTGGCCTGAACATGGCCTTGTTGGTGCAAACCGGCGCTTGGGTGTCTGAGGCACTGGGCAAACCGTACCAAAGCCGCGCAGGCCGTGCGCAGTGGTTAAAGACACAAGTGAACTAAATCGACAAGGCCAAAGCCACAGCCAAGTAGCCCCTTGATTGCGCCAACAGGGCGTCGTCGGTGAGCCTGCTGCTTGCACTTATTGCGGTGCGGCCTCGCGCTGCCGCACCTTCGGAATGGTGAGGTACACCCCCACCCCCTTGCCTTCCAGGCCACTCTGCCAGTACAAATCCACCAAAATGGCCTTGGCTCGAATCTTCATGTGGGCCAGGCCTCGGCCCTGGTTCAATGGGTTCTTGGGCATGCCCACGCCGTTGTCGCAAATCGACAGCAACACCACATTGCGCTCCTCGCTCCAAGTCACTTTTAATTCAATGGTGCTGGCCTTGGCGTGTTTCAACGCGTTGGCAAACACTTCCTGCACAATGCGCAGCAAGTCAAACAGGTCACGCGAGGTGTAGCCTTCCAGCTTGGGAATGTCTTGCACCTGCCAATGCAGGGTAATACCGCTGGTTTTCAAGCGACGCTCATAGCGCCAGCGGAAGTTGCCCAGCAAGGCCAGCAGGTCGTCGCTTTGCGGGTCCAGGGAGTCGATGGCCATGCGCAGGTCGTCCAGGCAGTCTTGCAGCACATCGCGCATCTCCTCGGGTTGCAGGGTTCGCACTTCGCTCAAGTTCAGGGCCGACACCAGGCTGGAGCCCACGCCATCATGAATGTCTTGCATAATGCGGCGCCGCTCATCGTCTTTGGCGCGCTGTTGCTCCACCTTGCGCAGCAAATTGAATTGCCTGAACAGCTGCTGTTCCCGCTGTGCCAGTTCCGAGTTCAAAAACTCGTTGGACTGCGTGAGCTGGCCCATCATGTCCCTGAAACGCCCAAAAATAATCCATGCCCCGCAGATGAACAGCAATATGCCGGTGTATTGGGACAGCAACACCGATTCATTGGGCAGCATGCCAATCATGATGCTCAAATCCCGAATACTCAGCAGCACAAACAACAATGAGGTAAAGCCCAGCAGCATGCCCTCGCAGTCTTCCTGTTTCCAGGCGTAAACCAACAGCATCAGGTTAAGACACAACACCAGAGGCAACACAGGCAACAGCAAGGCAAAGGTGAATTGCAAAATGGTCTCACTGCCTGCGCCAAACGTCAGCAGGCTAACCACCAGGGCATAGGCCCAAAGTGCAGTGCGCATGGCACGCCATTCCAGGCGCATGTAGCGGATCAAAAACTGGCAATACAGGCAGGCAAACCAGGCGTGCAGGCTGTGCACGGTTTGGGCCCACAAGGCGTGGGGCAGGGGCGCCCAGTCTAAAAAATAACCAGTATTGCGAATGGCAAACACCATCACCGCCAGGCCCAAATACACCAGCCCTCGCTCAGCCGGGAATGCGCGCGAAAACACCAAGATCAACAAACCACTTCCAAATGCAACCAAGGTGGCCAGCATCGAGCCGGTGATTTGCCAGCGATATGCCGATTTGTGCAAAGGTTCAAGCAGCGTACTCTCGGCCAGCCACATCCGCCCCAAGCCACTGCGGTAGTTGTTGTAGCCCGCCACTTGCACCTGGATCAGGTTTTCTCCGGCATTAAGAAGCGAGGGCGAAAACTGAAACAAAAACGGCCGGTTCCAGTTGCGTGCCAATTCCCCATGCATGGCGCCTTCGCCCCCCACCCAGTGACCGTTGATGTACACATGCGCGTTCATCACAAGCCTGGGAATAAACAGCGCGTTGGGCAGCGGTCGATGGGGGTCGAGATTCACCCGGATGTTGTACCAGGCGTGCCCCTCAAAATCGGGTTTGCTTTGATCCCAAGAATCGGGGAGTGGCAATTGAAGGCGTTGTGGATTGGCCGCCATGTTCAGGGGCTTGGCACCCGTATTCTGGGTATAACTCACGTCAGCCTGGGTTAAAAAGTAAGCACTTTGCTTCAGTTGTTCGTTGCCCAAAACATGCAGCGGAGCGTGGAATGTGCCCATGGCCGCCAAAAACAGGGTCAAGGCACAAACAAACAGATACTTCCATTTAAAAAAACGGGGGGTTCTGGGCGATGGTGTGATCAAAGGTCGAGCAGCCCGAGCAAAGAAGCCTCATACACAGCCTCGGAGCGGCTGTGTACATGTAGTTTTTTGTAGATGCGCTTCACATGGGTGGCCACCGTGTGGCTGGAAATGCCCATTTGCTCTGCAATTTCTTGGGCAGTGTAGCCGCGGGCCACCTGTTGGATCACCATCAACTCCCGATCGGTGATGGACGATGATTTTTTTGCGGCGTGAACTTCGGCCGATTGCTCGGTGCGGGGTTGAGTGCTTTGAATGCGCCCCAGCAATTGCCTCGCAATCAGTGGGCTAATCGGTGACCCGCCGTTGGCCACTTCAAGAATATGGCCCTCCAACTCACTGCTGGACAGGTCCTTTAACAGGTAACCGCTGGCCCCAGCCTCCAGGCTTCTGACCACATGGTCTTCGTCGCCAAAGGCTGTGATCACCAGGGTCTCTGTTTCAGGCTTGTTTTTGCTCAGCCATTGAATAATCTGAATGCCGGAGGAATCGGGCAGCCCCAAGTCGATGAGCGCCACGTGGGGTTCGGTCATGAACAACAAAGAATAGGCGTCTTGCGCAGTGCTGGCTTGGCCCAGCAATTGCAAGCGTGCAGACCCCTTGATCACCTGGGTGAGGTGGTCCTGTGTGGTGGGGTCGTCTTCCACCAGAATCACACCGATGGGTGTGGCACCGAAGGCGTCTGGGTTGTTTGCGTTCATGCGTGCTCAGGCTTGCCGTGTTCTAGTGGCAAATGCAATACAAAACGCGTGCCTTCACCGGGACGGGAATCAATCGCCATGTGGGCGCCCAATTGTGCGGCGCGGTGTCGCAGGTTTTTCATGCCTTTGCCAAGGGTTGCACCTTGTAGGTCGAATCCTACCCCGTTATCTTCTATGTGCACACCCACATATTTTGGTCCCCTTAACACCGCCAGTGTCACTGCGGTGGCTTGTGAATGTTTCAAAATGTTAGCAAAGACCTCCTGCACAATGCGCAACACATGCAGCGCATTGCGCGGGTCGAGGTAATTCAACTCGGGCACATCCTCATCCACAGACCACAGCAGTGAAATACCGCTCGCTTTCAAGCTGTTGGCGATGCGATAGCGAAATGCACCCAACAAGGTGACCAAGTCGCCCTCAATCGGTTCCAGCGAGTCCATGTTCAATTGCAAGTCACGCAAACCGCTCTCCAGCAATTCCAAGGTGTTGGCTTTGTCAAATGCTGGCGATTGAATTTGATGGATGGCCGCCACCAGGTTGGCCCCCATGCCATCGTGCATGTCCGCCATCAAGCGGTGCCGCTCAGCCAGGCGAACTTTTTCCTGATCGATTTGCTTCATGTTGTCGTACTGGGCGGCCAGCTCGGCCTCCCTCTGCATCAGGCGGGTTTGCAGTGTTTCGTTAAACTCGTCAGATTCGCGCAGCAACCCGCTGTAGCGGTCGAGCAAAAAATAGCTCATGGCCAAAAACATCACAATCCCGATGTATTGGTTCAAAAAGTAGCCGTCAAAGTCGCTCACCCCGATCAAAAACATCAGGTCAAGAATGCTCAAACTCACAAAACACAACATACCAAACGCAAAAAAATGCGGGGCAAGCTGTTGCCGGGCATTTCCAAAACGCATCAGTCTTTGCACGCTCCAGGCGTACACCAGCAAGCCTACAAAACCGTAGTAGCTCACCAGGCGCAGGGCCCAGTTGGCATTGATGGCCAACAACACCGGGAAACTCAGGCTAAAAATCCACCACACCTTCCACACCCAGTGTTTGCGGTGGGTTTGGGTGTAAACCAGGATGAGCAATACCAAGGTGGAAGCAAACAACAGCAGCCCGCCCTGGGTAATACGCACCCACACCTCGTGAGGAAAGGGAGGGTTCACGGTGAGGAAGGCCAGGTTGCGCACCCCCCACAAAAAACACACCGCCGCCAACAACACCAAATTCAGATTGCGAGAGCGGCCCATGCCCAGCAGCATGGCCAGCACAATGCCCGCCCCCATCACAAAAGCTGTGCTTAGGTAGATCGAAGTGACCTGCACTTCATGGCGCACCCGCTGAGCCTTGCGAAGGTCCGCATCACGCCCCAGCCAGATGGTGGACAAACCCGCCAGATAGTCCGGGAAGGCAAACACCTGAATGGACACGGTGTTCTCGCCCATGCGAACCCGCCCAGGGCCCAGATTGACGATTTGTGGCCGGTTCCAGTTGCGTTCCAGTTGGTCTTTGTCCATGGGGCCAAAGTAACCGACGCGCTCGCCGTTTAAATACACCTCGCCGTTCATGGCCAGTCTGGGGATGTAAATGGATTCAACCGGAGAGGTTTGCGAGTACTGAAACTCAAACTCGTACCAAAAATACCCACCGGGTGTTTTAAGCCATTGGTCGATGCGGTTGGGCAGGGCCACCAGCGGCGCCGTGAGAAGGCCGTAAGGCGGGTACATCTGATACTGCTCGGCACGCAGCAGCCTGGCCTGGGTGACCTCGATGGCGTCTACGGCTTTGGGTTCGTCCTGTGAGATTTGCCAGCCTAAGAGGGTGGCCAACATCAAAGCCAGAAAGCCTGCCCCTGCGTACAGAGCAAACAGGCGCTGCCGCCAAGTTGCCCCTGCCCGCATGGTCACTGTGAGTCCCGAAGCGAGATGAGCCCCAAGGCGCTGGCCCGATGCACCGCCCCGGTTCGGGAGTTCACCGCCAGTTTGCGGTAAATGCGTTTAATGTAGGTGCTCACGGTGTTCACAGACACCCCGAGCAGTTCTGCAATTTCTGCCTGCATGAAGCCTTTGGCCACCATTTCGAGCACCTCCAGTTCACGCTCCGACAAAGCCGGGTACTTGCCGTCAAGCTCTGGTTTGGGTGGCAGGGGGGTGTTGAGCGCGTTGGTGGTTTGCCGAAAGCGCTTAAGCAGGCGTCGCGCAATCACAGGGCTGATGGGCGAGCCGCCGGCCCGCAGCTGCTTTAAGCGCTCCAGAATTTCTGCGGTGCGTGTGTCTTTGGTGAGGTAGCCTGTCGCTCCCGCTTCAATGCTGGATATGACATGGGACTCATCACCAAACACGGTCAGCACCATGCTCTCGCAGTTGGGCAGGTGTTGGTGAATGTGGGCAATCAGCTCCAGCCCACTGCCATCGGGCAGGCCCAGGTCCACCAGCACAACATCGGGGGAGGTGCTGGCCAGGGCGTGCAGGGCGTCTTGAAGGGTGCCTGCGCTGCCCAGCCAATGCAGTTCGTTGTGGGTTTCAATGGCCCGCTTCAGCGCCTGCTGGATTTGCTCGTCGTCGTCCACCACAAACACACGGATGGGGGCTGAGGTCGACGGGTCTTTGTCCGCGTTGTTCATTGGATCAATTGGTTCACTTCAATGATGGGCATCATCACGGCCAGCACGATCAACAGCACAATCAGGCCCATGACCAAAATTAGCACAGGTTCCATCAGGCTGGTCAACCACATGGCTTTGCGTTCCACCTCGGTGCGTTGTGAGTCGGAGGCCCGCTCCAGCATGGCCGCCAGTTGCCCAGTGGCCTCGCCGCTGGCCACCAGGTGCGTTAACACGGGGGGAAACAGGCCACTTTTGCCCATGGCCTTGCTCAGGGCACGGCCTTCTTTGACACGCTCTTGTACATCGACCATGGCCAGCCGCAGGGCGGTGTTGCCCAAAGTGCGGTTGGCCGCAGCCAGCGCTTTTAAGATGGGCACGCCGCTGCCCACCAAAATCGACAAGGTGGAGGCCAGCCTCGCAGTGTTCACTGCCCGAACAAAAGGCCCCAGCACCGGCACCCCAAGCACAGCCTCGTCAAACTTCAGCTTAAATGCCTTGTTTTGCAAAGCGCTTCGAAATGCATAGCTCGCGGCCACCAACGCCAGTGCCAACAACCAACCCCACGCTCTTAAAAAATCCGAAATGGCGATCATGACCACCGTGAGTGTGGGCAGCGCCTGGTTGGTGTTTTCGAACACCGACACCACCTGCGGCACCACGTAGGTGAGCAGCCCCACCACCACAAGCACGGCCACGACGGTCACAATGGCTGGGTAAATAAACGCAGCGCTCACCTTTTGCTGCAAGGCCTGGCGGGCCTCCAGTGCGTCGGCGAGTTTGGCCAGCACGCCACCCAGGTCGCCAGTGTTCTCGCCAGCAGCCACGGTGGCCACGTACATTTCTGGAAATGCCTTGGGGTAATGCCCCAGTGCTTGGGACAGGGGGGTGCCCGAGGTGACCTCGGAGCGGATGCTGTTGATCCGCTCTCTAATGAGCGGCTTTTCAGCCTGCTCCACCAGCGCCGCCAGCGCCTGAGCCAGAGCCAGGCGGGCTTGCAACAGGCTGGCCAGTTGGCGGGTAAACAGCACCACTTCACGGTGGCTAAGCTCGCGTTCAAATGCGCTGCGGCGCTTGCCCTGCTTGGCCTGACGGCTTACCTCCTCCACGGCAATGGGGGTCATGCCCTGCATGCGCAACTGGTTGCGTGCGGCCCGGGCTGAGTCGGCTTCCATCGAGCCCTTGGTGGTTTTGCCCTGCGCACTCAGCGCCTCATAGCGAAATACAGCCATGCCTGCTTGCCTTTTCCTTTAATCGCGGGTCACGCGCAGCAATTCTTCCAATGTGGTGTTGCCATTGTCCACCCAGCGTTGGCCGTCTTCGCGCATGGTTTTCATGCCCTTGGTCAGCGCCAGGTTGCGCATTTCGGCTTCAGACACCTCGTTGTGGATCATGGCGCGAATTTCGTCGTCCACGGTGAACAATTCGTACACCCCGGTGCGGCCCACATAACCGGTGTGGCCGCAGTGCTCGCAGCCTTGGGCATGCCAATGGGTGTGGCCTTGCTCGTCGCTTGTGCTGGTTTTGCAGTGGGGGCACAGGCGGCGCACCAAACGTTGGGCCAACACACCCAGCAAACTGGAACTCAACAAAAAAGGCTCCACCCCCATGTCCACCAGGCGCGTGACCGCGCTCACCGAATCGTTGGTGTGCAGTGTGGCCAACACCAGGTGACCGGTGAGCGAAGCCTGCACGGCAATTTGAGCGGTTTCAAGGTCGCGGATTTCACCAATCATGATCACATCGGGGTCTTGCCGCAAAATAGCCCGCAAGGCCTTGGCAAAGGTCATGTCAATTTTTGCGTTCACCGGGGTTTGGCTGATGCCGGGCAGGTCGTATTCCACCGGGTCTTCGACTGTCATCACATTGGTGGTGGACGCATCGATGCGTGACAATGCCGCATAGAGGGTGGTGGTTTTTCCAGAGCCTGTTGGGCCAGTCACCAACACAATGCCGTGCGGCATTTTGCACAAGCGGTCCATTTCGCGCAGGGTGTGGTCAGGCATGCCGAGGCGGCTTAGTTCAAGCCGCCCGGCTTCTTTGTCCAGCAAACGCAGCACGGCGCGTTCGCCATGGCCCGTGGGCAATGTAGACACACGCACATCCATCGGCTTGCCACCAATTCGCAGGGTGATGCGGCCATCCTGGGGCAGGCGTTTTTCTGCGATGTCCAGGCTGGCCATGATTTTGATTCGGGAAATCAAGGCGGAGTGCAACTCGCGGCGGGGCTGCAACACATCGCGCAGCGTGCCGTCCACCCGGAAGCGCACGGCAGAATGGGTCTCAAAGGCTTCAATGTGAATGTCAGAGGCGCCATCGCGGCTGGCTTGCGTCAGCAAGGCGTTGATCATGCGGATGATCGGGGCATCGTCCTCGGTTTCCAGCAGGTCTTCCACCGCGGGAATGTCCTGCAGCATCTGGGTCAAATCAAGGTCGCCCGCCACTTCGTCGGCCACAGCCGCTGCGCTGGTTTCTTGGTTGCTGTAGGCCTGGTTGATGGTTTTTTCCAGCAGACTGGCATCGTCGCAAAACACCCAGTCAATGCTGCAGGGGGCCACTCGCTGGGTTTCGATCAGCGCATGGCTGGGTGTTTTTGCACCAAAAGCCACCCGCCACTGCCCGGCATCAGCCTGTAGGCACAGCACTTGGTTTTGGCGCGCAAAACCGTAGTGCAAACGCCCGACGGTTTGCGGGTTAAATCGCAAATCGCTCAAGGCCTGGTCTCCCCGCTGCCTGCGTTGTTGCCCGAGCCAGCACCGGGCGCGCCTCCACCCTGGCTCGGCCGCGGCACCACCAGGATCCGGGTGCTGGGGGTGAGCTGAATGGCGCCTTCGCCTTGCATGGGTTGCATGGGCTGCATGGGTTGAATGCCACGAGGGTTGGCCGCATCGGCTGGGCGACGGGCGGGCAGCACAGGGGCTTGCATGTCGGGCAGGCCAAAACGCTGCTCGGGCTGAGTTTGTTGCTGCAGGCTGCGCATGTAGTCGTAGCGGTTGGTCACAATGCTTTGGGCCTGGTCTTCATTGCGCACCACCACGGGCCGCAAAAACACCATCAGGTTGGTTTTTTGGCGGCGGCGGTTGTCATAGCGGAAAAAACTGCCGAGCACGGGCACATCGCCCAGCCCGGGCACCTTCTCAACGCCCCCGGTTACGCGGTCTTCCACCAAGCCGCCCAGCACGATGATGTTCCCGGTTTCAACCAGCACATTGCTTTCAATGGAGCGTTTGTTGGTGATGATGCCCGACACATTGGTCGCATCCACCACACTGCTGACTTCCTGGAAAATGCCCAGCTTCACAATGCCACCCTCGGACACCTGCGGACGCACGCGCAAGGTCAGCCCCACATCTTGACGTTCAATGGTCTGGAAGGGGTTCACGGTGGCGCCATTGCCCCCAGTGTTGGTAAATTGCCCTGTGATGAAAGGCACGTTTTGACCGATCACAATTTTGGCCTCTTCATTGTCGAGGGTCAAAATATTGGGCGTCGATAAAATATTGGCATCGGCCTTGGTTTCCAATGCGCGGGCCAAAAAGCCCAGGTTGGAAATGGTGCCAACGCCGGGAATATTCACTTGTCCGTCGATGATCCCGATGTTCAAGCCACGGCCCACCGAGCCCAAATTGGCAGCGGCTCCCAAAATATTGCTGCCCGAGGTGGGCGCATTAAAGTTGGTGCCGCCAATCACCCTCGCGCCATCGGCGCTGGCGCCAGACAAGCCTTGGAATTGAATCCCAAACTCGGCGGCTTTGTCAGTCGACACCTCAACGATCAGGCTTTCAACAAAGACCTGCGCACGGCGCACATCCAGCTTCTCGATGATGGCTCGCAGGTTGCGGTACACCGGCTCGGGGGCGGTGATGATCAGCGAATTGGTGGAGGGGTCGGCTTGCACAATGCCCGAACTGCTCACGTCGGTCACGCCAGAAGCAGCACTGAGTTGGCCCGATGACGCACCCAAGCCGCCGCTGTTGCCCAGGCTTAAACCCGCGCTGCCATTGGTGATGTTGCGCGTGGCATTGTTGCTGGCGTCCCCGCCCAGGCCACCGGCCACACCGGTAGAACTGCTCAGGTTGCTCAAGCTGCTGTTGCTGGCTTCGGAAATGGGGCTGCTGGTCAACACCGCCTGCAAGGTTTTGGCCAGCTTCGCAGCTTCAGCATTTTTAAGGTAAACCACCCACACATTGCCGGGTTGCTTGGTGGGTTGGTCCAGGCGCTTGATCAAGGCTTTGGCAAGGTTGATTCTCGCCTTGCTGGGCGTGCGCAATAGCAGGCTGTTGGTGCGAGGGTCTGCCATCACGGTCAGCCTTTGGCCCGCATCCACCGCCGCACCCGTGCCGCGGTTGCCTTCATCGAGCATGCGGTTCAGGATGGCAGCCAGGTCAACCGCCAGCGCGTGCTCCAGGTTCACCACCTCCAGATCGCCAGAAGAGGGGCCATCTATTGTGGCAATGATTCTGGCGATGCGCTGCAGGTTGTCTGCGTAATCGGTGATCACCAAGGTATTGTTGTTGGGGTAGGCGGCAATGGTGTTGTTGGGGGCAATCAGCGGGCGAAGCACGGGCACCAGGGCGGTGGCCGACTCGTAATTCAACTGAAACACCTGGGTCACAATCGCCCCGCCAGCCTGGTCCATCGCACGGCGTGGGTCCACGTCGTTGGAGGCCTGCACCTTGGCATCGTTTTCGGGCACCACACGGGCCACGCCACCGCTTTCTACAATGGTGAAGCCTTGCAAGCGCAAAGCAGCCAGCAGCGCATTTTTGGCGTCTGCTGCGCTCAAGGGCTCTGGGGACACCAGCGAAATCGTGCCGCGCACCCTGGGGTCCACCACAAAGGTTTGGTTGGTGAATGAGCCAATCGCCCGCACCACCGCATCAATTTCGGCGTTCACAAAATTCAGGGCAAAGCGATCTTGCGCGCCGTTTTGCATGCGAGCGCTGCCTTGAAGGCTCAAGTTCTGGGCCTGGCCTGGCAAGGCCAAACCCACGCCAATCCCCAGCATGGCCAAACCAAGCCATTTGCAGCTTGCTCGCCCTAATCGTTCAGTGTTCAAAGTCACTGTTCCTTTTGTCTTGTTTTTAATCATCAAAATACACCCAGGCGGTATTTGTCGCCCTCACGTCGCCCCATTTGGCTTAACAAACCAGTCAGCGCTTCCCTGCTTCTTTCATCGGAACTGGCGTATCCACTGAACACAAAACGTTGCCCCGAGGACCAGTGGCCTTGCCCCTCCAGTTGAAGAGCGCCTTTGTTGGTGCGCAAGTCCAGGTTCACCTTTGTATCAGGATTTCCCGTCACTGTGATGACATATTCGCCCAGCGGGCGAATGCTGGCCAGCGCCGATTGAGCATCTTGCCACTGAATACGAAGGTTTACATCCTGTCCATTTTGCCAGCCCTGCCAGCGCACCTGCAGCAGCCCTTCCGGGCGAATGGTGTTAAAGGGTGCGCCCAAACCACCCAGCCAAGATGCGGGCAATCGCATTTCACCTTCGCCCACTGTAATACCGCCACTGCCCAAGCCCAGATGCAAAGGCCCCAACAATTTTGGATGAGCCAGCCGAACGCCAAACCACAGGCTTTGCTGGTTCACAAAAAAGTTCCACTTCAAAGGTTCGCCAATCGCATACACCCGCGCGCCATCTGACACACCCACCTGCATTTGCCCCGCCCACACGGTGCCTTGGCTGTTGAGCACCTGCACCTTGCCCCCGGTGGCTTGGGCCAGGCGGTCAGCCAAGGCGTACACCGGGTAATTCAGCAGCAACGCCAACAGGGCAACACCCAAGAGCGACAGCCAGGGGGCCCATTTCTTCATGGTTTGCTGGCCTGCTGGTTGGGCACCATGCTGACATAGCCAGACACAATACCGGCCTCATCTTTGCTCATTTCGGCTTGGGCAAGCGTCAGGCTGGAAATGCCTTCCACTTGCGCCAGCCAGGCCAGCCACCCGGTGGCCGACGTGCCCGTAAATTCCACCCGCATGTCGCCTTCCTCGGTGCGGCGCAAAGTGGCCTGCTCGGCAATGCCATGCTCTAGAAGCATTTGCTGAATGCGGGTGTCCAGGTCCTCGTTGCGCACCACCACACGCGAGCGCGTGCCACGCAAGGCTTCCAGGTCTTGGGCTGCGCGCATCACCAATGCGGCCTTGTCCACCAAAGCGGCTTGGTTTTCTGGCGCTTTTTGAACGGTGAGCCAAGCGGGCTCTAGCAGCACCAACCACAACACCAGCAGGCCTGCCACCAGGCCACCCCAGGTCACCAGCTTTCTTTCCCGTGGGTTCAGTTGGTCAAGCCGGTCGCGCAGGCTGTTGCCCAAAGCAAGGCGCTTGCTCATGATGCCCCCCGTTTTACTTGCAACACCGGCAACCTGGACTTCGCGCCAATCAGCCATTTCGCGTCCAGACGCCTGGCCTTCAGGCGCTGTAAGGCCTCTTCTTGTTGAATCTCGCTCACATTGGCGGTGAATCGAACACTCAGCGTGTTTTCTGCCCAAGCCAAGTCCACCATGCTGTTAAAAGGTGCGTCTTCCATGGCTTGCCCCACTTCATGAAGCAGGGCGGCCAGTCCGGTTGCATTGCTGGTGTTCATGCCTGAAGTAATGGTGCGTTTTTCGCGCTCAATCAAGAGCAGGGGGTCGGCCACCATCGGGGTGTTGGGCATGGCTTGTGCGTAGGTGTCTGCGATGGCTTGTTCAATGCTGTTGGCTGTGTGCGTGGCCTTGAATGCCAGCAGGTTGAGGCCCACCACAGCAACCGCCACCAGGGACAGTGCAGGGGCGAGTAGTTTTTTTACACCCGGGGTGGGTCCGCTGTTACGAACACCCATGCGGCGCATGTCATCTTGGCTGAGCAGCGCTTTGTTGGTGAGGCTGCGCAGCGGCGCGAGCCCTTTGGTTTCACCCACCTGCAATGCCCGGTGGTTTTCCAGCCCCAAGGGCTGCAAGCGGGCCATGCTTGCAGGGGTGCAACTCACACTGTTTTCGGGGCAGGTGGCCAATCGCTGCTCCAACAATACCTTGGCCACGGTGGTTTGCTGCAAGGGCAGCACCAAGGGCGTGTCTACGCCATCGACCATCAGTGCGTGCTCGCCGCTTACCCAAAGCACGCGCTCGGAGTGGCTGCTGCGCAAGGTTTCGCAAGACAAGCCCAGCAATTTGAGCCCATGCTGCCGGCAAAGGGCCACCACGCTGCGTGCCCGGTTTTTGGCCACCACCGCAGCCAATTGCGCGCCCTGTGAATGCCCGGGTATCAAGGGCCACAGGCTTACGTGGTTCTCTTCGGGCTCGTTCAGCAAAAAAGGCTCGACCAAGAAGGGCAGTGCCTCTTTGAGTTTGTTGCCCGACAGCTTGGGCGGTGTTACTGCAAACAAGCCGACCTCGGTGGGGTCCAGCAATACCAGGCAGGGCATGTCGGTGGGCAGACGGTTCAACGCCTCTTCGCCGCCGTGCAAACGGTCGCCATGCGCGGCATGCACCTCAAAGCGCAAGCGGGGCATTCGCCCTTCTTCTTCTGCGCGGGTCTGTTCACTGGCCTTGGGCCACCACAGCACCAGCGTTGCCTGGTTTTTGTTCAATTATTGTCTCCACAGCACGTAAACCCGTTGGTCCCTTCGTTCCAGCAGGGCCCGGGTACGAATAAGCGCCTCTTCAACCTGTGCGCTGCCTTCCACCAAGAAATAGCTGCTGGCCACGCCCACCATGTCACCGTTGACCGTGATGTTCGAATTCAAAGCGCTGCGCACATCTGCAATATTACGGAAACTCACGCGCTCGCGCTGCGAAAGCAAGCGTTGTGCGTCTCCAAAACTCAATTCATCGATGGCGGCATACAGCACCTCGGCAGTGGCTGTATTGGCATTCACGCCTGTGGGCTTGGGCAAAATCGCTACATAGGGGCGCAATTGGTTCCAGGTTTCTTCTGCAACGCCATACTTGCCCTGAAACTCTTCCCACCGCAAGGCTGGTTGCAAGCGGCTTGCGGTCTGTTCCTGGCCGCCCTCTGCGCTGGTGGGCGGGCTGTGCATTTGGGCAATCAACTGCGCAATCAACAGGCGCTGGTCGTTGGGCACACCCAGCAGTTCGCACAGTTTGGCAAAGGCCTCCAACCAATTGGCCTGGCGCGGGTTGTCTGCCCCAAGGTTGCGCAAGTTAAAGCGCCCCTGTGCATCCTCGATGCGGCCGGTCAATATCACCTCGCGGTCTTCAATCTCGGTGGCATTTTGGTCTTGTCGCATCAAACCTTCGTTCAGGCGGCTCTCGGCCAAGGGCACAGCCCAAGGCTCGGTCAGCGTATCGCTGGCCGACACCCGGGCATCTTCCCGCAAAATAACCCGGGCCCAATCCAGTCCACTGCGGCTGACCGCCTCAGCTTGGTCGCGGGCTGCCGACACCGCGATGGTTTTGGCGGTGGCAAACAGATTCCAAATCAGCGGGCTCACGGCCAATGTGCACAACACCACGATAAAAAGGGCCATCACCACAGCCGCGCCTTGTTGGTGGGGGCGCATCAGTACAGCCCTCCTGTCAGCAAAAGGCGGGTCAGGCTTTGCCCATTGCCTTGCGTAAGCGTCACTTCCACGGCCCGCACCAAGGCTTGCCCACCTCCATCCTCGTTTGACGGGTTGCCTCCCGGCGGTGTGGCCTCGCCCGAGGGCGGAGGGGCGCTGCCAGCACCTGGCCCGAGCAGTGGTTGCAGCGGGGTGCCCTGCAACTCTAGGTCTGTGGCTTGGGGCACTTGCGGGTTGCCGATGGCCACAGGCGCGCTCCAGCCGCCCGGCTCTCGCAGGGTACGCACAATCATGCCCGCCATGGCAATGGGCTCACTCTGTACAGCTTGCTCGGGATTTAAAGCACTGCGCGTGATTCGAATGAGTTGATTGTTCTGCCACACCCACTGCACCTGCTCCCGGTAAGCGGGTTCGCTCGTGTCCCTGCGTGTGGTTTGCAACAGCAGGCCATTGCCTGTGGTTTCTATAAAATCGCTGAAAGGGCCGGGCGGCTCGCCATTCAGGTTCAGTGCATCGAGGTCTTTGCGAAGCTGGCCAAACACGGCCTGAAGGGTTTGCATGCGCGCATCCACATCGCTCACTCGCTGGGCCGAACGCAGCACCTCTTCCAAGCCCCGCCACGACAACACCGAAATAACCGCCACAATGCCCAAGGCGATCAATACTTCCAGCAAGGTAAAGCCCGCATGGCGCTTGTTTTTGTTGGTCATGGCGCACTGCTCAAAAACACAACCAGCCGCGCCAGGTCGTTGCCGCCAGGGCCGCTCAGGGCCTCCCGCACCACGATTTCAACCCGCCTGAAATTGGGATTCGGCGTGTTGCTCACCGTGACCACGCACACCAACTGAAAGTTGGCCTGCGGGCATTGTTGGCTGGCTGTTTGGGCATTCGGATACAAGCCTGCCACTCGAATGTAATTGGCCACGTTGTTGGCGCTCCACTGCGCATACTGACGCTTGATCATTTCGTCTTGTTGCAGGTTCAAGTTGCCAGCGGCTTTCAGGCAGGCAATCAGCGCCACCGCAATGATGGTCATGGCCACCAAGGCTTCAATCAGGGTAAATCCACGGTGCGGGCGCCAGTGCCTTTGCATCAACTCATCCCGCCAGCCTGAGGCCTTTGCTGGGGTTTGCTCACCACAAACAAACCACTGGCCTGGCTTTGAAGCACCACCTGGGTTTGGTTGCGCTCCAGCACCACGGCCTGGCGAGCAAGGCCAGGGGTGCTTTGCAGGGTCAGGTATTGGTTGGCCGCTCCTTCATAAACCAGGCTTACTTTGAAAGGGCCGTTGTCCCAAGCGCGAGGCCTCAGCATGGGTTCCGTGCTCACCGGCACCCACCGGCTGCCAGTGAATTCCTGAAAGGCGTAGCCTTGGCTGTCAGCCACAAAACGAATGTCTTTGGATTTTAAAATCGACTCTTGTTGCGCGATGCGCAGCAGTTGGGACAACTTTTGCGCATCGGCCTGAAGGTAGGTGCCATCCCCAGGGGTGCCGCGCACCACGATGAGGCCAGCGGCGACCGACAGCACCACGATCACCACCAGCAGTTCAAATAGCGTAAAACCCCGCACGGTCTGCGAGGCCAAGCGTTTACAGGCTCCAGGAGCCAATGTCTGCATTCACACCCTCGCCACCGGCTTTGCCATCGGCACCAAAACTCATCACATCCACCTCACCATTCAAACCGGGGCTTAAATATTGGTAAGGTGTGCCCCACGGGTCGGTTGGCACCTTGGACAGGTAGCCACCTTGCTTGTAATTGCGTGGCTGTGGTTCGGTGGTCGGTTTTTCCACCAAGGCGGCCAGCCCTTGTTCTGTGGTGGGGTAGCGGCTGTTGTCCAAGCGGTAAAGATTCAGCGCTTGCATGATGGAAGCGATGTCTTGCTTGGCTGCAACGGCCCGCGCTTCGTCGGGGCGACCCATGATTTTTGGCACCACCAACGTGGCCAAAATGCCCAGAATCACCACAACAACCATGATCTCGATGAGGGTGAAGCCGCGCGGAGTGCGCTTTGAAAACGAAGAATTGAATTTCATATAAAAAAATGGCAAAGACGCAAAAGTATGACTGTCAGAGATTACACCCATTTGAAGGCGCAATCACCAAGCTGTGGGCGCAACTGCACAAGTTCGCACGTCAGTAAAGTTGGCACGGGTTGTCACGTAAACAGGGTCTTTCGTCAGTACATTTACAGGCTGATAATTTCACCATTGGCGGTGAACACCGCCGATAAACCTTTAATCATGGCTTAAACCGAGCGTCCTAACCGATGTTCGGTTTAAGCCATGCGT
>NZ_CAXQZX010000002.1:0-39870 GCF_964228395.1 Limnobacter sp.
GAAAGCCGACAGTTCAACCCCAAAGAATTCCGCATTTTGGCCAGCCCGGCTGTCATCGATTTATTTTTAGAAGAAGAAGCACAGCACCTGGGCATGCTGGAAGAATTCGTGGGCAAACCCATCACCTTGCAAGTGGACAACCTGTTTGCACAAGAGCAGTACGACATCATACTGACCTGATGAACCTGAACGACGCGAGCGCCTTGCGCCTGGCCAGCCTGGCGCAAGATAGCCTTAAACGTGAACTGCAGCCCTGCCCCCTTGCGCGGCGAGGACTCGATTTTTCCAGCAACGATTACCTGTGTTTAAGCCGCCACCCTGATGTTGTACAGGCCGGTGTGGCTTTCGCTGAGCAATATGGCGCAGGTGCCACGGGCTCGCGCTTGTTGTCTGGCAATCTGGATTGTTTTGAAGCATTGGAAGCCGAGGTGGCCGCCTTTAAACGCAGCGAGGCTGCCATGGTGTTTTGCAGCGGTTACCAAGCCAATGCAAGTGCGCTGGCTGCACTGCTGGACAAAACCCTGTGGCATGGCCAGGCGCCGCTGGTGTTTGCCGACCGTTTGAACCACGCCAGCCTGCACCACGCCTGCCAGTTGGCAGGGGTAAAGCAAATCCGCTTTAACCACAACGACATGAACCACCTGGCTGACTGCTTGAGCAAACACGCCCACAGCGATCAAGCCAAAATCATTGTGACCGAAACCGTTTTTGGCATGGAGGGTGACCAATTGCCAGTGGGCACACTGGCCGAGCTTGCATTGCAGCATGGCGCAGTGGTGTATCTCGATGAGGCCCACGCCACCGGCGTTTGGGGGCCTGAAGGCCGCGGCCTGGGCGCGCTGGAGCACCCGGCCATTGAAGCCCTGAAAGCCATGGGTCACTGGGTGATCATGGGCACTTTTAGCAAGGCGGTGGGCGTGAGTGGCGCTTACTTGGCCTGCAGCCACGCACTGAAACATTACCTGGTCAACCGCTGCACAGGGTTTGTGTATTCCACCGCCCCATCGCCTTTTGTGGTGGGCGCCGTTCGCAAGGCCTTGGCCATCATTCCGGGCCTGGAGGCCGAACGCCAAGCCTTGCACGCCACCGCCGAGCACCTGCGCGCGCAATTGCACACACTGGGCCTGAACACCGGGCTTTCCAGCACCCACATTGTGCCGGTGGTGGTGGAGCAGGCGGCCAACAGCCTGGCGCTCAAGGCCCATTTGGCCGAACATGGCTTGGTGGTCTCTGCTGTGCGCCCCCCCACGGTGCCCCCCAACACAGCGCGAGTGCGCCTGGCCCTCAACACAGGCCACAGCCCGGAGACCATCACAGCCTTGGTCAACGGCATCCAACAGTGGCAAGGGGGCCTGCATGAAAGCCATTGAACGCGTGGTGGTGCTGGCACACGGCTGGGGTTACAACCACCGATTTTTTAACCCTTTGCTGTTGGCATTGCAGGCCCACACGCCAAAGGTGTTTGAGCACAGTTTGGTGGTGGCGCTGGAATCGGGGTATTTTCCAGACCAGGCCAAGCCCGGCATCATGATCCACAGCCCACAGGGTTGGGAACACCATTCGGCAGACACCCTGCACAGCCTGGTGCTGGCCCATGCCGATGCGCCTTGGCTGGGCATTGGGCATTCGCTGGGGGTGGTTCGTTTGCTCAACACATCGGTGCGTTGGTGCACCATGGTCAGCCTGCATGGCTTTGCCCGATTGGCCGCCATGCAGCCCGGCCAGCCAGGCGTAGCGCCACGGGTGCTGGCGCGCATGGTGTCCAAGGCCAAAACCAACCTGCCCCAAGTGTTGGGGGACTTCCACCGGGCCTGTGGTCACACGCCAGAATGGACCACCTTGAATGCCCCTGCCCTGCTGGCTGACTTGCAATGGATGCAAGAAGCCAATCTGGAGGCCGAGCTGGGCAATGTGCTAAATACACCCGCGAAAACCAGCTCGCAGGTGTTGGCCGTGTACAGCCCCCATGACGCCATCGTGCCCGCAGCCTTGGCCCAAAATTGCTTTGTGGAGGGGCCCCGTTGCACCCTGCTGGCCGTGGATGCCGCCCACGGTGAATTGGGGCACAGCGCAGCGCGTTATACTGACCTTCTGTTGCCCGTGCTGCGCAACCCGTAACACCGCCTGTGCCAACCATGCAAAACACTCAAACACATGGCGCTGCCTCTCAGCGATTTTCCGGGGCGGCTGCCGACTACGATCACCATGCACGCGTGCAGCGGCACGCTGCCCAGCACCTGTGCAATTGGCTGGGCCAAGTGCTACCCGCAGGCTTTCAGCCCAAGGCATGCATCGATGTGGGCAGCGGCACCGGGTTTATTACGGAGCATTTGCTGAACAACTTCAAAAACGTGCCCGTGCACGCCATTGACCTCGCCCCTGGCATGCTTGAGGAATTGAAGCGCAAGTTCCCCCACCCAAGACTGCACACCCATGTGCTCAATGGCGAAGAGCTGGCCTTTGAACACCTGTGGGCACCCAATCAATCGCTGCTGATGTCGGGTATGTGCGCCCAGTGGTTTAGCAATCTAGAAGAAGCCATCCGCCGGTGGCTGTCAGTGTCCAATACCTTGGCATTTAGCGTGTTGCTCGATGGCTCTTTTCAGGCCTGGCAAACCGCCCACCAGGACACCGAACAAACCTGCGGGCTGCGGCCCTTGCCAAAAGCCACGCACATGCTCGATTTGCTCGACCGCCTAACCCGCGAAGGCCTGGTGGCTGGCACAGCCCACCACAGCAAAGAATTTTTGGACCATCACCCCGATGGCTTGTCTTTTGCGCGCAGCCTGCGCGCCATTGGTGCAGACCTGCCCCGCCCCAATCACCGCCCAGTCAACCTTTGGCGAGTCATTGACGCACTGGGCGAGGCCTGCACCATGAACTACCACATTGGCTTTTACTACTTGGAACGCCCGTGAAATCCGTGTTTGTAACCGGCACCGACACCGGCATTGGGAAAACCATTGCAAGCGCCTGGCTGTGCCATCATTGGCAGGCCGATTATTGGAAACCCGTGCAAAGCGGTACTGAAGACGGCACAGACAGTGCCACCGTGGCCACACTGGCCCAATGCGAAGTGCATCCCGAGGCTTATCGCTTGAGTGCACCGCTTTCGCCGCATCAATCTGCCGCACTCGATGGCGTGAACATCGAGCTGAAGCAATTTGTGTTGCCCAAGGCCGATCGCTTGGTGGTCGAAGGCGCAGGCGGCTGCATGGTGCCCCTGAACTGGCAACACACCCTGATTGATTTGATGCAACACTTGGCCCTGCCGGTGTTGCTGGTGGCCCGCAGCGGCTTGGGCACCATCAACCACACCTGCCTGAGCGTACAAGCCCTGCGCACCGCCAAAGTGCCTGTGCTGGGCGTGCTGATGATGGGACCAGCCAACGCCGCCAACCGCCAAGCCATTGAGCATTTTGCCAAAACCCCGGTGTTGGCCGAGTTGCCGCATTGGCGCAGTGTTGGCACAAATGCTTTGGCCAATCACCCCATGCCAATTGGTCTGCGACAGGCCCTGGAGGGGCTTGGATGAAGCCCACGCATGCATTAAACCATTCAGACTTGTTGCAGCTTGACCAGCAATACTGCTGGCACCCCTTTACCCAAATGCAGACCGCCCAGGCGCCGCTGCCCGTGGTTCGGGGGCAGGGCGAGTTTTTGTACACTGCCAATGGCGACCGTTATTTCGATGCCGTGTCCAGCTGGTGGGTGAACCTACATGGTCACAGCCACCCAGCCATTGCACAAGCCATCGCCAAGCAGGCCCACGCCTTGGAGCATGTGATGTTTGCCGGGGTCACCCACCCACCCGCTGCACAGCTGGCACAGCGACTTGTGAGGCACGCCCCTGCGCCCATGGCCAAGGTTTTTTATTCCGACAACGGGTCCACCGCCATTGAAGTGGCCTTAAAAATGGCATTTCAGTTTTGGCAAAACAAGGGCGCAACACCGGGGCAACGCAGCAAACTGATCGCCCTGCAAGGCGGCTACCACGGCGACACCTTTGGGGCCATGGCGGCTGGGCAATCCAGCGGGTTTTACGACCCTTTTAAACCCTGGCTGTTTGGGGTGGACTTTATTGCCACGGGCACGTGCGCCTGCACTGAAGAACAAAGCCTAGCTGAGCTTGATCAATTGCTGCTACATCCCCAGCAATACGCCGCCATTATTTTGGAGCCCTTGATCCAAGGGGCAAGTGGCATGCGCATGATGCGCCCTACTCACGTGGCCGAAATGTGCAAACGCGCCCACGCCGCCGGGCTGTTGGTGATCTTCGATGAGGTGTTCACCGCCTTTGGACGCACTGGCACCCTATACGCCGCAGAGCAAGTGACTCAACAGGGTGGCCAGGCCGACATCATCGCCGTTTCTAAAGGCCTGACCGGCGGCTTTATGCCCATGGCGGCCACCCTCACCAGCCAAGCGGTTTACGATGCCTTTTTAAGTGACCAGGTGGGCCAGGCGCTGCTGCATGGGCATTCCTACACCGCCAACCCCTTGGGTTGCGCTGCGGCTCTGGCCAATCTGGATTTGTTTGAACAGGGCGAAGCCTTTCAAAACATGGCCCGCATTGCAGACATTCACGCGCAATGGATGCCCGCCCTGGCCACGCACCCGCTGCTTGAAAACCCCCGGCAATGCGGCACCGTGATGGCCTTTGAGCTAAAATCGAGCCACACACAATACGGGTCGTCGGTGAGCCAGTGGCTGCGCCAGGCTTTTCTGGACGAAGGCATTGTGGTGCGCCCTTTGGGCAACACCTTGTATTGGGTGCCCCCTTACTGCACCCAAACCGACACCCTGCAGCATGCCTACCAAACCTTGTTGAAAGTATTAGAACGCTGGGGCCATTTGCAAGCACCCGGCGCTGGCAGCGAACTGTTCTGAAGGAAGCACATGGAAAGCCAAATCACCTGGGTACAAAACCCCGCTCAAGCCGCCAACAAAACGGCCTCCAACACGCAACGCTGGAGCGTTGAGGACATCGAGGCCTTGTTCGCCTTGCCATTCAACGACCTGCTGTTTAAAGCCCAACAGGTGCATCGCGAACACTTCGACCCCAACGCGGTGCAATTGTCCACCCTGCTGTCGATTAAAACGGGGGGCTGCCCCGAAGACTGCGCCTACTGCCCCCAATCGGCCAAATACGACACCGGCGTAGATGCAGAAAAGCTGATGCCGCTGGATGAAGTTTTAAAAGCAGCCCAAGCGGCCAAAGACAAAGGCGCCACACGCTTTTGCATGGGGGCGGCCTGGCGCAGCCCCAAAGACCACCAAGTGGAAGCCGTGGGCGAAATGGTCAGCGCAGTCAAAGCCATGGGCTTGGAGACCTGCGTCACCCTGGGCATGCTCAAAGACCACCAAGCCAAGCAACTGCAAGCGGCAGGGCTGGACTACTACAACCACAACCTGGATACCTCGCCCGATTTTTACGGCGACATCATCAGCACCCGCACCTACCAAGATCGCCTGGACACGCTTGACCGCGTGCGCGACGCCGGCATCAAGGTGTGCTGCGGCGGCATTGTGGGCCTGGGCGAAAACCTCACCCAGCGGGCAGGCTTGATTGCCCAACTTGCCAACATGGACGAGCCTCCAGAGAGCGTGCCCATCAACAACCTCGTAAAGGTAGAAGGCACCCCCCTGGCCGACAACGCCGACATAGACCCACTGGACTTTGTGCGCACCATCGCCGTGGCCCGCATCACCATGCCAAAAAGCTTTGTACGATTGTCGGCCGGCCGCGAGACCATGAATGAAAGCACGCAAGCCCTGTGTTTCCTGGCGGGTGCCAATTCTATTTTTTATGGCGAAAAACTGTTGGTTACAGACAACCCAGAGTTGGAGCGCGACACCCAGCTGTTCAAAAAGCTGGGCTTAAAGCGATTTGAAAACTAATGAACCAAAGCCATTGATTTTTAAAAGAAAACTTTTTGGTTTTAAAAATAACCCATTTAAAATCAGTGGCTTGGGAACAACACCCCCTCTGCGGGGTGGCTTCCCCCCCTTTTTGGCCTCGCGCATAATATGGTTGTAACACTCCGGTGAACCACTCATTCGCAAGTGAGCCGAGAGAACAATAACCATGAAAAAGACGCTGGCCTGCCTCACACTCTGTGCACTGCCCCTGCTTGCCAATGCGCAAGCAGGCGGCATTTATTTTAATCTGGAAGATCAAAGCCCCTTAAGCAAATGGGGCCGCTGGACCAATTTTGACAAAACCACCGGCGGCTTTGGATTGCGCTTGGGTGGCGACAAACTGAGCCGCGCCCCGGTAACAGCACAGTGGCAAGAAGGCAACTTTGTGTTCAAGTTGAGCAAAGACGCCCTAAGCGAGCGACACGACCTGTTTTTTGGGTTGAAAGTGTCGCAGAACCAGCTACAAACCACCTCCTTGGGCTGCATGAGCAACAGCAACCGCAACGGCTATGGCGACGCCCTGTGTGGCGTGCAATTGGATTTAAACCTGCGTTGATTTGAGCTTGGGTTTAACCACCCAGCAAAAATGTAAAAACCGGCCGAGCGCCGGTTTTTTATTGGGCGTATATGTGTTTAGGCCTGCTGGAAAAGAAAAAGCCACCCGAAGGTGGCTTTTTCAAACCTGCAACTCTAACCAGCCAATGCTGGCCAAGAATTAGAAGTTGTGGCGCAGACCGATGGTGAAGTTGTCCTGGTCTGTTTCAACTTTGGTTGCTTTTACTTCGGTGTTCAAGCGGTTGAAACCAACGTAGGTGCGTGTGCGCTTGCTGAAGTCGTAGTAGTAAGCCACTTGCAACTGGTTGATGTCAGTAGGAGCTGCAATGTTGTTGCGCTCGGAATCAGCATACATGCCGAAAATACCGCTGTTGGAGGACAGGGGCAGTGTGCCGGACAAAGCGAATTCGGTGTTGCTGTCTTCACCGTTGCCAGCTGTACCGTACAGTTTGGTCTGAGCAACCAAGCCGCCCAGTGTGAACGAGCCGAAGTTGTAAGAGGCAATACCCTGAACTACACGCTCTGGGGAGGCGGCGGTTGTGGGGTCAGTGCCTTGCTGATCAAACAACTGGAAGCCACCACCGATGGTCAGGGCGCCCATTTTGTAAGTTGCTGCAACCTCGGTCTCGCGAGTTCCGTTTTCTTTGGTGGCCGCAGCGCTCTGCGTAATTGCACCGGTGGTAGGGTTAACGGAGAATGTACCCGCTGCACCGTTGTTAAATTGGTCATTAGAACCTGTCAGAGCATGACGAACATCAATCTGAACTCCACCAATATTATTTGAATAACCAATGGAGTTGCTAGCTCTTTGCGAACGAGCAATAGCTTGAGCGCCTGACAAAGTCGTACCACTAACGGTTGTCAGAGGACCACCGTTGTTAGATACAGAACCAATCAAAGAAGCCTGGTTGTACAAAGGGGCCTGGGACAGGTTACCACCGTCTTGTTGACCAATCAGGAATGTACCGTAAGAACCCTGCAGACCCAGGTAGGCATGGCGACCACCGGTGATGCCAGCGCCGTTGTCGGAGTCAACAGCAAATTCGTAGGCGAAAACGGCCTTCAAGCCACCGCCAAGATCTTCAACGCCACGAACACCCAGACGTGAAGATGCGTCTGACAATACGAAGTTACCACCACGGTCTGTGTTGCCAGTCTCAGTGGACTGATGATCGATCACTTGGTGTACACGACCGTACAGGGTCACGTTGGATGCATCAGCAAATACTGGAGCGGCGAAGGCCATACCCAGTGCAGCAGCTACTAGCTTCTTGTTCATATTTCACCCTTATTAGTGTTGGTTGAATATTTGCCGTCCTATTCGGGCGGCACGAGAGACAATGTACACGGGGACCCTTGGGGCAACCAACCAAATCGTTGGGTCAGAATCGAAAATTTTGGGTTTTTGTGGCTGACGTGCAACAGCAAAACCCCTGCAAAGTGCCCACATACAGGCCCCCTTCTGCCCCCCAAAACACCCTGCAAAGCCCCAAAGCGCTTGATTCTTATAAAATTCTGCAGCAGGAGTGCTTCAAATTTGACGCACCATCACAGGGTGCGGCCCACCGCTTCATTGGCTGTGCGTTTTATCCAACACCATGCGGTCCAAGCGGCCCATTTCACCCATCAACAGGGTGACCCAGGGGGCATTGCCCATCACCCGGTCCGCGTAGGCCAACACGCCCAGGCACTCGGCAAGATTTAAAAAATGCCAATTCGGGAAATTGGATTGCAAGCGCATGACCAACATCGACGGTGCATGCACCAACACCACGGCAAGCGCCTGCGCCCCAGCGGGCAACGTGGTCAAGGCATGTTGGTGGCGGGCTTGCAACACCACTGTGGCCTCTTCGCTGTGCCCAAGCACCAGCACGTGCTTGCTGACTGTGGGCGGCCAAGCGCGAAACATGGCCGTGGCGCGTGCCAAGGCGGAAGGCCCAAGCTGCAAGGGCGCAAAGGCGGGCAAATTTAAAGCAACAGGGGAAGCCAAAGCACACCGCAGCACCGGGGCGCCTGGATGGTGGCGGGCTATGCGTTTGGCAAGTGTTGCAAACAACGGGCTGGGGCCAGGCTTAGCGGTGTGGTACTTCGCAGCCTCAACATACTCAACCGCCACCCACGCATGCATGCCCAATTGGCCAAGCTTGATCATTTGCTGGCGTGCCTGCCACCAGTGCGCTAGCCGGGGCTGCCCGGGTCGCCTGGCCTGCATGGCCAGCACCGGTATAAAAGCCGCCACAGCGGGTTCCATCTCGAAGAACACCATGCTTTCTTTGGGCCCCAGCACCGCCCACTCCACCTGAGGGCAGGCAGCGCGCATGGCCAACAACAAACGGCGGCTGGCCACTGCGCTGTTCAACCCTGGCTCCACCCACAAGGCGGCGCGGGTGGCGCCCTCCAGCAAAGCGGGCAACTGGCCCAGCATGGCGGCGGCGTTGGTGAATTGCAAAACGGCGTGAAAGCTACGCTTGGCGCCGCTCATTGCGAAATGCGGTGGGTGGCCAACTGGCCTGCCAGCACGTCTAGGTTGCTCGCGGGGCCAAACTGCGCCTGCACAGCCACCTTGCCTTGACGCGCCAACGCTTTGGCGGCGCTGGGGTTGCCCAGCACATCTTGCAGGGTGCTGACCCAGGCCTCTAGGGCGTTGGGGTGGTGGGGGGCTGGGCATAGCCAACCTGTTTGGCCATGCTGCACGGTTTCGGGCAGGCCACCCACGTTGCTGACCACCACAGGCACTTCCAGACCCAAGGCTTCAATTTGGCTCATGCCCAGGGGCTCATAGCTGGAGGGCATGACGACCACGTCGGCACGGGCCAGCAAGGGTGCCACGGGGCTGAGCATGCCGGGCAGGCACACATGCGCCTCCAAGCCCATTCGCCGGGCTTGCTCTTGCACACTGGCTTGAGCATCGCCCTCGCCGGCGGCCACATACAGCAAGCCGGGAAATGTGGGCAGCAGGGCCTTGACCACCTGCAGCATAAAACTGTGACCCTTTTCTACCCGAAACATGGCTGCATGCGCAATCACCGGGCGCTGCGCAAGGTCGCTGAGCTTGGCATCCAGCCATGCTGGCAAGGGCTGCTGCGCTTGGCTGGCAATGGCCTCAAAATCAATGGCCGGGTAAAGCACACTAATTTTGCTGGGCAACACGCCGGCATTTTGCAGCAGTTGGTCTTTGAGGGCCTGGCTGGGGGTGAAGGTTTGGTCAAACAATTGGTTGTAGGTAAACGCCTTGGCCGCACCGGGTTGGTAGGTGCGCATGCGAATTAACCTTGGGCGAGGCTTAAGCAGCCCCAAGCGATTTAAGGCATGCACGGTGAGCGCGCACAGGTTGGAGTCGTGCCCACTGTGGCACACCACCGCCACGGGTTTGTGTTTGCGCAGCAATTTGGACAACTGCAACACACTGGGCGGGTGCACCGCGTTGCGAAACCCCAAATGCTCCACGCGCAGGCCCCGTTTTTGGGCTTCTTCAGCAATTCGGCTGCCGGGACGGCACAACACATAGGGGCTGTAGCCCTGGGCTTTCATGCCCAAGGCCTGTTGCAGCAGTTGCAACTCTTGCCCGCCCATGTTTTTGGAGCTTTCAGAAAAAAAAATCGCTGTCATTTGCGAATGCTTATCAAGCAGTGCCTGGAAGGACCTCTATATTAATGGTCAGTTTGAACCACATGCAGTGGAGCGGGCTGTAGAAAGGTTCTAAATTGGAGTGGAACACAAGCTGTGCAAAAAATATTGGTGATCAAGTTGCGCCACCACGGGGATGTGCTGTTAACCACAGCGCTATACCGGGCCTTGGTTGAGCAACTGCCCGGGGTGCGTGTGGACACCCTGATTTACAAAGAAACCACACCACTTCTGCAAAACAACCCCCACCTTAACCAAGTGCTGTGCATTGACCGCAAGCTCAAGGGCTTTGCGCGCCTGAAGGCCGAACTTAAATTGCTGTTCCAGGTGCGTCGCACAGGCTACGACGCCGTGGTGCATTTAACCGATCAATGGGTGGGTGCCCTGATCACTGGGTTTTCAAAGGCGCCGGTGCGCGTGCAAATGCAGTATGCCAAGCGCAAACAAGCCGCCTGGCACGCGTGTTTTAACCGGCGGCTGGTTCCCCCACCCCGGGGCCAGGCCCATGCAGTAGAACTCAACCTGCTTTGTCTGCAAGCTTTTAACATCAACCCGGCTGGCGTCAAAGGCCAGCCCACCCTGGTGCCCCTGCCTGCGCAAATGACCAAGGCCGATGAATTGCTGCAACAGCATGGCATTGCCGGGCCGTTTGTGCTCATTCACCCTGCCGCACGCTGGCCATTCAAGTGTTGGGAGGACACCAAGTTTGCTGCGGTGGTTGCGCACCTGCTGCGGCGAGGACTGAATGTGGTGCTCACCTGCAGCCCAGACGACATTGAAGTGCAAATGACGCGGGAAATTGAACACCTGGCCCGCGAGCACCTGCTACTGACCCTGCGCAAACCAGCCGACACCATGCTGGGTGGCAATGCGCCCAACCCGATTTCTGCAGCATTGCCAGACATTCCACACAGCGGCTTCGGGCAGTTGCTTAACCTGGGCGGGCAAATGAGTCTGCCTTTGCTAACCGCCCTGCTGTCGAAATGCGCGTTTTATGTGGGGGTAGACTCTGCCCCCATGCACATGGCTGCGGCCTTGAATGTGCCACAAGTGGCGTTATTCGGTCCGTCGTGGGTGAATGAATGGCGCCCCTGGAGCGACAAAGCCACGGTGATTTATGCGGGTGATCATGGCCCACTTCCACACCCAGACAGCATCAACACCGACGACCCCACCCGCCTGCTGGCGGCCATTCCTCTGGATGTGGTGATCGGTGCCGTTGACCGGCTGGCTGACCAAGTGCAGCATTCATAAAGCAAATTCTAGAGTTTGCTTTTGGACGCGCTTACTGCATACCAGCCACGGCCTGGGTTTGTATGGAATACAAGTAGTGGTATTTGCCACCCAAGGCCAACAACTCGGCGTGCGTGCCCTGCTCAATAATGCGCCCTTGGTCCAACACCACAATAAAGTCGGCTGAAGTAAGCGTGCTCAAACGGTGGGCAATCACCAAGGTGGTTCGGCCATGACGCAGGCGCTCCATGTCTTCTTGCACCTCACGCTCGGCCTCAGAGTCGAGGGCCGAGGTGGCCTCATCAAGAATCAAAATGGGAGCATTTTTAAGAAATGCGCGTGCGATGGAGATGCGCTGGCGTTGCCCGCCCGACAGCCTCAAGCCGTTGTCACCCAGCATGGTGTCCAGACCATTTTCCAGTTTTTGAATAAATGGCAAGGCGTTGGCCATGCGGGCCGCCTCCAGTATGGCCTCGTCACTGGCACCCCGTAGTTCGCCATAGGCGATGTTGTTGCGCACGGTGTCGTTCAACAAATGGCTCTCTTGGGTCACCACGGCAATTTGTCGGCGAAGGCTTTCCAGGTTCCATTGCCGTAGGTCAACGCTGTCTAGCTTGACCACACCATCGGTGGGGTCTAAAAAACGTGGCAACAGGTTGATGAGGGTGGACTTGCCCCCGCCCGAGGTGCCCACAATGCCCACGGTCTGCCCTGGCTTGACCCACAAATTGATGTTGCTCAAGGTGCGCGCATCAGAACCCGGGTATTTTAAACTGACATTGGAAAACTCGATGTAGCCCTGCGCACGGTCGGTGGTGTGGCTGCCGTGCGATTGCTCAATGGGTCGGTCGACCACGCGGAACACATTGTCGGCTGCGGCCAGGCCCTTTTGCAATTGCTGATTGATGCCGGTCAGCCGCTTCACCGGGGCCAGCAACATCATCATGGCGGTCATGAAGGATGCAAAATCGCCGGCGGTCATGGCGTCGTCCCCGGCCATTCGGCCTGCGAAAAAAACCACTGCGGCCACGGCAGATGCAAGCATCCACTGCACGATGGCAGAGTTGGCAGCGCTGGTGGCCACCAGCTTGACGCGGGAGCGCATGATCTCGTCGGCGCTTTTCATGAAGCGGTCCGTTTCTACCTTGTGGGCGCCGTAAATTTTGATGATTTTTTGGGCACCAATCACTTCAGAAATGCTTTGCACCAAATCAGCATGCGAGGTTTGCGCGCTGTGCGCAAAGCGGTTAAGGCGCTTGGCTGCAATGGAGACACCCAAGGCAATCAGCGGCAAGATGGCAAAGCAGATCAGCGTGAGCTGCCAGTTGGTGTAAAGCAAAATGGCCAAAAGGCCAATCACAATGGCGCCATCGCGAATCAGCACGGTGATGATGTTAAAGCCAGCCTCGGTGACGGCATCCACATTGGTGGACACGGTTGAAATCACTTTGCCGGCGGGCTGCTCCACAAAATACGCGTTGGGAAAACGCAAAATTCGCGACAACATTTCTTGCCGAAGATCGTGCACCACCAATCCAGCCAATTTGGCGCTGCAGTATTCGTTGATGTAACTGGCCACACCGCGCACCAAAAACAGCCCCAGAATGACTGCAGGCAGCCATTTGGCGAATTCGGTGCGTTCGGCCGAAAAGTTTTCGTCAATCAGCGGCTTCATGAGGCTGGCAAATAGCGGCTCGGTCACCGCTGCAAACACCAGCGCCACCAAGGAGGTGGCAAACAGTGGCCAGTATCGAAGGCTGTAGGAAAGAAGCCGCTTGTACAGGGCGCGTGCGGAGTAATCTTGGGGATTAGGCATTCAGTTTGAATGTAAACAGGTTGCAGGCAGTTTACACGCTTTCAGCCAAACACCCAGCGCGCATTGGACTCACCCAGCCAGCCTTGTATTTCCAGCAGGAGGTCTTCCTCAGGTCGCACTTTCCAATCGGGGCTGAGTTGGGCCACGCAGGCCGCTTCGCCATTGTGGTAATCAATCTCGACCAAGCAGCCCTGCTCCGGGTCGCGGAAAGGCTCCAAAATGCTTTTCAGGCGCTGCGCGTCGCTTTGCCCGTTCATGCGCAAGCGAAGGCGGCTTACAAACTGCGCTCGGGCACTGCCCAGTGAATGCAGGTTGTCCACCGACACCCGCAACCCCCCGGTGTAACTGTCTTCCGAGACCCGCCCTTGCACCACCAGCAAGGCGTCTTCTTTCAGTAAGTTGCGGTTTGCCTCAAACTGCTCATTGAAAATAGAAATTTCGATTTGAGCGGTGGCATCGTCAAGCAACACCACCGCCATTTTGCCGCGCTTGGTCATCATGGTGCGCAGGCCAGCGATGACCCCTGCCATCCACACTGGCTCGCGGCTGGGTGAAAGGTCTTTCAGCTTGAGTTTGACAAACTCGCGCACGCGAGCCTCGTCGGCTTTAAACAAGTGGCCGCTGAAGTAATAGCCCAGCGCAGTTTTTTCATGTTGAAGTTTTTCGCGCTCGCTCCAGGCTGGCACATCCACCAAAGGTGGCGGGGCGTTGCCACCAATGTCGTCGCCAAACAGGCTCACCTGCAAGGCACTTGCGGCTTGCTGGGCGGCCCATTCCATGGCCTGCCCCGCGCTTGCGAGCAGCTTGGCCCGGTCGGGGTTGAGCGAATCAAAGGCGCCAGCGCGAATCAAGGCTTCCATGACGCGGCGGTTGATTTGTTTGCTGTCTACCCGGCGCACAAAGTCGTACAGGTCTGAAAAGGGACCATTGGCTTGACGCTCGGCCACAATGGCTTCGCAAGCCGCTTGCCCGGTGCCTTTGATGGCCCCCAGCCCATAACGGATGGCACTGGCCCTTGGTTCGTCAGGCTGGCGCACGGCTGCAAAGCGGAAGTTTGAGGCGTTTACATCGGGCCCCAACACGGTGAGCATGGTGCCTGGCTTTTTGCCGGGCACTTGGCACATGGTGATCGCGTCCTCGACGAACACCTTCACTTTGTCGGTGTCGTCCATGTCTGAGCTCATGGAGGCGGCCATGAACTCGGCAGGGTAATGAGCCTTGAGCCATGCGGTGTGGTAAGCCACCAAGGCATAAGCGGCTGAGTGTGAGTTGTGGACCACAAAGCCATCGGCCACAAAATTGTGATGCTCCTCAATTTCGAGGTCGTAGGTGTCTGCATGCCCTGCAGGTTCTATGGAAACAATTTCATCCCAGAACAGATCAGATGTGGCCCAATCCAGCAATTCAGGGTCTTGAAAATCGTGCGCAAGCTTTGCAATTGTTGATCGGCGAAACCCTTTTTTGTTGGCGCTTCCACTGCCGGTCATTTCCTTCATACACAGGCCGGTCTGCGTCTCAATGTCATGCCAGGCGAGTTGATGCTGATTTTTTAAAATCTGCACTCGTTGCCGCACGCTGGCCGGCACCACATCTTTGCTGCTTACTTCGCACTGTGTCGCAACATGCTCGCGAAGGGCTTGGGCCTGTGGATCACGCCCCACCACATTCGGCAAGATGCGGGAGACAAACGCACGCAAACTTTCAGATCCCACCAGGTTGACGGTAAACCCGGGCTTGATTTGATCGCGATAGCGGAAAGATTTTTTGTGCAGCGTTGAGCAAATGCCCAGACGCATGAGCAAGCGCTGCACGTCCTGAGCAAGTTGGGCAGACGACGTGGCATAAAACACGGTGGTGTGCTGCAAGGACAAACTGCCATCGCCACTCCACAGGCGGCCCAACAACAATTCGATGTTGGCATCGACCAGCTCAAACACTTGTTCTGGTACGCGTTTGAACGTTGCTGTGACCCCTACCAGATTAAGGGATTCTGCCCACAAACGCGCTCCACTTCTGGAATTGTGTTTGAAATCGGGATGATTCCAGGGCACGGGCTTGGCACGTTTTAAACACACCTCGTGTCGCTTTCCGTCATAGCTCGACACGCGCGCAGCGGTGTTGTCAAACCCAACCGCTGCTTTAGAAAAATCGTCGATCAGAGCGAGGTCGTTGTTGTAGAAGAACAGATTAGACGGGTGGCAGGTATTGCCCTCGGACAACAAACCCGCCAAGGTGATCACCTCGTGGGAGGGCCAGCTTTTGCCGGCATTGACCCGGGTGTGGCGAGCAGTGGCAAGCAACTCGCCAGCGCTCAGATTCTCAAGATTGACCCATCCCCGCGCAGTCATGAAAGGGTGATTACCCGTTGCAACGATGCTACGCCCCGACTTGGTGGTGACGCGGAATACGGGCTTGTACCCGTTCCAAACCACGTCTTTAACCCGCCTCGGCACCAACTTCTGGTGATCGTCACAAGCATGCAAACGCGGCCTTGCTTTTGATTTAAACAATTCCTCAACCGTCATCCAACGGCCGGTGTCTGCATCCATGATGCGTGTGTCACCGTGAACACACTTGTTAAAACCATACTCAGCAAACTTTTCCATCAAATCGAAAAGCTGCTTGGCCAGCGCGGGGTCCACGCCGCGCTCGGTGGCGCCCGTGGTAAAAATTTCCCGCTGCTTGGCCATTTCTTCGGGTTTTTTCTTGCCCATGGCACGGCGCAGCAGGTCAGCGCCGCCCAGGCTGTAGCCTGCCAGCAACTGCGCGACCAGCATCACCTGTTCCTGGTACACAATCACGCCATAGGTGGACTTGAGGGTGTTTTCCAGGTTGGGGTGAAAGTACCACTCCGTGCGACCTTTGCCGGTTTTACTCTGCTCTTTTTTACGGGCAATGAAATCGTCCACCATGCCAGAGCCCAATGGCCCAGGGCGGTTTAGGGCCATCAAGGCGATGATGTCTTCAAAGTTGTCTGGCTTGAGCTTTTTTTCGAGATCTTTGGCTGACCGGGATTCAGACTGGAACACAGCGGTGGTGTTGCCGTCGGAAAACAGGTGGTACACCGCCGGGTCATCCAGCGGCAGGTCTTCCAGGCGAAACTCGCGTTGGTCTTCGTAGTTCTCGCGCACCCAGCGCACGGCCCAGTCCAGAATGGTGAGGTTGCGCAGGCCCAGGAAGTCGAACTTCACCAGGCCCACGGCCTCAACATCGTCTTTGTCGTACTGGGAGACCACCGAGTCGGTGCCTTCTGCGCAGTACAAAGGGCAAAAGTCGGTGAGCTTGCCCGGGGCAATCAACACACCGCCGGCGTGCATGCCCACGTTGCGGGTGAGACCTTCCAAGGGCCGGGCCACGGCGATGATTTCCTTGGCCTCGTCCTCCTCTTCCACACGCTGTTTGAAAGTGGGTTCTTCATTAAGCGCCCGCTCCAGGTCCCAAGGGTCGGTGGGGGTTTGGGGAATCAACTTGGACAAACCATCGCAGTACATGTAGGGCATGTCCAGCACGCGGCCAGCGTCCCGAATGACGGCCTTGGCGCCCAAGGTACCAAAGGTGGCGATTTGGCTGACAGCTTCGCGCCCATAAGTGCGCTTGACGTAATCAATCACTCGGTCGCGATTGTCTTGGCAAAAGTCAATGTCGAAGTCGGGCATGGACACCCGCTCCGGGTTGAGGAATCGCTCAAACAGCAGGTCGTAGCGCAACGGGTCGAGGTCGGTAATGCCCAAAGCATAGGCCACCAAGGAGCCAGCACCCGAGCCGCGGCCCGGCCCCACGGGTACGCCGTTGTTTTTGCCCCAGTTGATAAAATCCTGAACAATCAGAAAGTAGCCCGGAAAACCCATGCTGATGATGGTGTCGCACTCAATCTTCAGGCGAGCCTCATACTCAGGGCGCTTTTGCTCACGCTCTGCCGGGTTGGGGTATAGGTGCACCAAACGTTTTTCAAGGCCCTCTTTGGACAGATGCACCAGGTAGTCATCCAGGCTCATGCCGTCTGGCGTGGGGAAATCGGGCAGCTTGGGTTTGCCCAATTCAAGCGTGAGATTGCAGCGCTGCGCTATGCGAAGGGTGTTGCGCACTGCGCTGGGAATGTCCGCAAACAACTCGGTCATTTCCTGCGCGGTTTTGAAATACTGCTGCTCGGTGAAGCGGCGCGGCCTGCGGGGGTTCGACAAGATTTCGCCCTGCGCAATACAAACGCGGGCTTCATGGGCCCGAAAATCTTCGGGCTTTAAAAACTGAATGGGGTGGGTGGCCACCACGGGCAATTGCAGATCGCTGGCCAACTGGCAGGTGAGCTGGGTGAGCTGCTCGGCTTGGCTGCTCCCATCGCGCTGCAGTTCCAGGTAATAGCGGCCTGCAAACAAATGCGCAAACTGCCGGGCACAACTGACGGCCTTGGGCATGTTGCCAGCCAGCAGGTACTGGCCCACATCCGAATGCTGAAACCCCGAGATACAGATCAAGCCATCGCAGCCCACCTCAGTGAACCATTCCATTCGAATGATGGCTTTGCCCCGGCGCTGGTTTTGCAAAAATGCTCGACTTAGAATTTCACAAAGCTGCAAGTAGCCCCGGTGGTTTTGCACCAGCAACAGGCAACGGGCGGGGTTTTCTTCATCACGCTCGCTTTCGAGCCACACATCGCACGCAGCAATGGGCTTAACACCACTTCCACGGGCCTTTTTATAAAACTTGACCAAGCCAAACAGATTGGAGAGGTCCGAGATGGCCAGGGCAGGCATGCCCCCGCTTGCCGCCGCTTTGACGGCTTCGCCCACCCGCACCATGCCATCGGTCACCGAAAATTCGGTGTGCATGCGCAGGTGGACGAAAGTGGAGGGTAGCGGGGCTGGAGAGTTCATCTCCGCATTTTACCCTGAGGCTGCTAGCCAATCGTAAAATGACTATGGAACTGGCTTGTTCTAAATTGTTGTATGCCTACGGCTGGGGATGGATAACAAATTTTTTTACAAGTCCGGTGTGACTGTCCACAGGAAAAGCCAACAAATAGCCCTTGCCGTATTCGGATTCCACGTGATTCGGCCCCACCAAGTAAGCTGGAACTTCATCATACTCGTAATAGGCGGTAGACTCGCCCAACAATTGATAGACGTCTGCCGCACTGAGCACCGTGATGTCACGATGATTTAAAAAAGAGTAAACCATCTCCCCACGCTCTAGCTGGCTTGCTCGGATCCAAGCCTCGTGGGTGAATGGCGCAGTTCCTAATTTCTTTAGGTTCTCAACCGGGTTCGAACACGCCACCAACCCGAGCGCCATTAAAATCCACAAAAAAATTTCCTTCATGAGCCCACTCACTTGGCAATCACACTCAGCCGCTTATTAAGTAATGCGGAGACGCACAGGCTGCTCAAATGCCGATTGTCACCGCCCAGTTTGCCTAACTCCAATCCAACCGCATTGTTGCTCAGGTCCATTTCTTTTTCTGCGGGGGGATTGAGTGGCCCTTCTTCGTGAGCGTTGGTGAATTCCAGAGCATTGTCATAACCCAGATCTCGGGAAAGGATTGAGGACCAAAAGCAATGTCTGAAAGCATCGCTCGCGTCGTTTCTACCGTTTCGACCAAAAATCCGAGAGGTTTCCGCATAGGCAATGTTCCGGGACTCTCGGATGGTTAATGCGTGATGCGGATGGTTTCTAAGATATCGACGCTCGCCATCCGTGAGGCTGTTGTATTGCTCATAAACTTGCTTCATTTGACTGTTGATCTGCGTTTTCAAGTTGATCAAACGGTCATTATTCACAGGACGTACGAACCACCCAAAATGTAATCACAGTGGGTGATCCGCCCCTTCAGATATTGGATCACCCGCTCAACTTCTTCGCAAACTCCGCCACCCGCACACCGTAAAGCTGCGCTGTTTCAAGGTCTTTGGCTGGAGGCGTTACATCAGCAGGTGCATTGTCCGACTGGGTCATCACGCCCACCCAAGAGCCCACCCGGTTAAGCTCGTTCACATCGCCAGGCTTTTGGGCGCCGGGGGTGGCGCTGCCCACCCACACCATGCCATGCTGCATGGCGAAGGTCACGAAGTATTGCAGGGTGCTCAGTTTGTCACCGCTCATGGACAAAGAATTTGTAAAGCCACCAGCAATCTTGTTTTTCCAACCCTGGTTGAACCACACCTTGCTGGAGGCGTCTGCAAACTTTTTAAAGTCGGCAGAGGCTCCGCCCATGTAGGTGGGTGAACCAAAAATAATGGCATCGGCTTTGGCCAGGGTGTCCCAAGTGGCGTCGTTCACATCGTTCACCGAAATCAAGTAGCTGCTTACACCCTCCACAGAATCGACTCCGGACTGAACAGCCTGAGCCACTTTGGCGGTGTGGCCATACCCGCTGTGGTAAACAATTGCTACGTTTGTCATGTCATTTCTCCTTAGTTCAAATCAAACAAAATCACTTCGGCGCGGTTGGGCACCTCAAGCGCAAGCTCCGCTTCTTTTTCAATCATGAGTGCATCGCCAGTGCCCAACAGGTGTTGGCCCACGCGAACCTCCCCCCGGGCCACATGCAGGTAGGCCTTTCGCTGTGTACTCAAGGGGTGCTTGATGGTTTGCTCACGCAGGCGGCCTGCGTACATTTTTGCGTCTTGGTGAATAAAAGCGATTTGCCTGGCCTCTGCCTCAGCCCGATCGCCCGTTACGATCAGCCCCAACTGCCCGGTGATGCTGGCCACATCCAGATCATGATCTTTGTAGCCAGGCTCCACGTTGTATTGGGCGGGCTCAATCCAGATCTGTAAAAAATGGGCCACCTCTTTGGGGTGCTGGTTCATCTCGGAGTGCCGAATGCCCGTGCCTGCGCTCATGCGCTGAATTTGATTGGGGCGAATGGCCGATCCACCACCCAGGCTGTCGCGGTGGCTAAGCTCGCCGTCGAGCATGTAGGTGATGATTTCCATGTCACGGTGACCATGGGTTCCAAATCCGGTTTGGGGCTGCACCCAGTCCTCATTGATCACCCGCAGCGGACCAAATCCCATAAAACGGGGATCGTAATAACTGGCAAAAGAAAAGCTGTGGTAGCTGGTCAACCAACCGTGTTGGGCGTGCCCACGCTCACTGGATCGCCTTGGTTGCATCATGATGCGTCCTCCTTCAATACGTTGCATTGAGTCTAGAAGGTGCGCATTGGCACAACAAGGACTAGAATTTGATGAACTTATTCAAAATTTTTGAAATAGCCGATGACCATCCACTTGGAAACCCTGGCGCTGCTTGAGCTGATTGAGGCACGCGGGAGCTTTGCTGCAGCGGCCAATGCCTTGAACAAGGCCCCCTCAGCTGTTACTTACCAGCTTCGCCAACTGGAGGAGGCCCTGGATGTGTTGATTTACGACCGCTCGGGCCACAAAGCCAAGCTCACCCCGGCGGGCAAAGCCTTGCTCGACGAGGGTCGCAAGCTTTTGGAAAACGCCGAGGGCTTGAAAAAACGGGTGAAAGCCGTGGCCAGCGGCTGGGAGGCAGAGCTGCGCATTGTGATGGACTCGGTGGTGCCGTTTGAGGTGGCCATGCCCTGGGTTCAAGCCTTTGATGAATTGAACAGCCCGACCCGGCTACGGTTTTCCAGCGAGGTGTTGTCTGGTTCCTGGGAGGCCTTGTTCTCGGGCAGGGCCGACCTGCTGATTGGCAGCAAACTTGACCAAAGCCAGTTTGCCAGCGGTACAGGCTTACTGATACAAAACTTGGGGGAATCGGTGTTTGTGTTTGCCGTGGCACCCACCCATCCACTGGCCAGTCTACCGGAGCCTTTGCCTGTTGAAACCATACGTCAACACCGCGCTGTGGCGGTGGGCGACACCTCCCGCAACTTCAAGCCCCTCACCTTGGGTTTACAAAGCGGCCAGGCAGTGCTCACCGTGCCCAACCTGCGGGCCAAAGTGGCGGCCCAAGTGGCAGGTCTTGGCTGCGGATGGCTGCCTTGGCACATGGTGCAACATGAGCTGGCGCGCGGCGAATTGCTCATCAAAAAAACCGAGGAGCCCCTGCGTCGCACGCCATTGTGCTTTGCCAGGCCCAGAGCCAGCACGGGCAAAGCGATGGATTGGTGGACGCAACTCCTGAGCAAACAAACCTTGAACTGGGCGCCACAATGAGCCAGCCGGAGTACATCGGCCGTTTTGCACCCTCACCCACGGGCCCCTTGCACTTGGGCTCTTTGGCCACAGCGCTGGGCAGTTGGCTGGATGCACGCATGCACCAAGGGCGCTGGCTGGTGCGCATTGAGGACATCGACACCGAACGTTGCAAGCCCGAGTGGAGCGAAGAAATTTTGGCATGCCTGAAAGCCCACGGACTGGTGTGGCACGACGAGCCTTGGGTGCAAAGCCGCAGGCATGCCGCTTACCAAGCGGCCCTTTCAAAATTGGCTGAACAAGGGGCCACCTACCCTTGCGCCTGCACGCGCAAGGATCTGGAACAGGCCAACCAACACCGCGCCCCGGGGCAACACCGCATCTACCCTGGCACCTGTCGACACGGCATGCCACACGGCAAACACGCTCGGACTGTGCGGTTTATTTGCCCAAACCAAGCCGTGCATTGGCATGACCACCGCCGGGGATTGAACACCGACCATTTGCCCAGCACCAGCGGTGATTTTGTGCTGGTGCGCGGGGATGGCCATTGGGCCTACCATTTGGCTGTGGTGGTAGACGACCTGCAAAGCGGCGTCAACCACATTGTGCGCGGGGAAGACCTGGCAGACACCACAGCCAGGCAGGTGGCCGTGTGGCAGGCGTTGGGCGGGAAATTCTTGCCACGTTATTGGCATTTGCCAGTGATCTTGGCAGAAGACGGACAAAAGCTATCCAAACAGACCGGGGCCGCTGCCTTGGAGCACAAACAAGCGCTTGGCAACCTTAACAAGGTGTGGACCCATTTTGGGCTGCCGCCTATGCAGGCCCGCTCGGTCGAGGAATGGCTGGCATTGGCAATTCAACGCTGGCCCCAGTACAGGGCGGCAGAGGCCTCAAAGACCCGGGGGCCGGGTTTGGTTTAATTGCGTGGCGATCCGCCCAGCAAAAATGCCACAGGTGCGGTATTTTTGCTCTTGGGTTTGCTCACGCCAGGCGCCGCATTGCTCCCACCATGCTTTTGCTCGGGCGTGTCTTCACCGGGCTTTTCTTGGTAGGGCTGGTTAAAGAGGGAATCTTTGACCCGGGTTTGCGCCAATTTTGCACGCAGGCGTTCGTACTCGGCATCGCGGTGAATGGGCGCATTGTCATTGAAACGCGCCCCCTGATATCCGCCATCTCGCGATGGGCGACGCTCCCTGGCGGGTGCGTCATCGGCATCACGCTCGCGGGGGCTGCGGCTGCGGCGCTCGCCACGGTCACTGCGCTCGGCGGACACCGCCTCTGCACGTTCCCGGCGCAAATGGCCGCCAGGCACAAAGCCCTCCAGCTCTTCACGCTCAAAGTTTTTGTTGGTCAGCTTCTCAATGTCTTTTAAGGCACGCTCGTTGCCCTTCACCACAAATGAATAAGCCGTGCCTTTGGCGCCAGCGCGCCCGGTTCGGCCAATGCGGTGCACGTAATCTTCAGGCGTGGTGGGCAGGTCATAGTTGATGACACAGGGCAGATCGGCAATGTCCAAGCCGCGAGCAGCCACGTCGGTGGCCACCAGCACGGTGACCTCACCGGCCTTGAAGGCGTCCAGCGATTTCATGCGCTCAAGCTGGGATTTATCGCCATGAATGGCAGTGGCCGACACACCCTCTTTTTCAAGGTGGCGGGCCAAGCGGGCGGTGCCCAGCTTGGTGTTTGAAAATACAATCACCTGGCTTAAAGCTTGGCTGCGAATCAAATGGCACACCGCAGCGCGCTTGTCCTCTTCGCTGTCCAGGGCAAAGATCACCTGCTTGATGTTCTCAGACGTCGCATTGCGCCGAGCCACCTCAATCAGGGTGGGATTGTTCATAAAACTCTTGGCGAGCTTTTGAATTTCAGGTGAAAACGTGGCCGAAAACAGCAGGTTTTGACGCTGTTTGGGAAGCAGATTGATGATGCGCTGCAAATCTGGCAAAAAACCCATGTCCAACATGCGGTCTGCTTCGTCGAGCACCAACACCTGCACTTGGCTCAGGTTGATGCTTTTTTGCTGAACATGGTCGAGCAAGCGGCCTGGCGTGGCGATCACCAACTCAACCCCACGGCGCAACTCTTGAATTTGGGGGTTGATATCCACCCCACCATAAATCATGGTGGAACGCAGCGGCGTGTGCTTGGCGTAGGTTTGCACATTGCTGGCCACTTGGTCGGCCAGCTCACGGGTGGGCGCAAGCATCAAGGCGCGCACAGGGTGGCGCGCTGGCGAGGTGCTGTCGGTGGCCAGCGGCATCAAACGGTTAAGAATGGGCAAAGAAAAACCAGCGGTTTTTCCTGTGCCGGTTTGGGCTGCGCCCATCACATCGACCCCCGTCAGCACCACAGGGATGGCTTTGGCCTGAATCGGCGTGGGCTTGGTGTAGCCCTGCTCGTCAATGGCTTTTTGAATGCTGGGGTGCAGGCCAAAGTCTGCAAAAGTTACATTGGCCAGGGCTTCGTCATCGGCCAGGGCGGCCGGGGTATTGGGGGAGGTTTGATTCATGCACGCATTCTAAGCCCTTTTGATGCCTAATAATTAGGCAAAGGCCACAAAAAGATTGAAGGCACAAGCGACGCCCCGCAATTGTGCCTTCCATACAACAAGCCGGCTTGTCTGGCTTATTGGTTCTCAGCCAAAAACTCATCCACGTGCTTGATGGCCAAGCGCCCCACATTGCTTTGTGCGCTTTCGGTGCCCCAAGCAATGTGGGGGGTGATGATGCAACGCGGGTGCTGCCAGCTCACCATCAGGTGATCTTTGGGGGGTGGCTCAACATCCAGCACATCCAAGGCCACGCCACCCAGATGATCACGCTCCAGCGCCGCTTTAACCGCCGCAAATTGCACCAGCGCACCGCGTGCTGTGTTCACCAAAATTGCCCCTGGCTTCATTTTGGCAATCACCTCATCGCCAAAGAGGCCGCGGGTTTGGTCGTTGAGTGGGCAATGCAGGCTGATCACATCACAGTGGGCCAAACCGTGCTCAAAGCTGACGTAGCCTTCGCGCACACTGGATGCACCTTGGCGCTCAATGTGAACCACCGCCATGCCGAAAGCACGGGCAAAATCGGCCAGTTTGCCGCCGATGGCCCCGCTGCCCAAAATGCCCAGCGTCATTTGATCCAGGCTGTTCATGGGCAGGGTGTGCAGGCAAAAAAACCGCGAGGCGCTCCAACTGCCATCGTGCACCAAGGCCTGCCATTCGGGCACTCGGCGGGTCAGTTGCAGTATGCAAGCCATGGCATGCTCGGCCACCGAGCCAGGGCCATAGTTGACCACATTGGACACCTTCACACCACGCGCCCTGCAGGCGGCCTGGTCCACATTGTCCATACCGGTGGCCACCAATTGAATCATTTTCAGGCGTGGGGCTGCGTCCAGTTCGGCTTGGCCAATTTTTACTTTATTGATAATCAAAATGTCGGCCTCTGCAATCCGGGCGTGCAGTTGCTCTTTGGTGGTGTAGGGGTACTCTGTCCACTGGTGTGGGCAGGCTGGCCGCGGCAGGGGCACGGCCAGGGTCTCGCTCTCTAGCCAAACAATATTCATGACAATCTCCAGGCAAAATTTGCCTAAGGCTAACCGCTGGCCTTGCTTGCCGGTAAGTGGGGCTTTCCATGAGTGGATGCGCCAAAAATATTTGTAGCGCAGGCAGCCCCCGATTACACTGGGCAAAAACAAATCAACAAAGCCCCAGGAGACACGAATGCCCAACAAATACGAAGGCAAATACAACATGGCCATGGGCGTGACCAAACAAAAAATTGGCGAGCTAACAGGCAACAAAGCACTGGCCCGTGAAGGTCAATTTCAAAAAATCAAAGGGGCCACGCAAGACGCCACACAAACAGCAAAAAACAAAGTGGAACAAATGCGCAGGTCAGTCAATGCCAGCACCCAGGCCGGGCTGGATACACTCAAGAAGAAAATCAAATTTTGACGGCCTGGGCAATGGCCCCCGGTGTATTGGCAATGCGGTAACAATTTTTGCCCGCTTTTTTGGCCTCGTACATTTGGGCGTCGCTAAGCTCCAGCAGCTCGGTCACCGAATGCCCATGCAAGGGGTACATGGCCGCACCGATGCTGCAAGACACCCGAAGCCCGTGGTTTTGCCGAATCCGAAGCAACAACTTGTCGCAAGCAAACGCCTCGATGATGCGCTCGGCGATGTTGGTGAGCAATTGCTGATTACAGCGCGACACAATGATGGCAAACTCATCGCCCCCCAAGCGGGCCACTTGGTCCACATTGCGGGTTGCGCCTTTGAGCAAGGTGGCCGAGGTTTTTAAAATTTGGTCGCCCGCTTTGTGGCCCAAAGTGTCATTAACAGCCTTAAAGCCATCCAGGTCCAAGAACACCAAGCCCAAGGCCTCACCCGGCAGCAGCCGCGCTATTTTGGTGTTGAGGGTGAGCTCAAACCCTCGGCGGTTCAACACGCCAGTCAAGGGGTCGCGCTCCACCTCGTTGCGCAAATCTTCCACGTTTTTGCGAATGCTCACATCGTCGGCTATCAACACCGCATGGGCCCCCTGCACTTCGTCGCTATACACAGCAAATCGAAATTGCAACACCTTGCCATCGCGAAAGGCCAACTCCACCGGCACCTCGTGCTTGCTAAAATAATCGGTGACCATGTCGCGCAACAGCAGGCGGTGTTCAGGCACCACCCCCGCCTGTAGCAGCAAGGTTTCCAGCTTCAAGGGCTCTTGCAAAGGCAGGTTAAAGCGCAGCATATTGGCCAAGGCGCGGTTGGCATAGAGCAAATTGAAATGTTGGTCGAGGTAGGCCACACCGCTGGACAGCGCAGAAAGCAACAGGTCCAGTCGATTTTTTTCAGACAAAGATCGGGCGTGGTTCAACTCCATCACTTTCATTTGATTTTCGATGGCCTGCGCCATGTTGTTGAAAGTAGACCCCAGGCAAGAAATTTCATCCCGACCCCGCACCACAATTCGAGAATCCACATGCCCAGCCTGCAAGGCCGCCGCTTTCACGCGCAGGTCTTCCAGCCTGGCCAACAGGGTATTGCTTAAGCCCATCAAAATAAGCGCGCAGGCCACTGCGCTCAACAAAAACACGCCGGCAAGGTAGAACACCATGTCATCGCGAGCGCGGTACACATGGTCGGGATCCAGTTGCAGAGCCAACACCACCGCCGAGCCTGGCAAGGGCATTTCCAGATTTAAAGCGGGGTGAAGCCTTGAAGTTTGCTCCAAAGGCCGCCCCAAACTGGCCACCGTCTCCCCGCCATGGTGAGCCCACACCGCTTGGGCGGCATACCGGGTGTACAGGTCACGGATCAAAGAGTTCAATTGCGCTGGCACCTCGGCGCCCCCTTTGGGAAAGGCCCGAACAAGCTCAGCCTGCAGGGCCTGCTCCATGCGAACAATCTCGGTTTGCGCATACCTGGACATGTGCACATATTGAATGCCCGTGAAAATGCCGCCCAACAGCACTTGGGCCATGAAGGTGGTGAGCAGCCATTTCCATTTGAAAGACATGTTTGGTGTGGGGCAATAGGGGTAGGTCTTGCATTGAGTATCGGCGTTTGTGGCGGGGTGCAAAATCCCACGTCAGGGGCAGGCCGGATAAAAAATCAAAAAATAATGGCCAATTTCGCCACCTTCGTTGTTTTCGATTCTGGTTTTTGTCATAATTGCCAACCTTGCCGAGGTGGCGGAATTGGTAGACGCGCTGGACTCAAAATCCAGTGGTAGAGATATCGTGCGGGTTCGATTCCCGCCCTCGGCACCAGCCCCCCAGGACACCATGTGAGCACCCATGAAACTGTCCGAATTCGATTTTGAACTCCCCGAATCCTTAATTGCCCAACACCCACCCACCCACCGGGGGGAGTCGCGTTTGTTGGTGTGCCCGGCCGCAGGCGAGCTTCAAGACAAGCAGTTTGCAAGCATCAAGCAATTGCTCACGTCCAAAGACGTGCTGGTGATCAACGACACCAAAGTGCTAAAGGCCCGCCTCCAAGGCAGCAAAGCAAGCGGCGGTAAAATTGAGGTGATGCTGGAGCGTATTTTGAGCGACCGGCAGTTTACCGCCATGATCCGCGCCAGCAAGTCGCCCAAACCTGGCGCCGAAATCACACTGGCAGGCGTTGCCCGTGCCCGCGTGCTCAGCAAACACGACATGATGTACACACTGGAATTGCTGGACGGTGGCATCAGCTTGCCCGATTTGCTCGAGCAACACGGAAGCCTGCCCTTGCCGCCCTACATTACCCACGACGCCGACGCACAAGATGATGAACGCTACCAAACCGTTTTTGCCCGCGAGCCCGGCGCTGTAGCGGCGCCCACGGCGGGCCTGCATTTTACCGAGGGCTTGTTAACCGAGCTGCAACAGCAAGGTGTGCAGGTGTTAAACCTCACCTTGCATGTGGGCGCGGGCACCTTTTTGCCGGTTAAAACCGACAATGTAGACGAGCATGTGATGCATGCAGAGCGCTACAACATTTCGGCCCAGGTAATCAGCAAGCTGCTGGCCTGCAAGCAGCAAGGCGGGCGCGTGGTGGCAGTGGGCACCACCAGCCTGAGGGCGCTGGAGGCCTGGGGCACCGAGACCAACTGCAATCTGAACACCCTCGAGGGCTTGGCCCGCGCGCAAACCTACGCCCAAACCGGGCACGGCGGCGACACTCAAATATTCATCAAGCCAGGCTACAGCTTCAAGGTGGTGGATTGCTTGATCACCAACTTCCATCTGCCCAAAAGCACCCTCCTGATGCTGGTGTCTGCCTTTGCCGGCAAAACCCGCATCATGCAGGCCTACAGCCATGCAATTGCGCAACAATACAGGTTCTTCAGTTACGGCGACGCCATGTGGCTTGCGCGCCCCAACCACCCATGACGCACCAAATTCACCTGTTTAAAACCCGCGACCAACACACCCTTCGTTTTTACCATTGGCCCAACACCGCCACAGCCCCCACCCTGCATTGGGCACATGCCAACGGTTTTAATGCCCGCACCTACCTGCCCCTGCTAAACATGCTGTTTCCGCACTTTAATGTGTGGGCTTGGGACATGCGTGGGCAAGGCCACAGCAGGGAGGCAGCACAAGCCAAGGGTTTTCAAGGGTGGGCCACCTATTACCAAGACCTGATTGAATGGTTGGATGCGCAGCCTGAACCGGTGTGGCTGGCCGGGCACTCCATTGGTGCAACCACCAGCCTGGCGGCGGCCAGTGCACGCCCCCACAAGGTCAAGGGGCTGGTGTTGGCCGAGCCTGTGCTGCTGAGCCGCCAGCAAGGTTTATTTGTGCAAATGGCCCATTGGTTTGGCTTTTCGCACAAAATTCCCTTGGCGGCCGCAGCGGCGCGGCGCAAGGACAGGTTTGCAAGCCGAGAGGATGCCTTTGCCAATTATCGGCAAAAAAAAGCCTTCGCCACCTGGAGTGATGAATGGCTGGCCGCATACACCACCCACGGTTTTCTTGACAACCCGGATGGGCATGTGGAACTGGCTTGTCCTCCCCAATGGGAGGCGCTCACCTTTCAACACACCGAGCCCAACGCCTTGCGTTGGCTCAAAAACCCCGGCTGTCCAGTGACCATTTTGGCGGGAGAACACGGCTCAACCTTCCCCACAGCCGCGCAGGCTCGAATCCAAAAGGCCTTGCCCCAAGCGCGCATTGAACGTGTGCCCAACACCACTCATTTTTTGCCGATGGAAAGCACCGAGCTGCTGGGCAAACAAATCACAGAATTGTCGACCAGGCTTTAAAACAAAAAACCCCACCGCTTTCGGCAGTGGGGCCTGTGTTGGCGCTGCGGTTGCGCTGGGCTTATTCCACCGCTTTCACCATGTCTTCAATCACTTTCTTGGCATCACCAAACACCATCATGGTCTTGTCCATGTAGAACAACTCGTTGTCCAAACCAGCGTAACCGGCATTCATGGAGCGCTTGTTCACAATGATGGTTTTGGCCTTGTAGGCTTCCAGAATGGGCATGCCTGCGATTGGGCTCTTGGGGTCGGTTTTGGCAGCAGGGTTCACCACGTCGTTGGCACCCAGCACAAGCACCACATCGGTTTGGCCAAATTCGCCGTTGATGTCTTCCATCTCAAACACCTGATCGTAAGGCACCTCGGCTTCGGCCAGCAACACGTTCATGTGGCCGGGCATGCGGCCTGCCACGGGGTGAATCGCGTACTTCACCGTCACGCCCATGTGGGTCAACTTTTCGCTCAGTTCTTTCAAAGCGTGCTGCGCGCGGGCCACGGCCAAACCGTAACCGGGCACAATGGTCACGGTTTCGGCGTTGGTCAGCAGAAAGGCCACATCGTCGGCAGAGCCGCTCTTGACCGTGCGCTGCTGGCCACCGCCTGCAGCAGCGGCTTCAGAGTCGCCACCAAAGCCACCCAAAATCACGTTGAAGAAGCTGCGGTTCATCGCCTTGCACATGATGTAACTCAGAATGGCACCCGAAGAACCCACCAGCGAACCGGCCACGATCAACATGCTGTTGTTCAGAGAAAAACCAATGCCAGCGGCTGCCCAGCCCGAATAGCTGTTGAGCATGGACACCACCACAGGCATATCTGCACCACCAATCGGGATAATTAAGGTCACGCCCAATACAAAGGCCACCACGGTCATGATGATGAATGGGGTCCAGTCTTGGGTGATGGCAAACCAAATGCCGCAGCCAATCATCACAATGCCCAGCACCGCGTTCAAGGCGTGCTGCCCGGCAAAGCGCACAGGGGCCCCTTGGAACAGGCGGAACTTGTATTTACCGCTCAACTTGCCAAAGGCAATCACAGAGCCCGAGAAGGTGATGGCGCCCACGAAGGTTCCAATGAACAGCTCAATTTTGTTGCCCAAAGGGATTGAGGTTTGACCCGCCGCCACAATACCAAAGGCAGCAGGCTCAGCCACCGCGGCCACGGCAATGGCCACGGCGGCCAAACCTATCATGCTGTGCATGAAAGCGACCAGCTCGGGCATTTTGGTCATTTCTACGCGCTTGGCCATGATGGCACCCGCGCCACCACCAATCACCAGACCCGCCAACACATACCCCATACCGGCGGCAGCAGACTCGCCAGCCAGCTTGAAAATAAGCGCAATGGTGGTCAAGATGGCAATGGCCATGCCCACCATGCCGAAGGTGTTGCCCATGCGGGACGTGGTGGGGTGTGACAGCCCTTTAAGGGCCTGAATAAAACAGACTGACGCCACAAGGTACAACAGCGTCACCATATCGAAACTAAGTTGCATAACGGTTCTCCAGATCGCTGTTGTTTACTTCTGCTTTTTCTTGAACATTTCAAGCATGCGACGGGTCACCAAAAACCCGCCAAACACGTTGACTGCGGCCAAGGCCACAGCCAACGTGCCCATGGCCTTGCCCAAGGGAGTCACGGTGAGTGCTGCCGCCAGCATGGCGCCCACAATCACAATGGCAGAAATCGCGTTGGTCACAGCCATGAGTGGTGTGTGCAGCGCTGGGGTGACGTTCCAAACCACGTGGTAACCCACGTAAATGGCCAGAACAAAAATAATCAGGTTAACAACGGTAGGGCTGATGGCATCCATGACTGTGCCTCCTCAAGCGTTTTTGCGTTTTAGTTCACCGCCAGTGCACATCAGGCAGGCGGCCACAATGTCGTCTTCCAGGTCGATCTTGAAAGCGCCTTCCTTGTCGAAGACCAGCTTTAAGAAATCGATCACGTTGCGTGCATAGAGGGCTGACGCGTCGGCAGCCACCATGGCCGGCAAGTTGGCATAGCCCACGATTTTTACGCCGTTCACGTCCACAATTTCGTTCAACTTGGACAAGGGGCAGTTACCGCCCTGCTCCACCGCGAGGTCGATGACCACGGAGCCCGGCTTCATGGCACGCACGGTGTCTTCGTGCAACAACGTGGGGGCCTTGCGGCCGGGGATCAGCGCCGTGGTGATCACGATGTCGCTCTTGATGGCCTTTTCATGCACAGCGGCGGCTTGGCGTTTCATCCAGGCCTCAGGCATGGGGCGGGCATACCCCCCCACACCCTGCGCGATTTCTCGCTCCTCATCGGTTTCAAAGGGCACATCCACAAACTTGGCACCCAAGGACTCCACTTGCTCTTTGGTGGCTGGGCGTACATCCGACGCTTCAATCACTGCGCCCAAGCGCTTGGCCGTGGCAATGGCCTGCAGGCCTGCAACACCCACGCCAAGAATAAGAACACGCGCAGCCTTCACCGTGCCGGCTGCGGTCATGAGCATGGGCATAAACCGCTGGTACACATTGGCAGCGATCATCACGGCCTTGTAGCCTGCAATGTTGGCTTGCGAGGACAACACGTCCATGCTTTGTGCACGCGTGGTTCGGGGTGCAGCCTCCAGCGCAAACGCAGTAAGACCGGCCTTGTTCATGGCTTCCAGGCCTGCGTTGTCAAAGGGGTTGAGCATACCCACCACCACCTGGCCAGAGCGGTAGGCCGAGAGTTCGTTTTCTGCGGGGGCTCGTACTTTGAGGATCATGTCGCACTGGGCGATCACGTCCATGGCGCGGTCTACAATTTTTGCACCCACGTCGGCAAAGGCCTGGTCGGGAATGGAACTGGCTACGCCAGCGCCTGCCTGAACAAACACTTCGTGCTTTTGGGCAATCAGCTTTTTCACCGTCTCGGGTGTGGCTGCAACACGCGTTTCTCCGGACCTGGTCTCGGCCGGGATTCCGATTTTCATGGAACTTCTCCTTGTGGGAAAGCGCTTATTCTTGATGTCTAAGGGGGTTTGGGCCCATTATCAGCCCATGTCCTGCAAATAGATTGCTGGTGCGGACTATAACACGGGAGTATCGCCAAACTACGGGAAAACCACAACCCAAGCCTTTGCTCATGGCTTGGGTCGGGCCTGGTCCAGCACCTTGCACACCTGTTTTGCCGCAATCAAAATGCGGGGCCCCTGTCGAACCAAAATATCGGGTTCTATGGTGTAGATGTGTTGCTGCCGAACTGCTGGCAATGCGGTCCATTTGGACCACTGGCTGCGCAAGGCTTGCAGGGTGCCGGCAGGGCCACTGGCCAACAACACCTGTGGCTTGCGGTTTAGCACTGCCTCCAGGGTGACCGTGGGGGCCAACCCTGTTTGTTCATCGAACACATTGCGCCCACCGCACAGCGAAATGACCTCGCTCACCAAATGCTGCCCCCCCAGCGTCATCAGCGGCTGGGGCCACACTTGGTAAAACACCGACACAGTGGGTTTTACAGCGTACTCGGCCTTCAAGCTCGCCATGCCTTGCTGCCATTGATGAATGCCATCGACCGCATGTTGCTTTTGCCCCAGCAACTGGGCCACATCCATCATGGCTTTGCCAACACCTTCTACCGATTGGGGTTCACTGACATACACGGGCACCCCCGCTGCGCGCAGTTGCCGCACGGTGCTTTGGGCAATGCCAGACTGCCAAACCAAGACCAAATCGGGCTTGTAGGTCAGCAGGGCCTCGGTGCCCACCAACCAAGGCTGCTTGATCTTGGGCAAGCTTTGCACAGCAGCCGGGTAGTTGCTTGAATCGTCCACCGCCACCAACTGGGCCTGCCCACCCACCTGGGCCACAATTTCTGTGAGGTGGGGGGACAAGCTCAACACTCGACTGGGTGGGGCTGAGCTGGCCATGCAAACCGCTTGGCCGGTGTCGTCCTGGACGCAGGGGGATGCAAAGCTCGCAGGGGCGAGCAGCGCCAAAATTAAACCAAAGGCCAGACGCATCAACATGAACGCTCTTTAAAATTGATGTTTGTACGTCAACAGCACATCTTGCTTGGCCACACCAAACCCACGCGCAATTTCGTAATCTTTGCCGGTGAGGTTGTCCACCCGGAAGGTGAAGGCGTTGCGCGCATCCATTTCAAATCCAATGACCGCGTTGATCAAGCCATAACCCCCCAGTTGCACGCGCCTGCTCGGAAAAACAATGTCGTCCCTCGGCCCGATGGCCAACAGTTCAGCCCCCGCAGTCCAGCCATCGCCAAACTCATAATTGCCGTACAACTTTGCAGAACGCCCAGCACGCCGCGCAAGACGCTCACCACGCGCATTTTTTGGCGACAAAACATCCAAGGCCCCGCCCCAGCTCAATTGTTTGAATTGCCCCTCGTGCGACAAGGTGATGCCTTCGATTTTTGCCTCGCCAGGTTCGTTGCTAAAGCGGGTATTGCCCGCAGAAATGGTGCTGCCCACAATCAAATCCTCAACGAGGTTTTGAAACACAGACAACCGGGAATACCCATAGGCACTGTCCAGGGTTGCAAACAACTCATAATTTTCGCTTTGCTCCGGTTTGAGCCCAGTATTTAGCACAGCTGGATTTACTCCCGAAAAACCTGCCGCAAATGGGTTCACAAAACCAGAAATCTGACTGAAGTTTGGGCGCTTAAAACCAGTGCCCGCCAATGCACCAACTTTCACCGAGTCAGTGATGGCCTTGCTCACAGAGACTTGCCCGGTGGTGACATCCCGATAGTTGGAATTGGCATCAAACCTCAGATTGCCCTGAACACTGTATTCGCCCACCGCCGTGGTGTAGCTTAACAAACCACTGTTGACCTGGGTGTTGTCCACATTGGGGGCACCTGCGGGGGGTGGAAAGTTGGTCGTCTGCTTGAAACGTTGATCCAAGTACTCATACCCGAGCAACATCACACCACCGAGCGCAGCAAAACGGTGCTCTAGCGACAACTGATTTTGAAAAGTGCGGGTACCAAAAGCAAAGGAGGGAAATTCCAGTTCTTCAGTGGAACTACCCAAGCGCAGCGAGGATTCTGCGCCACTGCGCCATTGATGCTTTAGGCCCGCATTTAAAACCGTTTGGTTGTTGCGGTTAAAATTCGGGTTGGGGTCAAACTCATTGTTCACATCGGTGGCCAAGGCACTGGCTGTGAATTCGGTGGCTTGCGTCAAATCGTAATTTGCACTGAACGAACCCGAAGTGACCCTATACGCGTCTTTGCCGCTGCCATCCCTGCTGGCGTTGATGCCATCGCTGTATTCATGGCCCACACCCAAGCGCACCGCGCCGCGCTCACCAGCCAAGGTACCCGACGTACTCAGCTTACGGGTGTGATTATTGCCCACCGAAAGGGCCACATCGCCACCACTCTTACGCGCTGCTTTTTTGGTAATGATCTGAACCACGCCTCCGATTGCATCACTGCCATACAAAGACGAACCAGGACCGCGCAATATTTCGATTCTTTCGATTTGATCCAGCGGAATGTGCTGGAACTGGAATTGCGAAAACCCATCCAAGGGCCCAATGCGCTGCCCATCCACCAAAAACAGGGAGTGCTTGCTTTCTGCACCACGAATGAACAGGGTGGCGGTTTGCTGCCCCCCGCCATTGCTTGAATATTGAATGCCGGGCAAGCGCTTGATGAGATCGGTGATATTGCTTGCACCTGAGCGCTTGATTTCTTGAGCATCGATCACCGTGACGTCAGCGTGCACGTCTTTTAAAGACCGTTCAAATCGGTTTGCCGTGACCACCACCTCTTTGGGACCAAGCACTTCGGCCTGAGTTTGAGTGGACACCAAAACGATTGAGAGCGCTGCTGTGGAGCACAGTGCCGCCTGTTTACTTAATTGCTTCAACATGAATTTTGACCTTGAGGAATAAACTGCACCCACCGTGCAGCAATCAATCCACTGAGGAAGACAAAGAACAGACGAACACAAAGAAGCACCACCCAGGCCAACAGCCCGCGGACGCCAATTCATAGATGTGTATTTAAAACCCCACACAGCCGCCTGCGCACTGCCTCCCCGCAGCACCAGTCGCCCCGCCTGAAATGGGATTGCTCAGGCAAAACGGTCAAGGCCGGTATCCGGGCTTGCAAGTCTTGATGTGTCGCCTTCCCAGCGGCCTTGCGGCCTGACAACCAGTGGCAAAATGACACACCCGCACTCACTTACCGTTGCGGGGGCAGCGCAGGCATTGAACCTGCTTCCCGTTTAACTGCGCTTAAAAACAAGCACAAGCACCTTAACCCTGCTATTCTAACGTGTTTTTTTAATTGCCACGCGCAGACCGGTCGCCGTTTTGGCCGTTAAAGCAAGCCTTTTGCCATGTCAGAAGTCTGGAAACCCAGCGTTACCGTTGCCGCCATTGTGGAGCATCAGGGCAAGTTCCTGATCGTAGAAGAGCACACCACCGACGGCATCAAACTGAACCAGCCCGCAGGCCACCTTGACCCCGGTGAAACGCCTGCCCATGGTGCTGCGCGCGAAGCGCTGGAAGAATCAGCCTGGGAGGTGAAGCCCTTGGGCTTGCTTGGCATCTACCTGAGCCGCTACACAAGCTCGCGCACCGGGGAAGACGTCACCTACCTTCGATTTGCCTTTGCAGCCAGCGCCATCAAGCACCACACAGACCGCGCCCTCGATGAAGGCATCATTCGAACCCTGTGGATGAGCCCCGAAGAACTTAGAGCCAGCCAAAGCCAGCACCGCAGCCCTTTGGTGTTGCGCTGCGTAGAAGATTTCCTCAACTGGAAAGCGGGCAAACAGCCCATCATGCCCCTTGAGCATGTGTATACCCACGAGAGTGTGTTGAAAGGCCCACTGCCTCCCGGCGTGTCCTGAACCCACCCCAAAGAGCATTGCCATGAGTAAAACCGTGGTCATCGGCATGTCCGGTGGCGTTGATTCTTCCGTGTCGGCTTGGCTGCTAAAGCAGCAGGGCTACAAGGTGATTGGTCTTTTCATGAAAAACTGGGAAGACGATGACGACTCTGAGTACTGCTCGAGCCGGCAAGACTGGCTGGACGCCGCCAGTGTGGCCGACGTGGTTGGCGTAGACATTGAAGCGGTCAACTTTGCCGCCGAATACAAAGACCGGGTGTTCTCTGTGTTTTTAAGTGAATATTCGGCAGGCCGCACGCCCAACCCGGACATTCTTTGCAACAGTGAGATCAAGTTCAAAGCCTTCCTGGACCATGCGTACAGCCTTGGGGCAGATTACATCGCAACCGGGCACTACGCCCGCGTGCGCGAAATCAACGGCGAATTTCAGTTGCTCAAAGCCATCGACGCCAGCAAAGACCAATCGTACTTTTTGCACCGCCTCAACCAGGCGCAGCTCAGCAAAACCCTGTTCCCTTTGGGTGAAATACACAAAACAGAGGTCCGAAAAATTGCCCAAAGCCTGGGCTTGGCCAACGCCACCAAAAAAGACTCCACGGGCATTTGTTTTATCGGCGAACGGCCTTTCCGGGAATTTTTGAACCGCTACCTGCCCACCGCCCCAGGCCCCATTCTGAACGACCAAGGGCAGCACGTGGGCGAACACGTGGGTCTGAGCTTTTACACCTTGGGGCAGCGCAAGGGCATTGGCATTGGCGGCCAAAAAGATGGCAACGGCGAACCTTGGTTTGTGGCCCGCAAAGACCTGCAAAACAACACCCTGTATGTGGTGCAGGGCCACGACCACCCCTGGCTGCACCAACACACCCTGCGCGCCGAGCAAGCGCACTACATCGCAGGGCAGGCACCAAGCACTTCCGAGTTGGCCTGCAAGGCCCGCTATCGGCAAGAGGACGCTCCCTGCACCTTTGCAGCACAAGGCGACACCTTTGAATTGAACTTTGCCCACAGCCAGTTTGCTGTTACCCCCGGCCAAAGCGCCGTGCTCTACCAAGGCGAGGTATGCCTGGGTGGCGGTGTAATCGCTTGATCAAGGCTTAAGCTGCTGCAATAAACCCCGCTTGTTTTACCCCACATGGGCTGGCCCATGGTGCTAAGCTGCACCGGTGGCATATCCAAAACAGGGAGACTGCAGCGTGGCCAATTCTTCACTACAGGGGCGGGCGCCCAAACGGCGAAACCACGCCTTCAGGGCCTGGCCTGTTAGCCCCTTGGGGCGCATGTTCGCCTTGTATGCCAGCTGGTTGCTGGGCCTGGGTGCACTGGCGGGTAGCCTGCTGGGGCTGTTTCAGGGCTGGGGCTTTGCACTGGTGTTTTTGGCCTTGGGTGTGCTGGGCCTGGTGGACGTGATGCAAAAGCACCAATCCATACGCCGCAATTACCCCATTCTTGGCAATTTGCGGTTTTTTCTTGAATTTATTCGCCCAGAAATTCGCCAGTATTTTTTCGAATCCAACACAGACGCCGAGCCTTTTTCGCGCAACCAACGTTCATTGGTCTACCAGCGGGCCAAATCCGTCATCGACAAACGTGCTTTTGGCACACAAGCCAACCTGTATGAATCGGGCGCCGAATGGTTAAACCATGCCACGGTGCCCCGCCATGTCACCGACTCGGATTTTCGGGTGCTGGTGGGCGGCGCGGATTGCAAACAGCCCTACCTGGCCTCGATTTTCAATATTTCGGCCATGAGTTTTGGGGCTTTGTCAGCCAACGCCATTTTGGCGCTCAACCAAGGCGCGCGCATGGGGCATTTTGCCCACGACACAGGTGAAGGGTCCGTGTCCAAATACCACAAGGAACACGGCGGCGACCTGATATGGGAAATCGGCAGTGGTTACTTTGGATGTCGCAATGCGCAAGGGGGTTTTGATGCCGAAAAGTTTGAACGGCAGGCCAGCCTGCCGCAAATCAAGATGATCGAAATCAAACTGTCGCAAGGCGCAAAGCCCGGGCATGGCGGTGTATTGCCAGGCTCCAAGGTCAGCGCCGAAATTGCCGAGGCACGCGGCGTACCCCAGGGGCAAGACTGCGTATCACCGGCTGCGCACAGCGCCTTCACCACCCCAATTGAATTGATGCAATTCATCGCGCAACTGCGAAAGCTAAGCCAAGGCAAACCGGTCGGCTTTAAGCTGTGTATCGGCCACGCCTGGGAATGGTTTGCCATGGCCAAAGCCATGATGGACACCGGCATCAAGCCCGACTTTATTGTGATTGATGGCAGCGAAGGGGGCACGGGCGCCGCGCCAGTAGAATTTGCAGACCACATGGGCTACCCCCTGCTGGATGGGCTGCTGCTGGTGCACAACACCTTAAATGGCTTGGGCATACGCGAAGAAATTCGCTTAATCGCCTCGGGCAAAATTATTTCAGCCTTTGACATCGCAAAAATTTGCGCCATGGGCGCCGACATGTGCAACAGTGCACGCGGCTTTATGTTTGCCCTGGGCTGCATCATGGCCCAATCGTGTCACACAGGGGCATGCCCCACTGGGGTGGCCACGCAAGACGCAAAACGTCAAAAGGCGCTGGTGCCCGAAACCAAGGCCGAGCGTGTACACAACTTTCACCGCAACACCTTAAAAGCGCTCGGGGAGCTGTTGGGCGCCGCAGGCTTGCAACACCCAACACAACTCAAACCATGCCATGTCTCACGCCGAATGGGCGACCAAACAGTGGCACTGCTATCAGAAATTTACCACTTTGCAAAACCGGGGGAGCTGCTGGAGGGTCAGCGCCCAGGGCCACTGTTCGAGCGGTACTGGGACGCAGCCAGCAGCGAAGCGTTTGGTTTGGAGCCTTCAGTCAGGCTTGGTGTCTTCGAAGCTGGGGCGGCAGGCCAGGCGCTCTGAGTAGTCGTTCAACTCAGGGTACATCTCGCGCCAATTCAGCTCGGGCATGCGGAAGTCGAGGTAAAACAAAGCACAGCCCACGGTGATGTCAGCCAGGCTGAATTGCTCGGTGAGGTAAAAGCCCGGGGTGGTTTTAATGCGGTGCGTGACCCAAGCCAGACCGTTGTGGATTTTTTGGGTTTGGCGGTCAATCCACGGCTGGCTCACTTTGTCGCCTTCGTGAAATTTCTTTTCCAGAATAATATCCACGGCGGCTTGGCACATGCCCTGCCCAAGCGACTCCATGGTGCGCACCAAAGCGCGCATGTTTGGGTTGGTGGGCAACAGCGGCACGGTGGGCATCATGTATTCCAGCGTGCCAGAAATCACCAGGGAATCAAACACGGTTTGACCACCATCCAGAATAAGGCACGGCACTTTGCCCAGGGGGTTGTACTCGGCGATGCGGGTGTCGGGCTCCCACACCTTTTCGACTACAAATTCGTATGGAATTTCTTTTTCTTGAAGCTGAACGCGGATTTTGCGGACAAACGGGCTGGTAGTAGATCCCACGAGTTTCATCACAGTTCTCCTGAATACAATCCGGCGATGAGATTGCGTCTTGTTTTTTACGACCTGAAAGTGTCTAACAGTTTTGCATTTAGAACAAGCACAAATCCAAATATGCCTGAATACTCGGCTTGCCCACAAGCGCGCCATGTGTGGAACGGCTATAATGCAAGGCTTTGAAAAATATTGGCTTTTGCACCTCACCATGATTCTGAACGACCAGCTCACCGCCTTGAATGCCCTCAGCCCGCTCGATGGGCGCTACCAGTCCAAAGTGGCCAGCCTGCGGCCTTTGCTGTCAGAGGCTGGGTTTATGCACCACCGCGTGATTGTTGAAATTGAGTGGCTAAAGGCCTTGGCCAACGCTGGTTTTGCCGAGCTGCCTGCCTTTTCAACACAGGCCTTGCAAAAGCTCGAGTCGATCAAAGCCGATTTTTCGGAGGCCGATGCCCAGCGCATCAAAGAGTTTGAGGCCACCACCAACCATGACGTGAAAGCGGTCGAATACTTCGTCAAATCCAAAATTGAAGCGATGGAC
>NZ_CAXQZX010000003.1:0-12141 GCF_964228395.1 Limnobacter sp.
AGCCGCATGGCAGCCAAAAAGGGAGCAGGCATTTCGGCAATGGCCACCCTGTAGAACACAAAAGAAATGCCCCAAATCATGGACAGCAGGATCAGGCGCATTACGCTGGCGCGAGTCATGGTTTTCATCAACTGGTGAGGCAATGCGCAAGTATGCTTAAATTGCGCCTGGCTGTGAGCGTATCTGTGTTTGCATTTGCTCGATTGTTAAAAAAATTGAACAAATTGCATCTCGCCCGCTCCAACGGGCCTGTTGTATCGGCTTGCGCAGTAAAAAGGACAAACAATGTGGTTGGTGAAGTACGCATTGCGAAGACCCTATTCCATGGGGGCTTTGGCCATCTTGGTGCTTATATTTGGCTTGTCCACGCTGCGGCAGTTGCCGGTTGATATTCTTCCCGAAGTAAAAACCCCTGTCATTAATGCGGTGTGGACCTACCAGGGGTTAAGCGCCCGCGAAATGGCCAGCAAAATCACATCCTTCTCTGAGCTGGCCCTGCTCAATAACGTTGACAATGTGAAGGAAATTTCCTCCCAAACCACCAATGGCGTGGGCTTGGTGCGCATTGAATTCCAACCCAATGTCGAAATTGACGTGGCCTTGTCCCAAGTGGCCTCGGTGTCCCAAACCATTTTGCGGCGAATGCCCCCGGGCACCAGCCCACCGATTGTGGTGCGCAACAACTTGTCTAGCCGCCCCATCATGAGCATGGTGGTGTCCTCGGACACACTCAGCCAAAGCCAGTTGGCCGACTATGCGCGTTTGCAGTTGCGTGGCCAAATACAAAGTATCGGTGGCATGCGGCTCACCTTGCCTTATGGTGGAGCCATTCGGCAAATCATGATTGACCTCAAGCCCGACGCCTTGCCGGCGTTTGGTTTGTCTGCGGCCGATGTGGCGCGCGCGGTGCAGCAGCAAAACCAGACCTTGCCCTCAGGCAGCATCCGTGAGGGTGAGCGCGACATGCAAATTACCGTGGACGCGGCCCCAGAAAGCGTGGAGGTGTTTGAAAACCTGCCCATCAGCGCACGCGATGGCCGGGTGGTCAAGCTTCGGGATGTGGCCGATGTGCGCGATGGTGGGGCCTTGCAAACCAACCTGACGCGGGTGGACGGCAGCAGCGCTGTGCTGGTCAGCATGATCAAGATTGGGGATTCCTCCACCACCGAGATTATTCGGGAAGTAAAGCGGCGTCTGCCCGACATTCAAGCCTCAGCGCCGCCTGGCGCAGTGGTTACGCCCATTTTTGATCAATCCGTGTTTGTGCAAAGCGCGGTGGACTTGATCGCCAAAGAAATCCTGATTGTTGGCGCCTTGGTGGGCTTGGTGGTGTTTTTGTTTTTGGGCTCGCTGAAGTCTAGCCTGATTGTGCTGGTGTCCATTCCATTGTCGCTCTTGGTGGCGGTGGTGGCCATTGGTCTGACAGGCCACACCCTGAACCTGATGAGCCTGGCGGGCCTGGCCCTCGCGGTAGGTATTTTGGTCGACAACGCCATGGTCGAAATTGAAAACATCAACCGAAACATCGGCCTGGGTTTAAGTGCCCCACAGGCGGCACTGGCGGGTGCCCGGCAGGTGGCTTTTCCGGAATTTGTATCCACATTGTCCACCTGCATCGTGTTCACTCCCATCTTTTTGCTGGAGGGCATTGCGGGTTATGTGTTTGAACCCCTGGCCATCACGGTGATTGCGGCTTTGGCGGCCTCGTATTTTTTCTCCCGCACGGTGGTGCCCACTTTGGCGGCTCTTAATTTAAAGGCTCACGACCAACATTACCGCGGGTTTGATCGCCTTGAAGCCGGCCTGGACCGCTTGGGCAATGGCCTGGCCAATGCACTGCCAGGCTTGCAACGCAAATGGCCATGGGTGCTTGGGGCTGTGGTGCTGCTGGTGGCTGGGGCGGGGGCGCTGCTGGCCAATAGCCAACAACAGTTTTTTCCGCGCACCGACGCGGGTTTGTTAAAACTCTATGTGCGTGCTCCCGCAGGCACACGCGTGGAAGAAACCGCCAACAAGTTTGCACAGGTTCAGCAAACCATACGCAACACCGTGCCGGCCAATGAACTTAAGCAGGTGGTCGAATTGATCGGCCAGCCCGACCCGGTCAACATGGCTTGGGTAGACACCATTGCTGTGGGCGGGTTTGATGGCGAAATGTTGATCGAGTTGAACCCCAAAACCGCGAGCACCTTTGATTACCAAGCGCGGCTGCGCGAGGCGTTGGCCCAAGCCCACCCTGGGTTTCAGTTTTTGTTTTTGCCTGCAGACATCACCAACCAAACGCTGTCGGGCCTAACCCCGACCTCGGCCGAAATCCGGGTCATTGGTCGCGATGTGGCGGGCAATATGGCGATAGCCAAAGACATTCAACAACGCCTGCAGGCCAACCCGGATGTGACCGACCTCATGGCGCGGCAGGTGAGCAACCTGCCCGAATACGTGTTCTCGATCGATCGCGACCGCGCCTTGCAATTGGGGGTGACGGCCAACGACGCCTTGCAGACCTTGCTGGGGGTGTTGGGTACTGGGGGCACGGTGTCTCCGTCGTATTGGTCCGACCCACGGGCCGGCATTTCTTATGTGGTGCAAGTGCAGGCGCCTTTGCAGCAAGTCAACAGCGTGGAAGACCTATTGCGCGTGCCGGTGAGCACTGCCCAGGGCGGCACCATCCAGTTGGGCGCGGTGGCCACCATCACGCCGCGCACTGTGCCTGCCACCATCAACCGTTCTACCCTGGCGCCGGTGAACAGCATATTGGCCAATGCACCGGGTGCAGACCTCAAGGGCTTGTCACAGGCCGCGCGTGAAGCGGTGGCCGAGGTGGAACCCCGCTTGAAGCCAGGCAACCGCATCGACATCAAAGGGCAGGCCACAGCCATGACCGATGCCTTTGCAGAGCTGGCCACAGGGTTGTTGGGTGCGCTGGCCCTGATTGTGTTGGTCATGGTGTTCAATTTTCAGTCGTGGGTGTTGCCGTTTGTGGCGCTCAGTAGCTTACCGGTGGCCTTGTCTGGCGCGGTGGCGGCCTTGTTCATCACCGGCACACCCATTAGCGTGCCCGCGCTCATGGGGCTGATCATGACCATGGGCATTACCACAGCCAACAGCGTGCTGTTGACTTCATTTGCGCGAGATGCGTGGCTGGCCGGTGCAAGCGCTTGGGATGCTGCTGTGCAAACGGTTCGCCAGCGCATTCGTCCCATTTTGATGACCGCGCTCACCATGGTGGTGGGCTTGATCCCCATGGCCACAGCATTGGGGCAAGGGGCTGAACAAAATGCGCCACTTGCCCGGGCTGTGATCGGCGGGCTATTGACTGGTTCGGTGGCCACCCTGTTGGTGGTGCCCCTTGTTTTTGCGTTTGCCCTGCGGCGTGCAGTGCCCGGCAAACCCTTGGTGGAGGACGAAGCATGAAAAAACTCACATTGGCCACCGGCCTGGCCTTGGCTGGGCTTGGGGTGGCGGCGCTGGTGTATTGGCCCAGCGGCGAGGTGCAGGCCAACCGACAGGCCGCATTGCAGGCCGGCGCTGCGGCCGATGGCATGCCACGCGTGAATGTGGTGAGCCCCAAGCCTTTTGAGGCCGACAGCATGCTGCAGTTTTCTGCACGCATGGCCCCCTCTGAGGAGGCCAGTTTGTACGCACGCAGTGCAGGGTTTGTGCAGGCCCGGCGTGTGGACATTGGGTCGCAAGTCAAGGCCGGGCAGGTGTTGGCCACCATTTCCGCCCCCGAGCTTGAAGCTTCTTTGGCCTCGGCCCGCGCGGCCGTGCTGCAACGCGAAGCCGAACTGATGGTGGCCAGCCGCAATCTGGCGCGAGCCCAACCCTTGCGGTCTGCTGGCGCAGTGTCGGCCCAGCAGCTTGACGAGCTGCAAGGCCAGGAGGAGGTGGCCAAAGCCAATGTGAAAGCAGCGCAGGCCGAGGTTATGCGGCTACAAACCGAAGTGGCCTACCTCACCGTAAAAGCTCCATTTGATGGCGTGATCACCGACCGGCAAGTGGACCGTGGCGATCGAGTTGGCCCTGGCGACACGCGCCATTTGTTTCGCATCATTAATGCTGAAGTGATCCGGGTGCAAGTGGATGTGCCGCAACCCCAGTTGTTTCGTGTAGACACCAGTCGGCCCGCCAAGCTGACCTTGGCCGAGCGCCCCGGCGTGCCTATTGATGTGCGCTACAAAAGGTCTGCCCAAGAGCTAAACGCGGAATCTGGCACGGTGCGCATTGAGTATGAGTTTGACAACAGCAAATTGGGCTTGCCAGCGGGTTTGACTGGCACCCTCACCGTGCCTTCACAGGGGGCGGGCAACAGCGTGACTGTGCCCGCCAACACGGTGACCTACCGCGATGGCGGGGCCACCGTGGTTGTGCTTGACGAAAACAATGCCGTGCAGTTTCGCAAGGTTAGCCTGGGTAAAAACATGGCCACCAGCGTGGAAGTGGTGCAGGGCCTAAGCCCGGCAGACCGTGTGGTGATCAACCCCAACGCCTTGCTGAAGCCCGGGCAGGTGGTGCAGGCGGGCGACCCGGCCTAGTGTTGCTGGGGCAAGCAACTAGTGGGCTTCCTGCTCGGCCCGCGTTTCAAAGTGAACGGTTTGCCCATCATTGAGCAACTGCACCATGCGCGTTGGGGCGCCGTGTTCGTCCAGCTCAAGCAGGCCAATTCCGCTGCCGTTGACCAGCCTTTCCCCGCGGTCTGCAACGCTGGGTTTGCGGGGCACCACGCGCATACGCCGCCGTTTGGTGAACCAGTTCAAAGGAGACCACGGCGCATACAGCCAGCGGTTTAGGCGATCCAGAACATTCAGAAGCCCGGCAGGGAATTCGTTGCGCAGCCCACTGCTGGTGATTTGCCAAATGTTCGGGCTGCTGGCTCGGCCACGCAACTCCACGTCATAAACAAACGAGTAATGCACGTCGCCAGACAGCACCACAAAGTTGTTGGGGGTTTTGCCGTGGCGAAACAGGTTCAACAGGGTGCTGGCTGCGCCGCGGTGGGCCATCCAGTTTTCTGCATCCACCATCAAAGGTTTGCCAAACCAGGTGAACACTTTTTGAATGGCCTCAATCAGTTTTACGCCAAACATGGGCGCTGGTGACACCAGCACCACTGCATGGTGCCCAATCAATTGCTGTTGTAGATCGCTCAACGACTCCCAGTCCATCAGGCCCGAGGGGTGAGCTGGGTTGAACTCTGAGCGCCAGCGGTTGGTGCGTGTGTCGACCACCATCAAAGGCGGCTGCGTGGGCCAGGTGTAACGCCAACCGCGAACTGCAATCAAACGGTCGATGAGTTGGTCGTGCGCCGGGCTGCCGGGGCGCTGCAAGGCGCGGCGTGCGCTCATCAGCATGTCGGCTGGAAATTGCTCTGGGGCATTGCCCCAGCCCTGGCACAGCACATAGGCCAGCAAGGCGTTGCCCACAATGCGCTTTGAAAAAGGGTGGCCATAAGCGGTGTCTTCCCATTCGGCGCTTAGGTTCCAGTCATCGGTGATGTCGTGATCGTCAAACATCATGGCCACGGGCAGGTGGGCCATGGCGCGCTGCACTTGCTCCAAGGTGCTCACAAATTGTTCAATCGCTGCAAGTTGGTGCTCGTAGCGGTCCTCAAACTGTATGGGAACGCTGTTGGGCATGGTGGTGCTGGCATAGCGCCAGGGCAGGGGGGACCACACCAGCAAATACATGGCCAAGGTTTCGGCCAGGGTAATTAAGTGGTTGCGCGCATTGTCGGTGGTAAACACCGGCTTGCGCACGCCTTTGAACAGCACCGTTTGTATGGCGCGGTCGGCTTTGGTTTTGGGCAGCAGTTGTTCGCGCTGGTAATAAAAGGGGGTGTCGTTGTGCAAGACTTCGCCACACGGCACCTGGCTGCCGGGCAGGGTTTCGTCGGGCAGGTCCAAGGTTTTGAGCAAACTGTGAATGGCCACCAGCATGGGGCCTGCCACGTCGTCGGTGTAAATTTGGTCGCCACTGAGCACCAAGGCCGCGGGCCAGGCTGACGGGCTGTTCAAATGCTCTTGCAAGTACTGATCGGCCCGGGCCAGGCCATCACCGGCGGGGCTGCCTTGTTTGCGGCCAAAGTGGGGTTTGCGGCAAGAGCCGTGCAGCACAAGATTTAACCTGCTTTTAATGACAAACCCAAGCTGGCTTTTACCGGGGTAGAGCAGGTGAGGATGGGCCTGTGCCACCGACATCCAGGCCTGTTCCGCGGGCGCTTGATAGCTGAGGTCGTAGGCCACCCAGGTATCGGTGGGCAGGGGCACTTCAAGCGGCAAGTCGATGAGGTGGATGAAAAGTTTTTCGCCCACCGGCAGGGTGTTGCACTGCGTGTGAATTTCATGGACCTGGGCATCATGCCCGGCAGGCATCAGCGAAAGCCGCCATTGAATCGCCTGCGTGGTGGCAAGCCACAGCGTAAGGCGATTGGGTTGCATGCGCCGCAAAATGGGCCCCGCCAACAAAATGCTCATGAGTAAACTGCCTGTGGATGGTCGTAATACGTGAGATTTTTAGAACGTTTGGCGCGGCCCTGCGTGCACAACTCGCGCGCTAAAAGTGTTTGCACCCCGCTTCTGCAGCCTGTTTGCTGCCCGCCTGGTTCACACAGGCTTTGAGTGCTGTCAGGTTGGCAAGGTTCCGGCAATAGGGCACATCAAGCAGCTCTTTGGGCTGGTGGTGGCCACAGGCATAAAAGGCGGTTACGGTCAGCACTTCTTTGCCTTCAAGCCTCTTGCAGGCGGGCTTCAGCGTGCTGCCTAGCCATTGCTCATAGGTGGATTTATCGGCTTCAAACGCGGCCTTGTCGGCATTGAGTTGATCGGTTTGTTGGTTGAACAGCTCCACATCGCTGTTGAATTTTTCAACTTGTTGGGCTGATGGCTTTTTTGTGTTCATGGATTCACGGGTTTTGCTCAGAGCCTCACGCCGGGTTTTTAACAGTTGGTCAACGCCACGCAGTTCGTTGGCGCGAGCCTCCAAGGCCTGAAAGCGCTGTAAGCCTTCCGCCTCCAGGGTGAGGCAAGCGCGCAGTTCAGCTTCTTCAATCAGCTTGGAGGCCGCAGGGGTTGACTGTGCCCAAGTGGATTTACAGACTGTAAACAATAGTAAAAAGTATAGAGGCTTGTAAAACGTGCGTTTCATGGGGTGTTGGTTCAATTCACGGGCCTTTATGCTAGCAGAAGCCATACACATCAAGCCCTTGGCTTCATCGGTCAAATGCCTACACCTTAAAAACAGAATAGACATTACGACACCTTGCATGGAATAATCGAGCAGTAAACGTTCGTAAGCACATCCAAGGTGCATTAGTCCATGAGCCAATCCAACCGCCTCGCCCTCGAAGATCAGCTGTGTTTTGCGCTGTACGCAGCCACCAACGCCATTGTGCGCACTTACCGACCCATGTTGGCCGATCTGGGGCTAACTTACCCGCAGTACTTGGTCATGATTGTGCTTTGGCAGGGCGGCACATGCACAGTAAACGACATTGCCGACCGCCTATGCTTGCCGCCCAGCGCCATTTCGCCATTGCTGGATCGCCTGGAGCAGGCAGGTTTGGTTCAGCGCAGCCGCGACCCCTCAGACCGGCGCACGGTGCTGGTCAGCGCGACGCCGGCAGGCGCCAAGCTGGAGGCGGGCGCTGCGCAGGCGCAAGCCAATGTGGTGTGCCGCACGAAAATGGCGCCTGCAGAATTTGCCGGCTTGCGGAGCACTTTGCACCAGTTGATGACGCAACTTAGCGAAGACCCAAGCCAGGGCGCCGAGCCCGCCTTGAACCCCAGCCCAGCCGGAGCAGCACCGGCGTGACTGAGCCCTTTGTTTGAGGGTTTTGTAAATGCAAATGATAATAATTTGCAATAACAAATAATTTGCCTATAATGCAGGCCTTGTTGATGTTTCAAGGTTTGCATTGCCATGTCCTCTTTTCCTTTTCAGTTCACCGCAGTGTGCATGGGCACGCTGTTCCATTTGCACGCATTGGCCAACGAGCAGCCTCCCGCCCTTGATGAAGTGCGGGTGAGTGCCAGTGCAGATGCATCCGCCCAAGGCTTGCCCGAGCAGCGCCCCGGTGGGCAGGTGGCCCACGGCGCACGCATGGGCGTGTTGGGCAACCAAAGCAGCCTAGACACGCCTTTCTCTGCCACGGCTTACACCAGCAGCTTGATTGAAGATCAGCAGGCGGCCAGTGTGGCAGATGTGTTGCAAAACGACCCAGCTGTGCGCGTGGCGCGTGGCTTTGGCAATTTCCAGCAGTTGTACCTTGTTCGTGGTTACCCAATTTATTCCGATGACATGGCGTACAACGGTTTGTATGGCTTGTTGCCAAGGCAGTACCTGGCCAGCGAGTTTATTGAACGGGTGGAGGTGTTTCGCGGGGCCAACGCATTTTTGAACGGTGCGGCACCGGGTGGCAGTGGCTTGGGCGGTGCCATCAATATCGTGCCCAAGCGCGCGCCCAACCACGATTTAAACCGCGTGAGCACAGGCATACAGACAGGCGGTGAGGCTTTGTTGGCCGGTGATTTTGCCCGGCGTAGCCAGGTTGGTGACACCGGGGTGCGGTTGAATGTGGCCAAACGCAAAGGTGACAGCGCCGTTGAAGGTGAGGCGCGTAACCTGGACATGTTTGCCCTCGGCCTGGATCATCGCATTGGAAAGCTGCGTTTGTCTGCAGACGTGGGTTACCAAAAGCATCAATTAAAGGGCACCCAGCCCAGCATCACGATTGCCAGCGGGTTGGCCGTACCCCGTGCGCCCGATGCCTCTAAAAGCGTGGCCCAGCCTTGGACTTTTTCCAACGCCGAAGATGTGTTTGGTACGGTGCGGGCCGAGGTCGATGTTAATCCGCATTTAACCGCGTGGGCAGCTCTTGGCCTGCGTGAAAGCGAGGAGGCCGCACGCTTTGCCAACCCCACGGTGAACGACTCCAACGGAAATGCATCGGCATTTCGGTTTGACAATGTGCGTGAAGATTCCGTGAGCACAGCCGAGATCGGCGCCCGTGTGCATTTTACAACCGGGCCAGTGGCGCACACGGTGAATACTTCGGTGAGCACGTTCAAGCTTGAATCGAACAATGCCTTCACCTTTTTCAATGCGGTCAACTACAACATTTACGACCCGCAAGCCCAGCCTTTACCGGGCACGGTGATTTTCCCCGGGGGGAATTTAAACAACCCGCTAAAAACCTTTGAGACCGAAACACGCAGCCTGGCGGTGGCCGATACCATGGGCTTGATGGATAAGCGTTTGCTGCTCACCTTGGGTGCACGTCACCAAACCATTCAAGGCACCAACTTCAATAGCAGCACTGGCGCCTTGGTGGATGCTTACGATGAAAGCCGCGTGACCCCGGTGGGTGGCGTGGTGTTTAAGTTCAATCAAGATGTGTCCTTGTTTGCCAACTACATTGAGGCGCTTGTGCAAGGCGGGGTGGCGCCGGCCACCTCGGGCGGGGCGGCTGTGAGCAATGCGGGTCAAATATTCAAGCCGTACGTGACCGAGCAGGTGGAGGCCGGTGTGAAGTGGGAGCTAGGCCAGCTGGGTGCAACAGCCAGCGTGTTTCAAAGTGAACGCCCAATATACGCCGTGCAGGGGGGTGTATTTGGCGAAGTGGGTCAGCAAGACAACACAGGGCTTGAGCTGAGCGCATACGGCCTGGTATTCGATCGTTTGAAGGTGTTGGGTGGCATCAGCCTGTTGGATAGCAAAACCAACACAGGTCGCGATGCCATTGGAAGCCCAAGCACCCAAGCCAACTTAAACCTGGATTGGCGTTTTGAGAAGCTGCAGGGCTTAAGCGCAGAGGGCAGGGTGGTCTACACCAGCAAACAATTTGCAGACGCAAACAACCAGCAAGAGGTGCCTGCATGGACAAGGCTAGACCTCGGGGTGCGGTATGTAATGCCAGTGGGGCAAAGCCAGGCCCTCACATTGCGCGCACGCCTGGACAATGTGACCAACCGCGATTACTGGGCTTCTGCAGGCGGGTTTCCGGGGGCCGGTTACCTCACAGTGGGGGCGCCACGCACCCTCACCGTGTCGGCCTCATTAGACTTTTAAATCATTGGCGGATGAGGTGGTCAAACGCAGCCAAGGCTGCGTTGGCCCCTTCGCCCATGGCAATAATGATTTGCTTGTAGGGGGCGGTGGTGCAGTCACCAGCGGCAAACACGCCGGGCATGCTGGTCTCGCCTTTGGCGTCCACCACAATTTCGCCGTAGCGGCTTAGCTCAAGGCTGCCTTTCAACCAATCGGTGTTGGGCAGCAGGCCAATTTGAACAAAAATGCCTTCCAGTTCCACGTGGTGCAGTTTTTCGGTGGCGCGGTCTTTGTAGCTTAGCCCGGTCACTTTGCTGCCATCGCCGTTCACCTCGGTGGTTAAGGCATTCAAGATCACCTTCACATTGGGCAGGCTTTGCAGCTTTTTTTGCAGCACGGCGTCGGCCTTCAGCTTGGTGTCAAATTCAAACAAGGTCACTTCTTTTACGATGCCGGCCAGGTCAATGGCAGCTTCTACACCGCTGTTGCCACCGCCAATCACAGCCACACGTTTGCCCTTGTACAAAGGGCCATCGCAGTGCGGGCAATAGGCCACACCCTTGTTGCGGTACTCGGCTTCGCCGGGCACATTCATTTCGCGCCAACGTGCCCCGGTGCTCAGAATCACGCTCTTGCTGGTGAGCTTGGCGCCATTTTCAAGGGCCACTTCCACGCGGCCACCGTCTAAACTTTTCAGGCCTGCGGCGCGTTGAAGGTTCATGATGTCCACATCGTACTGTTTGACGTGCTGTTCCATTTGCGCAACCAGCTTGGGCCCTTCGGTTTCCTGCACTGAAATAAAGTTTTCAATGCCCAGGGTGTCCAGCACCTGGCCACCAAAACGCTCGGTCACAATGCCGGTTTTTACGCCTTTGCGCGCTGCATAAATGGCAGCGGCTGCGCCTGCTGGGCCACCGCCCACAATCAGCACGTCAAATTCGCCTTTTGCATTCAGCTTGGTGGCCTCTTTTTCTGCGGCACCGCTGTCCAGCTTGGCGACAATTTCTTCCAAGGTCATGCGACCGCTGCCAAATTGCGTGGTGCTGCTGCCCTGCTTGGCGTTATCACGGCTGCCCTGAAACACGGTGGGCACAGCCATCACCTTGCGTTCTTCCACCAGCGGCTGGAACATGCCGCCATCAATCATGGTGTGGCTAAATGCAGGGTTTAGCGCTGCAATGGTGTTAAAGGCCTGCACCACGTCTGGGCAGTTGTGGCAGCTCAGCGAAATGACGGTTTCGAAGTGTGCACCGCCGGCCGGGGCCTGCAATCCCTTGATTTGTTCGATCACTTCTGCGTCCACTTTTGGGGGGTGGCCGCCCACATGCAGCAGGCCCAGCAGAAGGGAAGTAAATTCATGCCCCATGGGCAAGCCGGCAAAACGTACGCGGCCTTCCTCGCCTTGTTTGCCAATCGCAAACGATGGTCGGAGGTTGTAGTCGCCATCCAGACGCACGCTCACTTTGTCGGAGCACTCTGCGATTTCTTGCACCAGTTCTTCCATGTCGCGGGCCTTGGCGCTGTTGTCCAGCGAGGCCACCAGCTCAATGGGATGGCGCAGCATTTGCAGGTAGGTCTTGAGTTGTTGCTTGATATTGGCTTCTAACATGGGGTACTCCAGATTGTTCTTCTTGAAAAACCGCCCCCTCGTGAGGGGCGGCTTGTACTGCGGATATAAGCGTGTTGCTTAGATCTTTCCAACCAGGTCCAGCGATGGGGTCAGCGCTGCGTCGCCTTCTTTCCACTTGGCTGGGCAAGCCTGGCCAGGGTTCTTGGCGATGTACTGGGCTGCCTGAATTTTGCGCTTCAGCTCAGAAGCATCGCGGCCAATGCCCAGGTCGTGCACTTCCATCACTTTGATGATGCCGTTGGGGTCCAGAACGAAGGTACCGCGCAGGGCCAGACCTTCTTCTTCAATCATCACGCCAAAGTTGCGTGTAATTTGACCGGTGGGGTCACCAATCATTGGGAACTTGATTTTGCCGATGGTCTCAGTGGTGTCGGCCCAGGCTTTGTGCACGAAGTGCGTGTCGGTCGACACAGAGAACACTTCTACGCCCATGGCTTGCAGTTCTTCGTACTGGTCAGCCAGGTCGC
>NZ_CAXQZX010000004.1:0-7748 GCF_964228395.1 Limnobacter sp.
GGTGGCCCGCACATCAGACACGCAGGTCAAATTGGTGCAAATGCTCCAGGCCCGCATCGTCAAGCGGGTGTACCTTGCACTGGTTTGGGGGCGCGCAAGCGCGCCGGTGACCGTGAACAATCCACTGGGCCGAGACCCCAAAAACCGCTTGCGTATGGCGGTGGTCGACTATGGCAAGCCGGCTGTAACCCACTTCTTGCCCATTGCCCAAGGTGAGCTCATGGAAGTGCCTGTGACCTTGATGGTTTGCCGGCTGGAGACTGGCCGCACACACCAGATTCGCGTGCATGCCCAGCACGCGGGCTTTGCACTCGTGGCCGACCCGGTTTATAAACTTCGTGGTGCGGGAAGTCACTCGGCTTTGCGTTTAAGCGGTGTCGAACTTCCCGATGGCACTCAGTTTGCACGGCAGGCCTTGCACGCAACCCATTTGAGCTTTCCAGACCCAGCGCGATTCGCTCTGCGCGCTGACGGCCAGTCGATGGAAGACTGGGAAGCCACCCTAGCCGACCATGATTGGCCTGAGTATATCGCTCGGGCCCCACACGACTTGTTTGCCCTGGGTGAGCTGGCAGGGATCGATTTTCATGCCCCTTGGGTGGAAGAAGCGGTGCTTGAGCAGGCGCATGCGCACAGAGCGTCGGCGCTGGTCCAATTCGAACCTTTGGACGATGAAGATGAAGAGTTGCCCGATGAAGATTGATGACTTGTTGTACCTGCCCAGGTTCACGGGCTCATTGGCGGCGATTAATTCACAGGTGCGAATGGCCGTGACGCAAACCGGTCTGGGCGGGCCTTTGCACCCACTGGTCAATCCTGCCGTTGGTTTTAACCTGGGCGCCCATGTGGGCGATGATGTCGGCGATGTACAAGCGCGACGCGAAGCCTTGGCGCAATGGGTGGGTGCCCCCATTGTGTGGTTGCAACAGGTGCATGGTTGCGAGGTGGTCGACGCAGGGCAAATGGCAGACACGCAAATTCAAAATAATCCAGCGCCCCAGGCGGATGCTTCGCTGGTGTTTGGCAGTTCGAGGGCTTTGGCCATTATGACTGCAGACTGCCTGCCAGTGCTGTTTGTGGCCCTGAGCGAGGGCCGAGTGCTTGGGGTCGCTGCAGCCCATGCGGGTTGGCGCGGTTTGCATGCAGGCGTTTTGCGGGTGTGCGCCGGGCAGCTTGCACAGCGTTGCGGTATCCGAACTGCTCACATTGTTGCTTGGCTGGGGCCAGCCATTGGCCCGGCTTCTTTCGAGGTTGGAAGCGAGGTGCGTGAGGCATTTCTTCAGCGCCTGCCGAATTCCTGTGGATGTTTTGTACAGGGCACCACTGCAGGCAAATATTGGGCGGACCTGTACGGGCTCGCCCGGCTAGATTTGGCCGATGCCGGTGTTAGTCAGGTTCAAGGCGGAGGGGAGGACACACTCACCGATGGGCGCTGGTTTTCTCATCGCCGGAGCCAGCAGAAGAACCTGCCGGCAGGTCGGATGGCGACGATTGTTCGGCTTCTTCCATAGCTCGTTTGCGAGCCCTGCGGGATTTGGTACCAAGCAGGTACATCAAGACCGAGCAAGGCAGTAGCCCATAAAACAAAAAGGTGGCCAAACCCGCAGCAAAGGAATGTTCCGTAGCGGCCATTAAAACCACCACATACATCCAGCCGATTGCAACGATATACATCTTTTGAAACTCACGCGACGCAACTACACTGGGCAGATGGTGCATTAAAACCTTGGTCAGGGCAAATGGTGTCTGAGGCCAATATAAATTTGACAAGTCAAAATGGTGCGGTGCACAATATAAAGAACAAGGCCCGCGTAGGCCACGGAGTGCTTTCCTAAAAGCACCCACAAAGGAGAGGAAGGTGAACAATCAATTCAAAGGCTTCGAAGAAGTCTTCGGTCAATTATTGCCTGTTGCAGAGCAAATGCAGCAGCTTCAGCAACACATGCAAACCCAGATGCAGCAGGTCATGGGTGCTTTTGGCAGTCTGCCAGGTTTGCAGGGGGTAGCGCCCATCAATCCGGTAACCATGGGTGCGATTGCGCCGTTTATGAGTTCGGTCATGGGCGCGTTTCAGCAAACGCTATCGCAAATTCCTGTGCACTCGTTGGGTCAAATCCAGACTGAGTACACGGCCGAGTTGTCGTCGTTGTTGGCTTCGGCATTTTCAAACATCCCAACTGCGGAACAGCAGCAGGCCGCAACGCATTGCCTGGCACAGTATTTGGAAGGCGACAAGCGCTTTGCATCGCCCGATTGGCGCGATCACGGTGTATATGAGTTTACGGCTGCGCTGTATTCGCTGAATGCCAAATTCACCCGAAAAATCGTTGATTTGGTGCCTGATAATTCTCCAGAAAAGCGGCGCATGGAATACGCGGTGGAGCAGTTGGTGGACGCGTTAAGCCCGTCAAACTTTTTTGTAACCAACCCCGAGGCACAAAAAAAACTGTTGGAAACCAAAGGTGAAAGCCTGACCCAAGCCATCCAGAACCTGCTTGCAGACATGCAAAAAGGGCGCATTTCGCAAACCGACGAATCGGCTTTTGAGGTGGGGGTCAATGTGGCCACCACACCGGGTCAAGTGGTGTTTGAAAATGAATATTTTCAATTGCTGCAATACACCCCCAGCACGCCGAAAGTGGGCAAAGTGCCCATGCTGTTTGTGCCACCGTGCATCAACAAGTATTACATCCTGGACCTGCAGCCCGCCAATTCCCTCGTCAAGTTTGTGGTGGATCAAGGTCACACCTTGTTTTTGGTGTCCTGGAAAAACCCCACCGAGGCCGAGGCGCATTTTTGCTGGAACGGCTACGTGGAAGATGGGGTCATTCAGGCCATCTCGGTGGCCAAAGCCATTGCCAAGCAGCCTAAAATTAATGTGTTGGGATTTTGTGTGGGCGGCACCTTGTTGGCCACTGCGCTTTCCACGCTGGCCAATCGTGGAGAGGACTGCATCAACAGCGTCACATTCCTGACCACGCTTCTTGACTTTACCGACACCGGTGCCTTGGGTGTGTTTGTGAGCGAGGAGCAGGTGCGAGCGCGCGAGGAAAGCATTGGGCAGGGGGGCTTGATGCCGGGCAAAGATCTGTCGAGTGCATTTTCTTCATTGCGCCCCAACGACCTGGTGTGGAACTATGTGGTCAGCAATTACCTCAAGGGTGAAAAGCCGCCGGTGTTTGACTTGTTGTACTGGAACAGCGACAGCACCAATTTGGCCGGCCCCATGTTTGCCTGGTATTTGCGAAACACCTACCTTGAAAACAATTTGGTGAAGCCTGGCCATGTGGAGGTGTGTGGCGAGCCGGTTGATCTGGGCCTGATTGATGCCCCGGTTTATGTGCTGGCCACCCGTGAAGACCACATTGTGCCGTGGACCAGCGCGTTTCAAACCAGTCATTTGGTCAGTGGTGAGGCGCGTTTTGTGTTGGGGGCCAGTGGACACATTGCAGGTGTTATTAACCCCGCTTCAAAGAATAAGCGCAATTATTGGGTGTGCGAAGGCGACCTGCCTGCCACGCCAGAGGCCTGGTTGAAAAAGGCCAAGGAGGTGCCAGGCAGTTGGTGGAATGACTGGGCTGCTTGGCTTGAGCCCCTGAAAGGCGGCGAGGTGAAAGCGCCCGCCAAACCCGGCAATACGAAATTTAAACCCCTAGAGCCCGCGCCAGGTCGTTATGTGAAGCAGCGGGTGTAACCGTCAATTCGAATCAACAGGAGAAACTAAACATGACCGACGTTGTGATTGTTGCCGCAGGCCGCACGGCCATTGGAAAATTTGGTGGCAGTTTGGCCAAAATTTCAGCCCCGGAATTGGGGGCGCATGTGATCAAGGGCTTGCTGGAAAAAACCGGTGTCAAGGGTGAGCAGATTTCTGAAGTAATTCTGGGACAGGTGTTGACCGCTGGGTCGGGTCAGAACCCAGCGCGCCAGGCTGTGATCAAGGCGGGCTTGCCTGCTGCTGTGCCGGCCTTGACCATTAATAAAGTCTGCGGCTCGGGTTTGAAGGCCGTGATGTTGGGGGCTCAGGCCATTGCCTGTGGTGATGCCGAGATTGTGATTGCTGGTGGCCAAGAGAACATGAGCGCTGCACCCCACGTGATGATGGGTAGCCGTGATGGCTTCCGCATGGGCGATGCCAAGCTGGTCGACAGCATGATTGTGGATGGCTTGTGGGATGTGTACAACCAATATCACATGGGCATCACCGCTGAAAACGTGGCTGAAAAATACGGCATCAATCGGGCAGAGCAAGACGAATTCGCAGTGAAGAGCCAGAACAAGGCCGAGGCTGCGATCAAGGCTGGTCGCTTCAAGGATGAAATCATTCCTTTGAGCATTCCACAGCGCAAAGGTGATCCTGTGGTGTTTGACACCGATGAGTTCCCGCGTCTGGGGGCCACTCTGGAGCAAATGGGTGCCTTAAAGCCGGCTTTCAAAAAAGATGGCTCTGTAACCGCGGCCAATGCAAGCGGTATCAACGATGGCGCAGCCGCTGTCATGCTGATGAGTGCTGCCAAGGCCAAGGAGCTTGGCCTGCCCGTGTTGGCCAAAGTTCATGCTTACGCCAGCGCTGGCCTGGACCCCACCATCATGGGCATGGGGCCCGTGCCCGCCTCCAAGCGTTGTCTGGAAAAAGCGGGCTGGACCCCTTCCGACCTTGACTTGATGGAAATCAACGAGGCGTTTGCAGCGCAGGCCTGTGCGGTGAACAAAGAAATGGGTTGGGACACCTCCAAGATCAACGTGAACGGGGGAGCAATTGCTCTTGGGCACCCCATCGGCGCCTCGGGCTGCCGTGTGCTGGTAAGCTTGATCCATGAGATGAACAAACGAGACGCTAAAAGAGGCCTTGCCTCCCTGTGTATTGGTGGCGGTATGGGCGTGGCCTTGGCCGTGTCTCGTTGATTTCAGTCATTAAAAATTCAATAAGGGATGTGATTATGAGTGAAGCTAAATTGGCGTATGTAACAGGTGGCATGGGCGGTATTGGTACCGCCATTTGCAAGCGCTTGTGCGAGCAGGGTTTCAAAGTGGTGGCCGGCTGTGGCCCCAATTCCCCACGCAAAGACAAATGGTTGGGCGAAATGCGAAGCGCCGGTTACGAGGTGTGGGCCAGCGAAGGCAATGTGGCCGATTGGGATAGCACGGTAGAGGCCTTTGAAAAAGTGAAAGCCGAGCACGGCACCGTGAGTGTGTTGGTGAACAATGCTGGCATTACCCGCGACGGCACGTTTGTAAAAATGAGCCGTGACGATTGGTCTGCTGTGATCGATACCAACCTGAATTCGCTCTTTAATGTGACCAAGCAGGTGATTGGTGGAATGGTTGAGCAGGGCTGGGGCCGCATCATCAATATTTCGTCGGTGAATGGTCAAAAGGGACAGTTCGGTCAAACCAACTATTCCACAGCCAAGGCCGGTTTGCGTGGCTTTACCATGGCGCTGGCCCAAGAGGTTGCTTCAAAGGGCGTCACTGTTAACACGGTGTCACCTGGCTACATCGGCACCGACATGGTTCGTGCCATTCGCCCCGATGTGCTTGAAAAAATTGTGGCGGGTATTCCAGTCAAACGCTTGGGCACCCCGGAAGAAATTGCCTCGATCTGTGCCTGGTTGGCCTCTGATGAATCCGGATTTTCAACCGGAGCAGACTTCTCGCTGAATGGCGGCCTGCACATGGGTTGATTTGCCCGCGCACAAGGGCGACCAATCCTTAAAAAGGCGGTATGATGTTGCACTGCACGTTAAACAGCGTGCAGTGCATTATTTTTTCTAAGTGCTTGTTTTTGAAGTACCAACAGACCGCGCGCCCACGCAGGTGCAGCGGCGTAAAACACCAACCGAAGAGAAGAGAGGCATGGCTGAGGCAACACGTTTGATTAAAAAGTACCCCAACAGGCGTTTGTACGACACACAAACCAGCAGTTACATCACGCTGGGCGATGTGAAGCAGCTGGTGCTTCAAAACGAAGATTTTCATGTGGTTGATGCAAAATCAGGTGAAGACCTCACCCGAAGCATTTTGCTGCAAATCATTCTGGAAGAAGAAACGGCGGGTGCGCCTATTTTTACCTCTCCCATGTTGTCGCAAATTATTCGCTTTTACGGCAACGCCATGCAGGGAATCATGGGCACCTTTCTTGAAAAAAATCTGCAAGCGTTTATGGACATCCAGAACAGCTTCCAGGAGCAAGGCAAGAACATGGCCGATGGCAGCCAGTTTGCCAACCCAGAGTTGGGGTCGCAGTTCATGAGCGTGCAAACGCCGGTGATCCAGAGCATGATGAGCAATTACATCGAGCAAAGCAAAAACATGTTCGTGCAAATGCAGGATCAGTTCCAAAACCAAACTCGCAATATTTTTACCAACTTCGGTTTTCCCAACCCGGCCGACATGGCCAACATGGCTGGCCGCAACAAGCCAGACTCCAATAAAAAGTAATTGTTAACATGCAAGACAAGCCTGCTTCTGCCAAGCGCCCACCCAGTGTGGGCTTTGTTTCGTTGGGTTGCCCCAAGGCACTCGTTGATTCGGAACGAATTCTGACCCAACTGAAGGTGGAGGGCTACGAGGTGTCGCCTTCATACGAGGGGGCCGATCTGATTGTGGTCAACACCTGTGGTTTTATAGACAGCGCAGTACAAGAGAGCCTCGATGCCATTGGTGAGGCCATGCATGCCAATGGCAAGGTGATTGTGACGGGTTGCCTGGGTGCAAAAAACGGCAATGAAGGCAAAGAACTCATCACCAGCCTGCATCCCAAGGTGCTCGCTGTCACTGGCCCCCACGCCACTGAGGAAGTGATGCAGGCGGTGCACACGCACTTGCCAAAGCCTCACGACCCGTTCATCGACCTGGTGCCTGACCACGGCGTCAAGTTGACGCCCAAACACTACGCCTATCTAAAAATTTCGGAAGGGTGCAATCATCGGTGCACCTTTTGCATCATTCCTGACATGCGCGGTGATTTGGTCTCGCGCCCCATTGGCGAAGTGATACGCGAAGCAGAGAGCCTCAAGAAATCGGGCGTGAAAGAACTGTTGGTGGTCAGCCAAGACACCTCCGCCTACGGCGTGGACATCAAATATCGCACCGACTTTGTGAATGGTCGCCCTGTAAAAACGCAATTTCAACAATTGGCTGAGGAGCTAGGCCAGCTGGGGTTGTGGGTGCGCATGCATTATGTGTACCCATACCCCCATGTGGACCGCGTGGTGCCGCTGATGGCGGAGGGCAAAATTTTGCCTTATTTGGATATTCCGTTTCAGCACTCCCACCCCGATGTGCTGAAGCGCATGAAGCGCCCGGCCAGCGGTGAGCGAAATATAGAGCGTATTCGCGCGTGGCGTGAGGTGTGCCCCGACATCACCTTGCGCAGCACTTTCATCACGGGTTTTCCGGGAGAAACTGAGGCCGAGTTTGAGCACTTGCTTCAATTCATTGAAGAAGCGGAGCTGGATCGCGTGGGCGTGTTTGCCTATTCACCAGTGGAGGGGGCCAAAGCCAACGCTTTGCCTAATCCGGTGCCAGAGGAGGTCAAGGAAGAGCGGCGCGCACGTCTGATGGAATTGCAGGAAAGCATTTCACTTCGCCGCAACCAGGCCAAGCTTGGGCGCACCATGCAAGTGATTGTGGATGAAACCGACGAGGAGGGCATCGTGGCCCGCAGCCAAGCCGATGCGCCAGAAATTGATGGCAATGTGTTTGTACCCATGCCGCAAGACCCCACATTGCCATCAATTTCTGGC
>NZ_CAXQZX010000005.1:0-38903 GCF_964228395.1 Limnobacter sp.
TGGCGCTGGCCACGGTGATTGGCATGCGTTTTGGTTTGATCGAAGAGCTTAAAAAAACCCAACTGGCCAGCGAAGACGCCGAGAAAGTGGCCAACTTCCAGGCCTCACTTGCACTGGCGCAGAACGTCAACGATGTGTTGCTGGCCTTGTCGTTTGCATTCATTGTGCTGCTGGGTTATTTCAGCATGTTGCTGCTTTCCCCCGACCCGAAGGTCAGGGCACAGGCCTTTGGTGTGCTGGAGCGCGTGCCCGTGGTGGGGCAACTCTTGGTCAGCTCAGGCTTGTCAGCCACTTGCCGTGTGTTGGCCTCCTTGTTGATGGGTGGCGTCACCTTTCTAAACGCCGTGCGCATTGCCAGAAAAGGCACCATCGCTCCGCAGGTAACCGAGTTTTGGCGGGCCATCAAAGCGCGAAGCGAAATCGGTGAGCCACCGGCGGTGGCCTTTAATCACCCCATGCTCGATAGCAGTGAGCGTTTGCTGATTCGTGCACATAAAGACCAGGCCCAACTGGCGGAATGTTTGATGTCCATCTCGCAAAGCCGTGAAGACCGAGCCAATGCGGCCGCCAAAAAATTCGCAGTGCTTGCCTTCATCGCCTCGCTGGCGTACTCGGGCATTGCGGTGTTGTTCAGCTTGTGGGTGGTGTATTTGCAAAATGAATTGGTCCTTTCGGGAGCCTAAACACCATGGCAGCCAGTTACCAAAAATCAATTTACGCCAATTTAATTGCAGGCCGCTTGCCAGTGGGCAGCGGCAGCGCACAAAAGGTCGTAATGAACCATGCCTATGCAATTTTGGGCAGCAATCGCCTGCATTGCTACTGCCTGGAGCGTGCAGGCTATGTGTATTTTTTTGCGATTGAAAGCATTCACTTGGCCTCAGAACCCGGCTTCAAGCTTCCCCTTGTGGATGCATTGCCGGGCATGCCGCTTCACCGGGGAGATGGCATTTACACCGTCAATGGACCAGACTACGCCGCAGCCCTCATCATCGAAGCAGGCTCGGTACGTTTGCTTTGTCAAGAGCCAGAGCTACTTAAGGATTACCTCGCCGGCTTGGATTTGCGAATCACCGAGTTGCCAGCCACTGCAGGTCAGTCGCTATCGAGCATTCCCCAAGCCATACATGGCATCACCGAGCGGGTCAGCGGTTTCATTCTTAAAGCATCGTATGGGGTGTTGTTGCTGTCTGGGGTTACTTTTGTGGGCGCTCAAGCGGCAACGGCATATACACAGTCCAAAAACATCGATGGATTAAACCCCAAAGCGGTCGAGAACGACCTCAACACCACCCTTAAAAAACTCAGCGTGCAGCAACCGTTGGCTAGGCAATTGTCGCGTATTCAAAAGGTGTCCAGCACGGTCGTGCGCTCGGGCGGCTGGATCGAGAGGTACCACCTCAAAGGTGAGGGCCATGAGCAGTTCGAAGTGGTGTTGCCCAGTTGGGTCAGCCAAGACTATCTGGATGCTTTGGGGCGCGATGTGGTAACCGATCTCAGGGATATGGAGGGCTTGCTCACCGTCCGTAAACTAGACAAAGAGAGGTAAGCCATGAAGCTCGATTACAAAGCCAACACAGCATTGCTGCTCAATGAAGCCAGTCGGCTAATGGGCTTGGGGCCGGTGATTGTGATGATGGGCGCGGTGTTGATGACCATTGTCGCGGTGTTTTCGCTCACCGATTTGGTGCGCGCCTCGCAGGAGACCGCCAAAAGCGCAGAGCTCCCCGAGTTTGTGCTCATCAAAAGGCCGGTGGGTAGAGCGGTTTATGAGGAGTATGCGACCGTGCTTTCTCGCCTAAGCCCACATGTGAGCGTGGGTTTTGAAAAAGATGGTTTGCGCGTGCAAATCAACGATGCCAATTATTACGCCGACTTTATTTATGTGCTGAACAGCATTCAAGGCGTGGCTCAGGATGTGGTGTGGCAGGCCGAGGAAATATGCCTGGCTACATGTTCTGGTGCGGCGTCCACGGCGCTTGTCAAGGGTGTGGTCGAAAAGGTAGAGGTTAAATTGAGGGGGCATGCCAATGAGTAAGCCAAATATTCAAAAAAGGACCTGGTTGGTGATGGGTGGAGTTGGCCTTGGCCTCACAGTGCTGTGGGGTGCGGCCACTGCCTGGCAGGGCGGGGGGGCCAATGCTGGCGCTGCCGGCAACAACACTGCTTCAAACAGGGAGCAACAAACTGATGTGGTGTTGGCCAGCATCAATGGGCAACGTGTCACCGAGTTTGAAATCGCAGGTCTGCTTCAGTCTGGTGTGGACCGTGCCATCGTGGTCGATCGCTACATCAACAAAGTGATTGCCGCTGAAAAAGGTCGAAGCCTTTACCCCGAGGATGCCGTGGCCGCCTTGCGCGCAGCAGAGCGCGAGGTGTTGTCAACCCTCTACACCACAAGGCGCATGGAAGAACTTCGGGCATCGGTGACCGATCAGCAGGTTCAAGACTTCTACAACAAAAACGTACTGGATCAAAATTTTCAGTTGTGGAAGGTGAGTTACTACCTAAGCGGCAGTGAAGACGATGCAGCAAAATTTCTAGATGGCCTGAAAAAGAACGACAAAGACGCAGCAGCCCAGCTAAAACCCTTGGTGGAGCAAGGGGATGGTTATGCAAATGCCGCCAGCTTGCCCTACAACCTGGGGCGGGTGGTGTCAAAAATGAAGCGTGGCGAGATCAGTGAGGTATTGCGCTTGCGCAATGGTTTGCTGGTGCTTCGTGTGGACGACATGAAGCAAACCAAAAAGCCTACGCTGGATGAATTGAAGCAAGAAATTATTCAAGCCCTTGCTCTGGAAAAGTTCAATGAAGAGTTGGAAGCCGCTCGGCGCAAGGCCAAGGTGGAGTTGGGTTAAACCGTTTTTAAAGTTTGGCATGCCAAATGGGAGGTCATCATGAAGGTTAATTATCAAGTTCGGGTTGTACATTGTGCCCGTAAGCATTCAAGTGGTTTTATTCAAGCGGCTCTGCTGTTTGGGATTGCACTCATCACCGCAGTGCTGGGGGGGTTTGCTTTGGCCAATCGAAGCCCAACATCACAGACAGACTCAGAGCAGGCCAAGGTCAATGCTTCTGTTATTTTGAAGCAGGCCAGTGATCTGCGCGACGGCGTGGCACGCTATGCAAGCGATTTTGGTTCTACTGCGGTGATCAATACCTTGGACATGTCGAACACCAGTAACGTGGGTTTGTTCGATCCCCAGCCCCGCTATGCGTCGCCGCAAATCATGCCGCGCTCCACATTCCGCGATCCCAATTCCACCTATGCAACCATTAAAACGCCTTCAGCCACATCGGCTGGGCATTGGTTCATTAACAAAGCGACGCCCGGAAACTCCCTGGCTACCGCATCGGCAGACCCCATGGTGATTCTGCCTGGGCTAAAGCAAGACGTGTGTGGACGGGTCAACACCTTGCTCTACGGCAGTGCAACCATACCCGCCAGCACAGCGGCAATCGCTGACTGGATAGGTGGAGCAAACGGAGGAATATCCGCCGTCGCGGCTGTGTCGGGTTGGCCAGAGGGGTGTGTGGCCACGTCAGATGCAACCACGGAGTATGTGTACTTCAAGGCCATTCAAGAAAATTAATCTGCTGGGCATGCCGATCATTGAAACCCCGCGAATGCGGGGTTTTTTTATGGCTCAAGTTAACCCGATCAAGGGGTGCTCAGCATGGGCATTGATGTCGTTATGTCTGACAGATAGCCAGCTTCTAGACATGGAGATTTAATCAATGCGATTGGGCAAGCACCTGCACCAACAGTGTGGATTTGTAGCCTCCTATGTGCTTTACGGCATCGGCTTGCTGGCCATTGCTGGCGCTGCCTATGGCAAGCTCAACGCCAATAACCGGCAAGCTCAGCAAGTGCAAGACACCGTAGAAGAGGTGTCAGCCCAGCTAGAGGTTCTGAAGGGAAAAATCATGTTGTGTGGGGCCATTTATCCCGATGGGGACCATGGTCAATTCAACACCCGTCACCCTTACCCCGCACCAGCAACGGCAGGTAACCAAGCCGCAGCCTCGGTGGTGGAGTGCCCAGGTGCGCCGCCGGGGTCGCGCCTGCTGGGCAATATGCCCGATGGGGTGCCTGTTCCAGTGAGCCCAGCTGATTTTTCCCCTTGGATATACGAACACACGCAAACTGATGGCGTTCGATTGCGTTTGGATCCGCGGGTTGATGGTGGAGCGGTGGCGGTTCGGACACGGCTGCTGCGCAGGTTCCAAGGGTCGGCAGTGGCCGTGGGTGATGAAGTGGTGTTTACTATTTTGCAATAGGTGCATTCATGCGTATAAAACAAAATAGCGTTCGCCTTGTGGTGGCGTCTGATGTGAGTATAGGCAGGCACGCAGCCTACATGGCCTTATTTGTTTTACTCATGACCAGCACTTCGACAGCTTTGGCGCGTTCCAGCGAAAGCAGTGCGGCGTTTGCAGCCACCCAATTGGTGCGCCAATTCACGCTAAAAAACACGGTGGCGCAGGTAAGCCAAGGCATGCAAGGTTACGTCGGTGAAGTCAATGGTCAAATGCGCAGCAGCGCCATGGGTCCAACTTTGCCGGGCTTCCCTACGGACATGGGAACGGTGCCGGCCAGTACCAACTTACCGCAGCGCGACGGTGCGGGCCGCCCCCTTGGTTATTGCGCTTGGGATAACTCCAGTGCCACAAGCAACGCCAATTACCTTGCAGGCCAGGGTGTGGCTAGCCCTTTGGTTTATGCCGTCATCTCACCTGGTCTTAATGGTGCCATTGAGACCACTTGCGCCGATATTCTGACCACTCGACGCGGTTTGGGTGACGACTATGTTCAGGTCACCGCACCCAGCCAAACCTCCTCACGGCAATTCAGATCTGCAGTGGGTACCGAGGCTGAGTTACTTGCCATGCCCGGTGAAAACGGCGATGTGCGCCTGGTCGCTGAGAACAATCGCTTGTACAGCTACCTTAATGGCGCTTGGTCCGCAATTGGCGCCGGTTCAGGCACATTCACCGACGACTCGGCCAGCAACGGAGCAGGAGCAATCAGTTACACCTCGGGCAAGGTCACTGTAGGCGACTTCCAAGCCAGCACTGTCACAGTTACTGGCACCCTCAGTGCCACTACTTTGTTGGGCAATGGTGCCGGCCTCACGGATCTGAATGCAGGCAATATCACCAGTGGTACTCTCTCTGTGGCTCGCGGTGGTACGGGTGTTACCGCTACACCAACAAACGGGCAGTTGTTGATTGGTAATGGTACCGGCTATACCTTGGGCACCATCACTGCTGGTTCAGGGGTGTCGGTGCTCACCGGGCCCGGTAGTCTCACAATCGCCAATACAGGAGTAACAAGCGTAGCAGGCACGGCCAACCAAGTGATTGTGAGTGGGGGTACGGGTGCTGTTACCTTAAGCTTGCCGCAGGCCATTGCCACCACGAGCAGCCCCACCTTTGGTGGGCTTGCGTTGAATGGTGCCTTGAGCGGAACCACAGCAAACTTTACAGGTGCGGTGAATTTGACTGGGCTGAGTGTGGCGGGAGTACCGGCCACCGTAGCGTTTCAATATTCAAACTCTACAGGTGAACCCTCTTACCCCAATAATCTTGCCATGGGTCTTGGTGCTTTGGCAGGCGAGAAACGAGGAGGAAACGTCGCCATTGGAGAGCGATCGCTGGCTAGTTTAACGCCTTCGGCAACCCCGAGCGATGGTGTATATAACACAGCACTGGGCTATGAGGCGTTGTACTTAAATCAAACCGGTAGTGCAAACATCGCAGTTGGGCAGTTTGCCCTAGGAAATAACACCACGGGATCAAACAATGTTGCCTTGGGGCAATCAGCAATGTCGAATGCCACTACTGCGCGGTATTCAACTGGCTTGGGGCAGGGGGCCAATTTGACCAGTGGTGCACTGAATTACGCCACGGCAGTGGGTGCCAGCTCTCGTGTTGCAACACACAACACCCTCGTTTTGGGCTCACTGGCCGCCAGCAAAAACGCCTCTGTGTCTACTGTCGATGACCAGGTGGTCATTGGTGCCACGGGTCGAAACGATACCTATTCCAATACCCGTCTGTTTGTCAGTGGTGTTGTCAACATCACCGAAAAACTTTTCGTCAATGGAATAGAAATCAACAAAAATGGAACCACCAATGCCACCGACATCAACAGCGGTCTTCTTGCCCCCGCATATGGAGGTACGGGCGTCAATGGCAGTGCAGCGGCCAACGGCAGGCTGCTTATTGGCAACGGCAGTGGCTATACCCTCGCCAATATCACCGGCACCGCCAATCAGGTCAACGTAAGCAACGGCGCCGGCAGCATCACGCTGAGCCTGCCACAAAGCATTTCAAGCAGTAGCACACCAACATTTGCGGGTTCGACCTTGACGTCCAATCTTGTCATGTTTCCGACGTATGCCAGCGCACCCGCTTTGATCTCACTAGGAGGCGCCGACAGCGGTTTTGCTGGGGATGGTCGATACCATGGCATTAGAATGTGGGCAGCGGGGGATGATCAGATGGCCATCTATGTTGCTGGCTCTAGCGGGCGAACAACCACGGGTGCAGCTCCACAATCTCTGGGCCCTGTCAGTACACTTGCAACGCGATTTCGGCAAAGTGTGAACCCAGGGTATGGGTTCATCTTTGAAAATTCAAACAACGCTGCCTTAGTCAGTATCAGCTCTGTTAGTGGAGATCTGACTTCGGTGGGCAATTTGATTGCAAAACGCTTATTGATTGGCGACTCAACTGGTGGGGTGGTTCAGGCAAATATTGCTGTGGGCCCTGGCGCATTAAGCGAGGCGCAATCTGGCCTTGGCGGAAATACAGCAATCGGTTTTAATGCCTTGGCGTTTAATACAAGCGGTAGCTTTAACGTGGCGCTTGGCTCCGATGCAACCGTTACCACTGGCGCCTTAACCTTCGCCTCCGCCATTGGAGCAAGATCCTCGGTCAGTACGTCTAATACCTTGGTGCTTGCTCGACCATCAACAGATCAAGTGGTTATTGGAGCCACAGGCCGAAACGACACCCAGCTAAATACCCGCTTGTATGTCAATGGCGCCGTGAACATCGCAGACAGGCTTTTTGTAAATGGTGTGGAAGTCACAGGTGGTGGCACCACCGACGCCAGCAACATCAACAGCGGCATGTTGGCAACCAACTTCGGCGGTACAGGCGTGAATGGCAGCGCGGCCAGCAACGGACAGTTGTTAATCGGCAATGGCAGTGGCTACACCCTGGCCAATATCACTGGCACCGCCAACCAGGTCAATGTGAGCAACGGCGCCGGCAGCATCACGCTGAGCCTACCGCAAAACATTGCCACCACCAGTACACCGACCTTTGGTGGCCTCACTTTAAACGGAAGTGTTACGGGCACCACGGCCAACTTTAGCGGACGCGTGGATGTGGGATCTCTTTACGTCGGCGGCGAGCAGCTCCAAGCAATGACCAAAACCAATATTGATGCTGCACTCACCTATGCAAGTGACACAGGTAATCCCAGTTACAACCAGCCGAATCTGGCGCTGGGTGGTGGTGCTTTGTCGGCAAACAAGCGTGCTGGCAATGTGGCCATCGGCGCAAGTGTCTTGGGTTCGCTCTCTGCCGCAGCCGACGGCATGATGGGTACAGACAATACAGGCTTGGGTTATCGAGTGTTGCCTTCGGTCAACACTGGGTTCCGTAACACCGCGATTGGCTCGCGAGCCGCGCACGCTATGACCAGCGGGTATGCCAACACGGTGGTCGGCCGAAGCGCAGGCTTTAGCATTAATACTGGATTCGAAAACACCGCCATTGGGGAAAACGCTCTGTTCAACGGGGTCTCGGCTTATCAAAACGTTGCAATAGGAAAAAGTTCAATGTTTGGCGCTGGTACGGGCTATGACAACACAGCCGTCGGCAATAACACCATGTTCAGTACGACATCAGGCTATGGAAATGTCGCTGTGGGAAGATCAGCACTTCACGTGAATAATACAGGTTCAAGAAACGTGGGTTTGGGCATGGAGTCCCTGAGGTCAAATGTCAACGGAAGCTATAACCTTGGGATTGGCTATCGCGCAGATGTATCTTCAGCTGATTTGTCTTACGCGCAGGCAGTTGGAAACATGGCTTTGGTCTCCAGCTCCAACACGCTGGTTTTGGGGGCGCAGGGTGTAAATAAGTTTGGAAGTTCGGTAGACGACCAGGTTGTCATTGGTTCTAGCAGTAGAAACGACACTCATGCTGATACCCGTTTGTATGTCAACGGGGCAATCAATGCCAGTGGAAGGTTGTACGCTGGATCGGGTGAGTTTACAGGGCGTGTTAACATTGCAAGCGGTTTGGCAAACGCACTGCACTTCGGCGATAACGGAGAGAACCTTGACACCACCAGTATTTATAGGTTCAACGAGGCATCAGATCAAACCCGCCTACGTGTTCGTTTAAGCGATAATAGCCAAGGCTTTGGAACTGCATTCAGTGATGAGTTCCAGATTGGTTACGAAAACGGTGGCTATACGCCCACCTTCCGTGTGGCGGGTAGTGGTGCAGTCATTTCCAGCAGTTCAATCACCGCCACCGCCTTTAACACCAGCTCTGATCGTCGCCTAAAGAACAATTTGCAAGTGCAAGATGCGGATACTTTGCTGAAGAAGCTCTCTGCCTTGTCTGCATACAGCTACGACTACGCGGGGCAACACGACTTGGGTCGCCGCATCGGTGTAATTGCCCAAGACGTATTGCCGTTGTTCCCCGAGGCAGTAACAGTTCGCCCGGATGGCTTTTATGCCGTCGATTACGGTGCCTTGGGTGCCTTGGCCGCCGCAGGTGTTGGACACTTAAACCAGCGCGTGAACGACATGGACAAAACCTTTCAAGACCACGCAAAAACTGTTGAGCGTGTTACCGCGCTAGAAAACACCACGACCGACCACGCCCAACGCCTCACTGGCTTGGAGGGTTGGCGCAGCCAAGCCAGCCAACAAATTACCGCGGTAGAATCTCGCCTGGATACACTCGATGCCTGGAAAACAAGGGCAGCTGAAGAAATAGACAGCATGCAACTGGCGATCGAGTCCAACAGCAAAGAGATCGCCAAAAATGCGCTGGCCATTGCGGGCCAAGGCAAAAAAATTGAAGACCTGGAGGTGGTCACCTCGCGGCTTGGCGAGCGGCTTGATTTGACAGAGCAAGGCTTGAGCAAATTAAAGTCGCGTGTGGATGCGGCATTTACTGTGTCTCAAGATGGCAGCACCATTACCCTAGGCGCACCCAACCTGGTGGTGGGCAATTTCACCGCGCAGCAGGCCCGCATGCAATATGCCTACACCCAGCGGCTGGAGGCCGAAATGGCGCGCATCAAAGCCTTGGAGGTCGACAATTTGCTGGCCAACAACGCGGTGGCCCGCCGTGTGCAGGCCGAAGAGCTCAACACAGGTAGCGCCCAAGTGTATGCGGGCGCAGGCTTGCCTGCTGTGCTGTTCTCGGCCAGGGCCGATGGCCACTACACGCTTAGCACCAGCGCATTGGATGGCAGCTACGCCACGGCCACGGTCATTGTCAACGCGGGTCAGGCAAAAATTATTCCGTCTGCCAGTGAGGGCATTGAACTGTTCGCCGAGGGTAACACCATCAAGGCGATTGCCGCCGGTAAGTCCATCAAAGCCAGTTGGATCAAAACAGGTTAGGGCATTTGATCGCTGCGAGGGGAGTCCGACAGGACTGCCAAGGCAATTTCCTGATTGGGTTGCGTGACCACTGTGTAGCTGCCCTGCGGTTGAGGTGTCGCTGGAACAGACGCAGGTTCACTGGCTGCCCTGGGCGCGATTTGAGTTTGGGGATTGTCTCGCCCTGAGAAAAAGCCTCCCGTAGCACAAAGCGCCGCCAGCGCCCAAAAAATGACTCCCGACGTGATCCCAATGCCGGCCCCTGCTGAGTAAAATGCATGCTCGGTCGGGGTTGTTTCGTATCGAAATTTAAGCACGGCGTTGTAGATACCCAATGCGAGTTGAAATGTCCCAGCGGCGGCCAGCATCAATGGGGCTTTAAGCCCACGGGCGATGCCGCAACAGGCCCTGCTTGTTGAAGAGCTTGGGGTACCGGGCGTGGTGTCAAAGTCGTCTATGTGTACAACAGTTGCGGCAAGGTTACCTTGATTGGCATTGGCGGGTGAGGCGGAACTGTTCATGATGTTGGTTATGAGGCCGAGGTGAATCAAGAGCGCCTATGTAACCCCGCTGTGCGATCAAGTTCGGCGCATTTCAGTGCCGTTGCGCAAATTCAAGCAAGATCGTTCCCAGCCGGGCGGCTTTGGGGTAAGGTAGGTAATCTAATCTGCATTATTTTTAGCCCATGCCCATCAAAATGGAGGCCGTGCCCGGCCCGGATCAGTTAAAAGCCGCTACCCCGCAAAAAGACAGCCTGCAGACCGCCGAAATGGCCGAGCTTGAGGCTGTGGGGCCCGACCAAATCAAGCAGGCTGGGCAAAAGCAAACTGTGTTGGTGACCGGGCATGCTGGTTTTATTGGGTTTCACACGGCCAAGGCGCTGTTGGAGCGGGGTGACAAGGTTATCGGCTTTGACTCCATGAACAGCCATTACGACACCCGCTTAAAGCGCGAACGGCTGGCCATGCTTGAAGACATCGCCAAGGCCACCGGCTCCAAATACCACCACGTGCGTGCCGACTTGTGCGAGCCTGGCCCGCTGCAAGAATGCCTGGAGACCTACAAGGTACAGCGCGTCATTCACCTGGCCGGGCAAACCGACAAGTACCTCAGCCACGAAAAGCCAGCCGAGTGTGTGCAAAACAACATCAACGCCTTTGTGGCGCTTCTGGAAGCGTGCAGGCATTTTAAAATTCATCACCTCACTTACGCCAGCAGCCATGCGGTGTATGGGGCGGGCTTTCAAAAGCCCATGAGCGAGCGCGACAGTGCCAACCACCCCCAACGGCTGGATGCCGCAGCGCAGCGCGCTTGTGAGTTGCTTGCGCATTCTTACAGCCACCAGTTCAGGCTGCCCACCACGGGCTTGCGGTTTTTTTCGGTGTATGGGCCCTGGGGCCGGCCCGACTCGGTGTTGTTTGCTTTTACCAAACGCATTCTGGAAGGCAAGCCCATCCAGATTTATAACGATGGCAACAACACACGCGACTACACCTACATTGGTGATTTGGTCGAGGCCATATTGCGTGCCAGCGACACCCCGGCCGAGCCCAACCCGGTGTGGCTGGTGGAACTGCCCGACCAGGCCAGCAGCAATGCGCCCTGGCGCTTGTTGAATGTGGGCAATAGCTTGCCCGTGTCGATTGAGGACCTCATCGCGGCCCTGGAACACGCCCTGGAAAAAAAGGCAGTCAAAGAGTACATCACCGGTCCCATTCTGGAAAAAAGCCAAAGCTGTGCCGATGTCTCGGCGCTGTACAAGGCCACACGCTTTAGACCCAACACCCCTTTGGCCGCAGGCATCGCCCAGTTTGCCGCTTGGTATCGAGGCTATTACCAAGTTTAGTTTTATCGATTTAACAAAATTGTCACCATGTCGCTTTTAGTGTCGGCTACCCGACACTTGGGCTGCATCTGCTTGGCTTGTATTGGCAGTAAAAGGCCAATACCAAACCACATGCGCCCATCCCATGAGGCGCGGCAGGAGACAACACATGCCCGCAGCACAATTCAACAAAACCTTAAGCGTGATGGCCTTGGTGGCCGCCTTTGGCCTGTCCGCTTGCACCAGTGAAGACCCGAGCATCGCCGACCCCGCCCGCACCAGCACGCTGGAAAACAGCGGCAATGGCAATGGTAGTGGCAACGGCAACGGTGGTGGAAACGGAAATGAAAACGGCGGCGGCAACGGAAACGGCGGCGGCAACGGAAACGGCGGCGGCAACGGAAACGGCGGTGGAAACGGAAACGGCGGTGGAAACGGAAACGGCGGTGGAAACGGAAACGGCGGTGGAAACAACCCTCCGCCTTTCGTGTTGAGCCTGATTCCAAACGCCATCAACCCAGACTTTGAAAGCACGCAGCGCACTTTCACAGAGCCTGCCTGCAGTGTGGGTGCCAGCAGCCCGCGCCAGGGCGGCAAGGTGTACAGTCAGACCCTAATCTCCAAGAGCGGCCACCCGATTGTCTTCACCGTCATGGAGCCCACCAATTTGAATTGTGCCCAAGGCAGCCCCTTGGTGCTGCAGGGTCATGGTTACGGAGGCTCGCGCGCTCGCAGCCCATCTGGCTTGCTCAAGCGGTTGGTGGACAGTGGCGCAGGCGTCATTAGCATCGACCAGCGCGGTTTTGGTGAAAGTGGCGGCACAGTGCGTGTACTAGACCCCGACTTTGAAGGTCAAGACCTGCTGCAAATTCTGGATTGGGTGGAAACCAACCTGGATTGGGTGCGCTTTGCCAATGACAAACCCGTGGGCGAGCGCAAATTCAACATGGTGCTGGGCTCCACCGGTGGCAGCTACGGCGGTGGCTACCAACTCTTGATTCACAACATCGACGACAAGCAGCGCCTGGATGCGCTCACCCCCGACATTGCCTGGAACGACCTGCGCTACAGCCTCAATCCCGGTGGCGCTTATGGCATTAAAGACTTCGCTCCAGCCGCTGGTGAAATCAAGCCCGCCGGCGTGGTGAAATCGGGCTGGGCCCTTTTGCTGGTGGCGGGCGGTGAGTCAGGTTCCATCAGCCCCAAACTCCAGCAGAGGGATGTTCAGGCGGTACAGCGCAATGGTCAGGATCCTCTTATTCGCGAAACCCTGGTGCGCGGTGCCGCGGGCAACCGCTTCCCGGCCGGTGCTTTGGAGTTTTTCCGCTACCACAGCCCCAGTTATTTTTGCGATGCAGAGGTGCCCGGCGCTCAAACATTTGCCAACACCACGGTAACCCCCGGCTATGCACCCAAAAAGCCTCAACCCGTGGATATTCTGTTCACACAGGGCTTCCGTGACACGCTGTTTAACTTCAACGACGCCTGGCACAACTTCCAGTGCTACCGCAACCTCACAGACGACAAAGGCAACAAGGCGGATGTTCGATTGCTCACCCACCAGAGTGGTCATATTCTGGGCGTGGGCGCGGGCGGCCAAACCCAGCAGTTGGTACAAGCCGGCTTGAACGAAATTGAATTCCAAAAGGCAGGAGGCCCGTTTGCCTGTGGCGACCTTGGTATTGTGGATGCGCAATACGCATTCTTGGTCGAAAAACTGTTCACCGCCCAAGAAGCTGCCGCCATCAAGGCCACCAACGAAGCCAACCAAGCCAAAGCATTCGATACCCTGGCCGCCAACAAAAACAATGTGTGCGTGAGCTTCACCGACGACGTGGGTCGGGGTGTCAGTGACAACGCCGCCGCGTGGGTGCCTGTGGACGAGTTCATGAGCAAAAACGGCCCTGTGGTCAAAGGTGCCAAAACACAATCTGTGCTGCCTGCCATCCCAGTGAGCTTCACCCCAGGTGCCAACAGCAACGTGTTGTTCAACTCGGTGGCGGGTGTGCTGCGTTACCCCTTCGCCCCCGCCGTGGTAGAGCTGCCTTTGCCCGAGGGTGTCAGCAGCATCGCTGGCATTCCCACCGCCACGTTGAACGTTGCGCCACCTGTGGCCAACGCTCAAAACCCGGCTTGCACGCCGTTGTCGACCGCTGTTAACACCTCACCCGTGGGCTTGCTGGGTGCGGAACTGGGTTGCGACCCCATTGTGTTCGTGGGCCTGGGCGTGCAGCGCAACGGCGCATGGCGCTTAATTGACGATCAGGTAACGCCTGTGCGCGGTTTTGGCAAACGCCACGTAGAACTGAACGGCGTGGCCGAACGCATTGGCACTGGCGAAAAGTTGGGTCTGTTGGTGTACGGCTACCATCCCCAATTCCCGGCCACTGGGTCGCGCGATGCGGTCACTCCAGTTGTATCGCTCACTGGAGAAATCAACCTGCCAACCGTGGGTGCGCGGTAAAACCCGGCTTGCGCTGTATGAAATTAATGCCATAATCCCGCTTTAAATCAACTACGCAAGGTGCCCGCCACTCGGTGGGCACACCTCTACGCCGGTGAAAAACCAAGCCAAAGCAGAAGCAATCGACAAGACCGACGGTGTACGCCCAGCCATGCAGGCCCGTAGCCTTAAAAAACGGCACGACCTGCTTAAAGCTGGCCGCAAGTTGCTGCACTCCCGTGTGTTGGAAGACATTTCCATCAAAGACATCTGCTCGGAAGCCAATTGCACGGTGGGCTCCTTCTACAGTCGCTTCGAAGACAAAGAAAGCTACTTCGACGCCCTCATCGTAGAAAGCTGCCATGAACTGTTGGCACAAGCGGCCAGGCAGTTTGACAACCGCAACTGGCAAAACGTGGAAGGGCGGGCCATTTGCGATGAAGTGGTGGCTTTCCTGGTGGGTATTTTTCAGGGGGAGTACAGCTCCATCCTCACCGAGGCGTTTATCCGCGAATCCAAAGGATTCATCGACTCCACCCCCATGCGCGATGTGGGTATTCAATTCATTTCCACGGTCTTCACCCCCCTGGAACCCCACATCGACAAAACCTTCAACCCCGACCCCATGCGCAGCCTGTCGTTTGCCATTCAGGTGGTGTACGGGGCACTGCACAACGCGCGCCTGCGAGATTCTGGGCCGGTCAAATTTAAAACACCCGAATTCAAGCAGCGCCTGCAGGAAATGGTGGCACGCCAACTCGGCATTACCCCCAAAGCCTTGTAGGGCAAGGGTTTACCCTGTGCCCTTCGGGCAATCCTGTAGTGAAATTACTACTAATTTGCGAACTTTGATAAACCCCGCAACATTTCATGTTACTCCGGTGGTACATTTTTAGACGAAGCGCTCTAGATTAGCAAAACTGTAATTACGGTTTTCTTTTTTTGAAAGCTGCTTTACACTAAGCAAAAAATTTACACAAAAGCATCCCAAGATGCACGACCGGAGGTGACATGTCTTATCTATCTGCAGTTTTGCACCGCTCCCCGTGATGGTGGTTTTTGCCTGCTAGCAGGCCGGATCAACCATTCGATTTTCCATTGAGTTTATGCGCATCCTTTTCTTGAAGGACGCGAATTACCTGCGGGCGTGTTCGCCTGCTTACTCGACCACGGGGGCACCATGACCAAACATATTTTCAAGAAAACAAAAACCAACGTTGCCGTGCGCAACATGATCGCAGTGGGCCTGCTCACCGCGGCCATGGCACCTGCGCAGGCAAAGGATTTTCAGATCGGGGACTTTGATCTGAGTGTCAATTCAACGATTTCAGCAGGTACGAGCTTCAGGATTCAAGGGGCCGATCGACGTCTTTATTCGACTGGGAACGTCAACGCCGAAGGGTTGGCGGGACAGGGTTTTTCCAATACCGGCGATGACGGGAATCTGAATTTTGACAAAGGGGATCCATTCTCTACCATCATCAAGGGTGTCCATGACTTTGATTTGAAACGCCAAAACTATGGTTTTTTCTCGCGAGTCAAATGGTTTTACGACCACACTTTGAACAATGACGAGGTCTTCCATGGTCATGAGCCCACGAGCAACGCACCAAACCAAAAGTTGGACGACAGCGGGTTTCATCCATATGCACGTTTTGATGGCATCGATTTGCTCGATGCATTTTTCTACTTGAATACCACAATCGCTGAAAAGCCCTTGGATTTCCGTCTTGGTAAGCAGGTGATTAGTTGGGGTGAGAGCACCTTCATTTTGAGCCCAATCGCTGGCTTGAACACGATTGACGTTTCTGCATTCCGTCGACCTGGTGCAGAACTCAAAGAAGGTTTCACGCCAGCAGAGATGGTGTACATGAATTTGGGTGTCACAGATAACACCAGCTTGGAAGCCTTTTATCAACTCAAATGGAGAAAAACGGTGCCTGAGGGATGCGGCACTTACTTCTCAACAGCGGACTTTTTGTCGGATGGTTGCGATCGTCTGGCGTTCAGTACCGCAACCGCTGATCGAAACCAATTTGGTTCAACATTTGTGACGCGAGGTTTGGACAATCAACCTGACGATGGCGGACAATTTGGCGTCGCTTTGCGGAGCTACTTTGAATCATTGGACGCCGAGCTTGGCGTTTACGCGCTGCAGTATCACAGCCGCTTGCCACTCGCGAGCTTGAGAAAAGGCAGCACGCCAGCCACGTTTGGGCCGACATCAGACTCCCGTTACATTGCTGATTATCCAGAAGATATCAAGGTGTTCGGCGCAAGTTTCGCAACCAACGTCGGTGGTTGGGCTTGGTCTGGTGAGGCCTCCATGACCCAAGATTTGCCTGTTCAAATCAATGCAACCGATCTGTTGAGAGCGGGGCTTACAAACGGTGCGGCCACTGGGGCACCGTTTTTTGGTGCCACCGCACCAGCGGACCTTCGTAACCGCATAGCCGGAGCGCCAGCCGGCAGCATTGTTAACGGATTTGACCGATTCGATGTCACCCAAGTGCAGAGCACCCTGATCAAGACGTTCGATCGCGCTTTGGGATCCAGTCAAGTGGTTTTTGTGGGTGAAGTCGCTGCCGTGTTTGTTGATGGCCTGCCAGACATCCGGAACGGCGGTATTCGCTATGGACGTAATGCCGTTTTTGGTGGCGCACAAGACCCAGGCAATAGTTTCAACGGCTTCGTCACAGACTTCTCTTGGGGCTACCGCCTGCGCACCGCTGCCACTTACCGCGACGTGTTCGCTGGCATCGACCTCATTCCATCCCTGGCCTGGTCGCATGACGTAGATGGCTGGTCACCCGAACCCGGTCAAGCCTTCAACGAAGGTCGCCAGTCGGTTGGCTTGGGCTTGGGGCTTGAATTCGACGCCAACACCAAAGCGAGCATCAACTACACCACGTTCACCAACGCCGCCGACTTCGACGTGCTTCGTGACCGCGATTTTGTGTCGCTCAGCTTTTCCTACTCATTCTAAGAACAGAGACACACTGGAGGAATTTTTATGTTGAAGTTGCAAACAAAACTCACAGCACTGGCTCTGGCAAGCGTGTTCGCAGCCGGCGCTGCGCAGGCTGCGGTTAGTGCTCAAGAGGCTGCCAAGCTGGGCACCACACTCACCGAGTTTGGCGCCGAAAAAGCCGGCAACGCCGCAGGCACCATTCCCGCCTACACCGGCGGTTTAACCAAGGCGCCAGCCGGCTACAAGCCAGGCCAGCACTTGGTTGATCCCTTTGCCAACGAAAAGCCGCTGTTCACCATCACCGGGGCCAATGCAGACCAGTACAAAGCCAACCTGTCGGAAGGTCAGTACCAAATGCTCAAGAAGTACCCCACCTACAAAATGAATGTGTACAAAACACATCGCACCACCGCCTATCCACAAAAGGTGCTGGATGCCGCCAAGAAAAACGCCGTGAATGCCGTGACCACGGGCGGTGGCAACGGGGTGGACAAATTTGAGCAGGCCATTCCATTTCCCATTCCACAAAACGGCGTGGAAGTGATTTGGAACCACCTCACCCGCTACCGCGGCGGTGCGGCCAAGCGTGATTTTGTGCAGGTGCCTGTCGAGCGCGATGGTTCTTTCATCATCAACCGAATTGAAGACACGCTGGTGTTCCCCCGCAACCTGCCCGATTTCTACAAGGCTGGTGAAGACGAAAACATCAACTTCTACTTCTACCAAATCTTGAAGAGCCCCGTGTCTGTGTCAGGCAACGTGCTGTTGGTGCACGACACACTCGACCAGGTTAAAGAAGGTCGCCGCGCCTGGCAGTACAACGCTGGTCAGCGCCGTGTGCGCCGTGCGCCCCAAGTGGCATACGACTCACCCGGAACTGCAGCCGATGGTTTGCGTACCACCGACAACTACGACCTGTACAACGGCGCCCCCGACCGTTACGAGTGGAAGTTGAAGGGTAAAAAAGAGATGTACATTCCCTACAACAGCTACCGCCTGGCCGATAGCAAGCTGACCTACAAGGAAATTCACCAGCCTCTGCACATGAACCCTGAGCACCTGCGCTACGAGTTGCACCGTGTTTGGGAAGTGGAAGCCACGCTCAAGAGCGATGCCCGCCACATTTACGCCAAGCGCGTGTTTTATGTGAACGAAGACAACTGGCAAGCTGCTGTCATCGACCACTACGATGGCAAGGGCGCCCTGTGGCGAGTGGCTGAAGCCCATGCCATTCAGTACTACAACGAGAAGGTGCCCTTCTACGCTGCCGAAGTGTTGTACGACCTGCAGGCAGGCCGTTACCTCACCATCGGTTTGACCAACGAAGCCGCACAACCCTTTGTGTTTGACTTCACCCCAGACCGGGCCAACTACACCCCCGCGGGCTTGCGCCGCCTGGGCGTTCAGTAAAGGCCAGTGAAACGGGCTGCTCGGGGAGGTGTTCCCGGGCAGCTTTTTTTTCGACCAAGGAATACACACCATGTTATTTTTTGCCCGCTTTAAACGCACGCGGCTGGCCGTCGGCGTGGCCAGTGCCACACTCGGCGCCGCCTTGCTCACCCTGGGTACTGCACCGCAAGCCAAGGTGGATCTGCTGGAAACCCCGGCCATCCCTTCGGTGAATGCCAAGCGCAGCCTGCTGCTGGACATTGAACGCATAGGCGCCAACAAGCTGGTGGCCACGGGTGAATTTGGGCAAATACTCACCAGCACCGACCAAGGCGACACCTGGACTCCGGGCAAAGTGCCCGTGTCGGTTACCCTCACTTCTGTGATGTTTGCCAACGAGGCCCTGGGCTATGCTGTGGGCCACGATGGCGTGGTGTTAAAGACTGAAGACGGTGGGGCCAATTGGGTCAAGCTCATCGACGGCAACACCATCAACCAATTTATACTCGAAACCATTCAAGCCAAGGCCGACGACCTGCAAGCCAGGTTGGACGAGCTGCCCAGCAACGCGCCAGCCGATGTGCGTGAGCAACTCGAAGTGGCCGCAGAAGAGGCCATGTTCCAGGTCGACACCGCCCAAGGCGATGTGGAGGTTGGGCCGTCCAAACCACTCATGGATGTGGTCGTTACCCCCACTGGCACGGTGATTGTGGCCGGTGCCTATGGTCAATTGCTAAAAAGCACCGACCAGGGCGCCAATTGGACCTACCTAGGCGGGCGCATTCAAAACCCCAACAACTACCACTTGAACGCTTTGCTGATCACCAAAACTGGCGAAGTGTGGGTGGCTGGCGAGCAAGGTTCCGTGTTTGTCAGCAGTGACGAAGGCGAATCCTGGACCGCCAAAAAAATCGACTACGACGGTTCCATTTTTGGGCTGCTTGAAGCGCCCAGCACACGCACCATCGTTGCCGTTGGCCTGCGTGGGCATGCGTTCCGCTTGCCTTTTGGTGAGCAGCAATGGCAAGAGGTCAGCACCAACCTGCGCGAAACCTTCAGTTCCGGTGTGGTGCTAGAAGACGGCTCCATGCTGGTGGTGGGCTCCCGGGGCTTGGTGGCCAAGAGCAATGACGACTTCCAGACCCTGCAAGTGGTGCGCAGGCAAGACAAATTGCCCTCTGCAGCCGTGGTGCAGCTGAATCAAAACCAACTTCTGCTGGCGGGCATGCGCGGTTTTAAAACCATGTCCCTGTCTGAATTCAAATAATCGCGAGCGGCATTGGCCATGACAACATCCAACAAAACCCCCTCGCAAGGCCCTTTGATTGAGCGCCTTGTGTTCAATAACCGAGTGCTCGTGTTGTGTGTGCTCGCCATCATCACCGTGGTGCTGGGCTGGCAGGCCACGCAACTCAAGGTGGCAGCCAGTTTCGACAAAATGATCCCCAGTAACCATGAGTTTGTTCAAAACTTCATGAAAAACCGGGGCGAGTTGTCTGGTTTGGGCAACGTGGTGCGAGTCACCGTGGAGGCCAAGGAAGGCGATATTTTTTCTGCCGAATACCTGGAGACACTCAAGCAAGTCACCGACAAAGCTTTTTATATTCCCGGCGTTAACCGCCCTGAAATGGCCTCGCTTTGGACCGCCAACACCCGCTGGGTGTCTGTGACGGAAGAGGGCCTGGAAGGCGGGCAGGTAATTCCGGCCACCTACGATGGCAGCGCCGAGAGCATTGCGCAAGTGCGCCAAAATGTGGAGCTGTCTGGCCAAATCGGCCGCCTGGTGGCCAACAACTTCAAGAGCTCGATTGTTTATCTGCCGCTGTTGGAGATTAATCCTGAAACCGGTCAACGCCTGGATTACAAAGAGTTTTCTGAACGGGTAGAAGCCGAGCTACGCCAGGAATTCAATTCCGACAAAATTCAAATTCGCGTCACCGGCTTTGCAAAAATTGTGGGCGACCTCATCGAAGGCGCCACACAGGTGGTGATGTTCTTTGGCGTGGCCGTGGTGATTACCCTGGTGATGCTGTTTTTGTATTCCCGCAGTGTTAAAAGCACCTTGGCCACGCTGGTGTGTTCCATCATTGCCGTGGTTTGGCAGTTGGGGCTCATCAACGCGCTGGGCAAGGGCCTGGACCCCTATTCCATGCTGGTGCCGTTTCTGGTGTTTGCCATTGCGGTTAGCCACGGCGTGCAAATTGTAAACGCCATCGCACACAAGCAGGGCGAAGGCCACAACCGGCTTGATGCCGCACGCTTGGCCTTCCGCGGTTTGTATATTGCGGGTTTAACCGCGCTCATCTCCGATGGCTTTGGCTTTGCCACGCTCATGGTGATTGATATTCCCGTGATTCGTGATTTGGCCATTGCGGCATCGGTGGGTGTGGCCACCATTATTTTGACCAACCTGGTGCTGCTGCCGCTCATCATGAGCTACACCGGGGTGGACGAATCGGCTGTGCAAAAACTACAAGCAAGCGAGAGTGGCAGCAACCGGTTCTGGCACTTCCTGGCCGGGTTCTCTCAACCCAAAATGGCCACTGCGGCTTTGGCTGTGGGTTTGGGCTTGTTGGCGGTTGGTTTGTGGGGCAATGCCAATGTAAAAATTGGCGACCTCGACAAAGGCGCGCCCGAACTGCGTGCAGATTCCCGCTATAACCTCGACAACAACTACGTCACCGACAACTACTCCACCAGCACCGATGTGTTTGTGGTCATGGTTGAAACCGTGAAAGATGGCTGCATCAAGTACAACACCCTCACAGCCGTGGATCTGTTCCAATGGCAAATTGAGCAGGTACCCGGCGTGCAAAGCAGCATCTCGCTGGCCGACCGCTCCAAGTTTGTGATCAGCGCCTACAGCGAAGGCGACCTGAAGTGGATGACCCTGAACCGCAACCAGTTTGTACTCAACGGCACCATCAGCGGCATGAATTTGTCCGATGGTTTGTTCAGCTCTGACTGCAGTTTCATGCCCATCATCATCTTCCTGGAAGACCACAAGGCCGAAACCCTGGAGCGGGTGGTGGCTGAGGCCCAGCGCATCATCGACAGCATGGACCCAGGCGAAAACGTCACCTTCAAACTGGCTGCAGGCAATGCAGGTATTGAAGCCGCCACCAACGAGGTGGTCAGCCGGGCGCAGGTTGAAATGCTGATCTGGGTGTATGGTGTGGTGGCCCTGTTGGTGCTGATTGCCTTCCGCTCAGTGCGCACCGTGATCTGCATCATCGCACCCTTGGCGCTCACCTCTTTGTTATGCTCCGCGCTCATGGTGGTGTTGGGCATCGGTGTAAAAGTGGCCACCTTGCCAGTGATCGCCCTGGGTGTGGGCATTGGTGTGGACTATGGCATTTACATCTACGGCAAGCTGGAGGAATACCTCAAAGAAGGCAAAACGCTGGCCGATGCATACTTCGAAACCTTGAAGTCCACCGGCAAAGCGGTGGTGTTCACCGGGCTCACCTTGGGCATCGGTGTGGCCACCTGGGCGTTTTCGCCCATCAAGTTCCAGGCCGATATCGGCCTGCTGCTCACCTTCATGTTCTTGTGGAACATGGTGGGGGCGGTGGTGTTCTTGCCAGCCTTGGCTTACTTCCTGGCCAAGCGCCCCAAGAAGGTGGCCGGCTAGGCGCACTGTTCACAGTGGTTTGCACAAACGGGCCTTTAACGGCCCGTTTTTCTTGCTCAGTAGGGCACATTTGAGGGGGTTGTACAGGGTGATTCACCCACGCACAATTAAAAGCTCATAACAAAGCGCCATGTGCAGGGCTACACAGTTCAGCCGGTGGCCCAAAACCTGCTGGAGACCCCCGCCATGGACCGCATGGACAATCTTCAACTCATCAGCGGCCGTTTGCATGATGTGTTTGAACGCCAAAAGTGCGCCCACCTTGCCAACCCCAACCCGGAATTTCATGAACGGGTCAGCAACCTGGAGTTGCTGGAAGAAACCATTTTGCGCAATGAGTCGGAACTGCTCGCGGCCATGTCCAACGACTATGGGCATCGCTCCCGCCACGAGTCCATCATGGCCGACATTGTTGCCACCTTGGGGGTTATTCGGCACGCCAAGTCCAATCTTAAAGCCTGGATGAAAGTTCGCCGCGTGCCCACGCCCTGGCAGTTGCGGCCCTCTGTGTCGTATGTTCATCCCCAGCCCTTGGGCGTCATCGGGATCATTGCTTCGTGGAATTTTCCGGTCTACCTCGGGTTTGCCGGGGTGGCTTCAGCACTGGGCGCTGGAAACAGTTGCATGCTCAAGCCCAGCGAACATACTCCTCGCACGTCTTCACTCATGGCTCGATTGTTGGAAAACAACTTCGGCCAAGAGGTGGTGGCCGTGGTCGAGGGTGATGCCTCTGTTGGCGAGGCCTTCTCGCGATTGCCCTTTGACCACCTGCTCTTTACGGGCTCGCAGCGGGTGGGCAAGTTGGTGGCCCGCGCCGCGGCAGAAAACCTCACCCCCGTCACCATGGACCTGGGTGGCAAATCCCCCTTGATCGTGGCACCCAGTGGCCACTTGGGGCAGGCCGCGGCCTGTGCGGCCCAAGCCAAAATGATCAACGCCGGGCAAATGAGTGTTTGCCCCGACTATGCCTTGGTGCCACGGCCACGCTTGGATGAATTTGTGCAGGCGGTTGGGCAGGCCGCCCAAAAGCAATATCCCAGCATACGCAACAATCCGGATGTGTCTTGCGTGATCAGTGCGGCCCACATGGAACGCCTGCAAGAACTGGTTGCCGAGGCAAAACGGCATGGTGCGCGGGTGTTGCAAATTAACCCGGCTGGCGAGCTGTTTGAGCCCGCATCGCAAAAATTCCCCCTGACCTTGGTGGTGGACCCCAGCCCGAGATTGCGTCTGATGCAAGAAGAGGTGTTTGGCTCGATTTTGCCAATCGTGCCCTACGACACCCTGGAGCAGGCTGTTTTGGAGGTACAAAACCGCCCACGTCCGCCAGCCCTTTACTTGTTTGCCACCAGCAAGGGTGAAAAGCGCTTTGTGCTTGACCACACCGTGTCAGGTGGGGTCACTGTCAACGATGCCATGTGGCATGTGCTCAACAACAACATGCCTTTTGGTGGTGTGGGGGGAAGTGGCATGGGCTCTTACACTGGCAAAACCGGGTTCGACACCTTATCCAAGCTCAAGCCGGTGCTGGAGCAATCGAAATTCAATGCAGCCCCATTGTTGCGTGCCCCATACGGGCCAGTCTTTGATAAAGTGGCAAACGTACTTAAAAAGCTTGCTTAAGGGGGTCTGCATGCATCGCGTGGTGTTCAATCAAAAAGGTGGGGTCGGAAAATCCACCATCGCCAGCAATCTGGCTGCCATTTCAGCCCATCAGGGCTTAAAAACCCTGCTCATCGACCTGGACCCCCAAGGCAACAGCACCCAGTACATCACCGGGCAGTCGGGCGATGCGCTGCCCTACACCCTGGCCGATCTTTACGACCAAGCCTTGAATTTTAAAATTCGACCCAAAAAGAGCGCCGAATTTATTGTAGAAACGCCGCACGACAACTTGCATTTGCTGGCCAGCCACCCGGGTTTGGAAGAGTTGCAAGTCAAGCTTGAATCGCGCTACAAAATTTTTAAACTCCGTGAAGCCCTTGAAGAAATTGCCGGTCAATATGATCGGGTCTATATTGACACCCCACCAGCGCTCAACTTTTTTTCGCGCTCAGCCTTGATTGCAGCGCACAGCGTGCTCATCCCCTTCGACTGCGACGAGTTTTCTCGCCGGGCTTTGTACAACTTGCTTGATGCCCTCAATGAAATTCGCGCTGACCACAACCCAAGCTTGAGTGTTGAAGGCATTGTGGTCAACCAGTTTCAGCCCCGCGCCAGCCTGCCTCAAAAACTGGTGGCTGAACTGCGTGAAGAGGGCCACCCGGTGCTGACCACCAGCTTGTCATCCTCGGTCAAAATTCGCGAAAGCCACGACGTGTCCAAGCCCATGATCCACTTCATGCCCGGGCACAAGCTCACCCAAGAATTTCTGGCCCTGCACGCCGAGGTCGAGAAATCGGCCAAGTCACGAAGCAAAAAAGTGGCCTGAGGCAAACCTGCTGTAATACGGCTGAAACAGGCCCCGGGTATGTTGGCGTTAGTCAACCAACGTTGGGGCCACCATGCGCCAAGCCATTTTTTGGGTCAACCAAGTGCATTTCAAGGTGCAGGCTGCTCGCCAGCGTCGCTTGAACAACAAGCTTCATCGCACCTTGCATAAAAAATTGGGCCGTTTGGTGTCGTACAGTCTGTCCTGAAGTGCTCAAATCGTTTGGTCCGGTTCGCAGCCGCTGGCTACGGCGCATTGCCCACGGCCTGGCTCGGTGGTCGGCCCGTCTTGGGGTGTTGTCCATTCGCTACCCCAGCCTCACCTTGCAACACCGCCTTGTCCAATTCAGGTCGCTCAGTTTGCCCTTTGAGGCGGGCACCTTCATTCGCTTCAACGACCATTTTGTGCCCTATGTGCATGCAAATACACCCGATCAGCTTGCTTTTGCCCTGGGGGCCATCACCGAGTTCCAGCGTGGTCCCCAACTGCAATTTTTAAAGCGCCTTGCTCAGGGTCGTTTGTCCGAAATGGGTGGCCGGCAGTTCATCGACATGGATCATCTGATCCGCTTGCTTGATTTTGGTCGCGCTGGTCCAGAGATCTGGGCCAACATGCCAGCAGACTCCAGGTCTTGGGTTGAGCACTTTGTATCGGGTTTAAACTGCGTACAGGCCCAGCGTGGGCGGGGGCTGGACGAGCGCTTGATGGGCATTCGTCCCGAGCCATACACGCCTTTGGATATTTTGCGCTTTGGTCGTTTGGCTGGCGCCGATGTCAACTGGCCTATTTACTTTTCCCTCATCGAGCATCGATTGTCTGGCGACTTCATCGCTTGGTGGAATCGATTAAAGCGTGTGGGGGCTGGGGTGTCCGTCAGCTTTCAAGCACCGGGAAGCAAACCAGCCAGCGTGGCTCAACAAACTGCAGCACTCCTTGCCGGCATCGCCCGTTCAGGCAGCAATTCCATGGTTTTGCATGGCACCCGCACACACAGCGGTCATCCGCTCATGGTCAACGATCCACACCTTGGCCAACATTTGCCCAACGTCTGGATGATGGTGGGTTTGCACAGCCCGGGCATTCAAGCCGTGGGGCTGATGTTCCCCGGCGTGCCCGTGCTCGGCTTGGGTCGCAACCCAGCCTTGGCCTGGGGGGGGACCAACCTTCGCGCAGCATCCTCTGACCTTGTTCGGCTAGACCCAGCCACTTTGGCCAATGCCACCACGCAGGTGGTTCACATCAAAACCCGATTGGGCTGGGGGCGAAAACGCACCCTGCGCAACACGCCGCATGGGCCGGTCCTCACCGATTGTGCCGCCTTGGGGCGTTTGTGTGGCAATGACCCACTGGCCTTGCGATGGGCGGGCCACTGGCCCACGGACGAAATTTCGTGTTTCTTGAAGGCCATGCAGGCCAACTCAGTGCCCGAGCTTCACCAAGCCATGGCTGGTGTGGGGGTTACACCTTTGAATGTGTTGGGTGCCGATGTGCATGGCAACATTGGCCACGTGTTGGCTGCAACCTTGCCCAAGCGCAATGGTTTTCCCGACGATGATTGGGTGTTGCCCGAGGACCTTGCCCACCAAAGCTGGTCATCCAGGATGTGCGCCAGCGATTTTCCAAGCGTCATCAACCCGCCGGAGGGCTTCTTGGTATCAGCCAACAATCGGCCTTCCGAAGTGGATGGTTTGGGCTTTTTGTTCAACGGGGACGATCGAGTGATGCGGGCGCGCCATTTGCTGGCAGGGCAGGCAAAGCTCAGTGCCCAAGCTTTGCTGGACGTGCAACTTGATGTCTGCTCCCCTCTGGCGCAACGTTTGTCTTCCGACCTTGCCGCCTTTTCCCGCCCTCATGCCAGCCACCCGGCGCACAAGGCGCTTTGCAACACCCTGGAGCACTGGGATGGCAGTTACAGCGCCGACAGTTTGGCTGCTGTGCAATTTGAGTGTTATTTGCATGCTTTGGTGAGGGGCCTGTCTGTTTTGCGCCACGGTGGGCGAATTCCCGCCCTCATGGAGCAATGGTCCTATTTGTCGAGTTGTTTGCTCGAGGACCTCATCGCTCTCAACGTCAACGAGCGCGAGGCCTTGGTGCCCAAGGCCCTTCAAGCGGCATTGGATTCAGCGCAGCCTTGGCCGATGTGGGGCACGGTGCACAAAATCAGGCTTCGCCATGTGCTGGGTCATGTGCCTTTGCTGGGAAAGTGGTTCTCGTCCAAATCCTTTCCTGGTGCAGGCTCCAGGGAAACGCTCATGAAAAATGCACACGGCTTTATCCGTGGGTTTGACGAAACCAGTTACGGTTCGCAAAGCCGGCATTTGTCTGATCTCGATGATCTTGACGAAAACCACTTTGTATTGCTGGGTGGACAGGATGGTTGGGTGGGCAGCACTCTCATGACCGATCAAATCGACCTGTGGCAAACCCGTCAAAGCATACAAATGCCCTTGCGCACCACGCGCATCCAAGAACTTTTTCCCCACTGGGTGGGCAAGTTAGAATAAATTCTCTGAATTGTCTCGAATTCCATCAGCAGAGGAAGGCGTTCTACCCATGAAGACCATCATCATCAGCAGCCGCAAAGGCGGGGCTGGAAAAACAACCTTGTCCCTCAATCTTTCTGCACACGCTGCGCAACAAGGTAAGCGCAGGGTTGCACTGCTGGACTCCGACCCTCAAGGGTCGAGTTTGTTTTGGGCCTCTCTGCGCGACAAAGATTACCCTGTGGTTCGCAAGGTGGGCTCGCGCGACATCTCGCTCGACTTGGCTGAACTTGAAGATGAAGGTTACGACTTCGTGTTCATTGACATGCCCCCCACCGACAAAAAATGGGTCAAAGACGCCTTGGCCCATGCGGACCTGGTTCTTATTCCCACCAAAGCAAGCCCTTTGGACATTCACAGCGCCAGCAACACATTGGAATGGGCAGCAGAGGCGGGCAGCAAGGTCACTTGGGTCATCAATGGGGCCTCGGTGCTCAGCAAAACCCCCGACATTGTGTTTGATCAACTAAAAGCCACGGCTGCGGTGTGCCGCACCATCGTTCACGAGCGTAATGATTTCGTCATCAGCGTGGGCTTGGGCAAATCGGTCAACGAGTTTTCTCCCCATTCCAAGGCGGCCGCCGAAATTGACGCCTTGTGGCGGGAAGTGCAGCGTCTGGCCAATCGGGGGTGAAATATTCCTCAGTTCGGGCGATTCCTTGCTTTCAAACTGGGGCACAATCAAAGCATGTCCCTGAAATCATTTGAATATTCGCCTGCCATGGTATCGCAATCCAGACAAACTGGCGCCATCACGGTGCTCACCATTTTCATCATGCTCATGACCCTTGGGGCCCTGGGTGTGTTGGGCTTGGGCCAAGTGGTTTGGGAAAAAGAAGAGGTGCAGCGTGTGGCTGATTTGGCCGCTAAGGCAGCCGCCAGCGACATCGACAACGCGGGCAATGGCTTTCAGGCCGCCCGCGATCTGGCCGTGCGCAATGGGCTGGACAACAACACCGACAGCATCACCATCAATTGCAATATTCGGGGCACCAACACCCTGTTGGACCCCTCGGCTTGCCAGCAGTCGGTCCTGGTTCGGCTAGAACGCAACGTGCCTGCGGCATTTTTGGGCACCCAGCCAGTGGTTGCGATTGCAGAGGCCACCGTGACGCCTATTGTGTCCGGAATCGTGGGCACCAATCTGCTCAGCCTCAACCTGAATGGGTCCGGCTTGTCCCCGCTTCTTAGCGCCTTGGGCACAGAGCTTCGGTTTAATTTGCTGGGCTTTCAAGGTCTGCTGGCATCCAATGCTCGGGTGGACTTGTTGCAACTGGGCGTGGAGCTTGGGGTGTTCAATTCGGGCGGCCAAATGAACATGGCACAACTGCTCAACACCAATGTAACAGCCGCCGACCTAATGCAAGCCGCGCTCACTGTGGCTGGGCCCGGTGCGCCGGTGGTTAACATTCCAGACAATGGCCCCATGGGCACCACTGAATTTTTGCTAAGCGAAATTCTGGCTGCTGACACTTCGGGGGATTCCGATTTTGCCGGGGCCTCTTTGCGGTTGGGCAATCTAGCATTTGCATCCAGCTTGGCCGCCGCTGAGGGAATTCAGGGCAATGGCATCGAGCTTCGTCTGGGCAACACCCTGCGCGTTAAAGTGCTCGGCCCACCTCAAATGTTTGTGGCCACCAAGTTAAGCAACAATGGTCAAACCATTGCATCGGCGCGCACCGAGCAAATACAGGTGACCACTCGCCTCAACGGTTTGCTGGATTTGTCGGTGACCACCGGTGGGGGAGAGGTTGATGTTCGCGACATTGAATGTCGTTTGCCTCAATCCACATCAGGTGTTTTGGCTGATTTACAGTCCACACCACTGAGTGCTGCTTTGGGCATGCCACAGTTGCCCTTGCTGGGCCGCCCTACGGTGAATGCCTCCGTGGGCAGCGCCTCGGCCAATGGGGTGGTTTTGCAGGGTTACCCCGACCCCACCATCACCTCCTCATACAGCTTCGAAGCTTCTCAGGGTGTGGGCAATCTGCTGACCAATTTGCAAACCAATGTCAACGCGCTCAATGGTATTTTGAACGTGCTCGCAGCCAATCCGGTGCTCAAGGCCACACTCAACACCTTGGGCGGCGCCTTGGACGAAATTTTTACGGCCTTGGGCCTGCAAGCCAACGAGGTGACCGTGCAAATCGACAGCATGGATTGCTATGGCACGGCGGTGCTCACCCGCTGAGGTACACTGCACAGCACAGGCACAATCAAGGGAGGCTGCAGTGCAAGAAGAACAACGAATTTGGTATGGTTTACAGGCGGGGTTGGTGGTGTTTTGGCTGATTGTTGCCGTGGTGGGGCTGATGGGCTTTGATTTGCCTTGGCTGAACACCTTGGCCGTAATTATATTTGTAGCCCATGTGCTTGAAATCCCTCTGGCCATGAACAAGTTGCGAAGCCAGCAAGTGCCAGCAGGCAAAGTGGCCTTAAAAACGCTGGTGTTTGGTTTTACTTGGTGGTTGCCCTTAAGCAAGGGTTACACGCACGAGTAATTCAAAGCCCCTTTTCTACAGGTTGGCAATCCCAAAGCTCATCGAATCTTGATGGCCTTAATGCCCTCGGGCAGTTCGGGCTTGCTGCCTGGCTCCACCCAAATGTAACCCAGCAGGTTGGGGTTGCCTTTGAGTCGATCAAACAAATCCTCACGGCTCTTTACTTCTTGAGGGGGCACACCTTGGCCGCTGTAGCGGCGAACATGCCAGTAGCCCGTGTAGTCCAGTTCGTTCTGGTTCAACATGAGGGACAAAAACTGCGTGCGGTCCACGCTGCCAGCGGGCTTGTTTAGCGGTATCACGGTTTGTTCGCCCACCCGGCTTAGGCGCCCTTTGTACAGGCTACGCAACTCTTTTACACCAATTTCCTGAATGGGATTGCTGGTGGAGGTTAGCACCAACACCTGCGCGCTCACGGCCCCAGCAGTGCCCAGCCCCAGCAGCACGCTGCACATCGTCATGAACAATAAGTGGGTCAGGCGCTTGCTCATTGCCATACCCAGTTGTAGTTCACGCTCAGAAGGTTGAACGTGGTGTTGGGAATTGCGTTGTCTGACAACTGTGGACGGGTATTTTTTTCCACCACATGCATCAGTTCAGCTTTAACTGATTGAGAGGGCGTGATCAGATACCGGCCGCCAATGGCCAAAGAGTATTGGTCATCAAAATCAGAAACAAAACGCCCCCAGCTACCATAGACTGCAAGCCGCTCGTTCAATGCACGTATCAACACCAAGTTGCCCGCTTGCTCTGGGTATTTTGATTGGCCTGCCTGCCGGAAGCTTCCGCCGATGATCCCCTGATTTGAAAAGTACAGGTCCACCAAGGCATATTCAGCGCGCAGGGTATAGTCCTCCCAGCGGTACTCTGCCCCCAGGTTGGTGAAAGCTGCTTGGGCGGTGAAAGACCCGTTAATCACTGGGGCACCGTTGAATCGCGTGATCTCGCGATATACGTCTGCCTCGTGATACGCCAATTGCAGCCTGTAATCGACTCCGTCAACGCTTAAAACCAGCCCATTGAATTCAAAACGGTTGGTTGGGAAGTCGCCAGAAAAGTTAGGTGGACGCTGAATAATGTCGCGGTTGCCGGTGATCGCCTGCAATCCCCAATAGCGGCCCGCTTGGTCTTCAAAATTGTAGGTGGCCGAAAAACCATCCAGATTCAACACGCCGGCGTTGAAATACACCTCGGGGTTGAGGTTGGCCTGCACATAGGTCTGCCCCACATCCAGGTTTTCAGCGTCCAGGTACAGGTTGATGCGCTGCCGCCCCAACTTGAAGGTCAGGTTGTCGTTGGGGCGCCATTTGACAAAGGCCCACCGGGTATCAATTTCTGTACCACGGTCATTGTCTTGTTTGGGGGCCACCACATACTGAACCGTGGCACCCAAAGTTTGCGTGAGTTGCACATCCAGTTGTGCACCCAGCACAGAATTCACCTTCAGGGTGCCTTCATTGTCGGCAAAACGAAGGTAGTTGGCTTCGTTGTCGCCCACGGTGTACTGCACCGTGCCAAAACCGGTCAGGGAATAGTCCACCGCCGCCGCCGGGGCGGCAAACAGCACCATGCAAGCCGCAAGGCATCGGCACAAGTGCAGTGTTTGGTGGATAAATGCTTTCAAGCTGGGTCTATGTTTTTATTGATTTTTGCAGGGCGTAGAATAACCGAGCACGCAAGGCCACTGCAATGCAAGTTCACAAAATTTAACAGCTGGGGGTAGATGGAAGGAGGAAGGTGGTGGCCAAGGACAGAATCGAACTGCCGACACAAGGATTTTCAATCCTCTGCTCTACCGACTGAGCTACTTGGCCACGCATAATCGGCGGTCAATCACCACCGAAGCCCGCAAGTTTATCCCAAAGTTTGGGCTTGCGCAAACGTCCTGTGCAAATTCGCTGTAGCATGTTGTTAAATATTTTGCACAACCCGATCAAAAAAGGCCCGCCACCATGCAAATGACCTCCAGCACAGTGCCCAGCCCTCACGACTACGACGCCGCCATTGTGGGATGCGGTGTAGTCGGGCTGGTGGCCTCTTTGGTGTTGGCATCGGCTGGGTTTAAGGTGCTGGTGGTTGGTCGTCGTCCTCAACAGTTCGTTGCGCAACCTGAGCAGCGGTTTGACCCCCGGGTGTTTGCCTTGTCTCACCGCAGCCAGCGTGTGCTCGACAAATTACGCGTCTGGGACAATATCCCCAGCGACAAGGTTCAGCCCGTCAGCGATATGCAAATTTGGGGCGACACCCAAGGGCAATTGCGTTTTTCTGCCAGCGACACCGGGGTGGAATCGCTCACCTGGATTATTGAACAAAGCTGCCTGTTCGAGGTGTTGTTTGCTGCCATGCGCTACCAACCGGGCATTGAGTGGCAAGACGCCAAAGTCGAAGGCCTTTCTCGCGAGCGTGACATGTGGGCGGTGGTCACCAATCTTAAAACCTCCCGCGTGCCCATTGTGATTGCAGCCGATGGCGCCCAAAGCCAAACAAGGCGGCAGGCTGGCCTCGATTTCGAACTCCGCGATTACAGCGCCGAGGGCGTGGTGTGCACCTACCAAATCGAAAAACCTCACCATGGCACCGCCCGCCAGTGGTTTTTCGGTGATTCAGTCTTGGCCATGTTGCCCTTGCCCGGCCCGCACGTGTCCATGGTGTGGTCCATGCCCTTGCACCAGTCGCAGGCTTTCATGCAGTTAGGCCCCATGCAAATGGTCGACCGCATAGCGGGTGTGGGCCAAGGGGCGGTACAGCAGTGGTATGGTCATTTGCAGCCGGTGGGTTCCGCCCATGCTTTTTCTCTGAAGCATGGCGTGGCGCCTGTGTGGTTCGACCAAGGGGTAGTGCTGATGGGCGATGCAGCCCATGTCATTCATCCGCTGGCAGGGCAGGGCCTCAATCTTGGCCTGGAGGATGCTGCAGAGCTGGCCAATCTTTTGACTTCGCGCAAGCGCCTGTTGGCTGTTCAGCGCTTGGGCCTGGCCGATGAGCAATTGTGGCGTGCCTGGGAGCGGCGACGCAAAGCGGCCTGTGCTCCCGTGCATTTTTTAACCGACGGCCTTCACACCCTGTTCCGGCTCGACCTTCCTGGGGCCACCTGGGTGCGCAACAAAGGCATGCAAATTGTCAACCAACTGCCCATGCTGAAGCGTTGGTTGTCGCAGCAGGCCATGCGGTAATCTACAACTTCGGAACGAAACCCCTGTGCATTTGTCCATTGTCTACATTGTGTAAAAAATTGAATTTTTCAGGAACCACCATGAAATTGTTGTCAAAAGTCACCTTCAACTTGCGCTTGGCAGCGGCCTGCCTCCTTACCACCACCGCGCTGGGCATGGTTGCTCCGGCCAGCGCTGCCAGCAAGGCCGAGGTGGACCGCATCACTGCTGCGGTCAACGAATCACTGGGTGGTTCGGGCATCAAAGTGTTGTCGGTCACCGACCTGGAAGTCATCGGTGGCTTGTTTGAGGTGGTGGTGAGTCACAACGGCAGCAAAAAAATCATTTACACCAACGCCAGCGGCAGCCACCTCATTTTGGGCGAATTGCTGGAGGCCAAATCCATGACCAACCTCACCGAGGCACGCATGGACAAACTCAACGCCATTAATTTTGACAAAGACCTGCCGGTCAAACTCGCTTTGAAAACGGTTTACGGCACTGGCAGCCGCAAAATCGCGGTGTTTGAAGACCCCAACTGTGGATATTGCAAGCGTTTCCGCAAAGAGGCGCTGACCAAGCTACAAGACACCACGGTTTACACCTTTGTGTTTCCAGTGTTGGGTCGTGATTCCTTGGACAAAGCCCAAAAGGTGATGTGCGCCGACAACAAATCCAAAATGTGGGACGACTGGATGCTCAACGACCAGTCGCCCACTGGAAAGGGCGATTGCAACCCGCCCATCAATGAATTGATCACTTTGGGCCGTGGCATGGGCGTCACAGGCACGCCCACCGTCTTTTTTCAGGACGGCACGCGCGCCAGCGGCGCCATCCCTGCGGCAGAATTAAACCGCCGCGTGGCTGCTGCTGCTCGAGCCAAGTAAAGTAAACCGGGTTTAATTGCCCTCGGTGGGCAAGCTGTGGCCTTTGGGCCAGAACAGCCACATGTGTAGGGGCTGGCGCATCAGCCCTGCAGCTTGCCCAGCCGCTTCGCCAGTGCCCCAGTAGTAGTCGGCGCGCACGCGGCCCCGTATCGCACCGCCCGTGTCTTGCGCCAAAGCCGCTTGTTCAATGGGTTTGCCGGTCACAGGGTTGCTCGATTCCACCCACAGCAGGCTGCCGTAAGGCACCCTTTGACGGTCAATCGCCACACTCAGTTCGGCGGTTAGGGGCACGCCCAAGGCGCCAATTGGCCCGTCTTCGGGGCGCAATACGGCGTTTTCTTTAAAAAACACCACGCTGGGGTTCTCATTAAGCAAAGCGTCCAGACGCTGTGGGTTGGCTTTGGCCCATTGACGTATGCCGGGGATGGTGGCCTGGGCCGCGCTTAACTCCCCGCGGTCCACCAGCACTTTGCCAATCGACTTGTAGGGGTGGCCATTTTGCTCCGCGTAGCTGAGGCGGATGGTGCTGCCGTCTGTTAATTGCACTCGCCCCGAGCCTTGCACCTGCAGCAAAAACGCATCCAGCTTGTCGTCGACCCACACCAAGGGCCTTTCACGGTTGGGGCCAACCCGTTCCCACTCGGCGCGGCTAAAAAAAGGCACCAGGCTGTCGCCCTGCAGTCGGCCTCGCAGGCGTTTGCCTTTCAGGTCTGGGTACAGTTCGTCTAGCTTCACAGTAATTAGCTCGCTCGGTACGCCATAGAGCGGAGCGTTAAATCTTGCGCTGGGCTTGCGGCTGCCTTGAAGCACAGGCTCAAAATAACCGGTCAACAATCCCTGCTTGCTGCCATCTTCTTGTTGAAACTGCCACACCTCAAAATTAGTCTCCATCCAGCGCTTTGCGCTGCCTTGCCCTTGGTTACCCAAAAACTGCCCAGTTTTTTTGCACGCCTCCAGCAAGGGGGGCGGCGTGGTTTTGCGCTTGCCCAAGGTGTTGCTGTCGGTGGCGCACTGTTTCGCAAACGCTTGCAAGTAGGCGATATGGTTGGCCGACTCCCAGCCAGGCAACTTAGAAAAATCAGACTTGGCCCACAAGGGCAGGGCGGTGGGGGCTTCCGCCTGCGCCGGGGCTGGCTCCCGAGTGGGTGGGCACTTGCATTCGGTTGTGGTGGGCTGTGGTGAACTTGCACAGCCAGCTAGAATCAATACCAACAGGCCAGTTTTGGCCGCTTTGCTTATTCGGAGGTTTTTCTTCATGTGGTTACTCATCGCTGAAATGGTGCTGGCGCTGGGCGTGATTGTGTTCATCATGTGGTGGACCTTGCGCGCACGTGTAGAGCGTCCCTTGCCCCCGTCAAAAAACGACACTTCCGAAGCGGAGTCACGTTCTAAGCATCAAACCACACAGACCCAAGCGGAGTCGCCTGACCCAAAACGCGGCAACGGTCCCTAATTCGGTCCCCAAGACGGCTGTGTTAGTGCAAGGTCCTTGGCATCGACAACAAAAATTCAGGCACTGGCACTTCAAACTGCTCGCCGCCCTCGCCAACAAAGGTGTATTCGCCCCGCATGGTGCCCACGGGGGTGGGTAGTGGGCACCCGCTGGTGTATTCAAAGCGTTGGCCGGGTTTTAATACCGGCTGTTCGCCCACCACGCCATCGCCCCTCACCTCTTGCACAATGTTGTGTGCATCGGTAATCACCCAGTGTCGGCTGAGCAATTGGGCGGTCTGATCGCCCACGTTTTCAATTTGAATGGTGTAGGCAAACACATAGGGGCCTTTCTCCTTGTCGCTTTGTTCGTCAAGGAATTGGGTGCTTACGTGAACTTCAAATCGGTAGCGTGAATCTGCGCTGCTCATAAAGGCGATGCTGCGGGGGCTGGTCATAAAATTTAACATCGGCAAAGTATGAGGCCAAAGCTGCAATTTCACAAATCTGAACCGCTCGGGCGCGCCTGCGTGCGGGGCAGTTTCGTTTAAACTGGCGGTTTGTTGTTCAAGCGCTTGCCTGCATCATGAATCCCTACATCATCGCCCCCAGTATTCTTTCGGCCGATTTTGCCCGTCTCGGTGAAGAGGTCAAAAATGTCATTGCCGCTGGTGCTGATTGGGTTCATTTTGACGTCATGGACAACCATTACGTGCCCAACCTCACCATTGGTCCCCTGGTGTGCGAGGCGCTGCGCCCCCACACCCAGGCCATGATTGATGTGCACCTCATGGTGCGCCCGGCTGACCGCATCATCCCCGATTTCGCCAAGGCGGGCGCAAACCTCATCAGCGTGCACCCCGAAGGCACCGACCACCTTGATCGCACTCTGGGTCTGATTCGCGACCAAGGTTGCCAGGCCGGCGTGGTGCTCAACCCAGCCACTCCTGTGGCATGGCTTGATCACATTATGGATAAGCTCGATCTGGTGCTCATCATGTCGGTGAACCCCGGCTTTGGTGGGCAAAGTTTCATTCCCCAGGCCTTGGCCAAAATCACAGAGGTGCGCAAACGCATTGATGCCCATGTCGCAGCCGGCGGGCAAAACATTCGGCTGGAAGTCGACGGCGGGGTCAAGCCCGACAACATCGCTCAAATCGCCAAAGCAGGTGCCGACACCTTTGTTGCGGGTTCGGCCATTTTTGGCAAACCCAACTACAAAGCCGTGATCGACCAAATGCGTACCGAGCTGGCTGGCGTGCGGCAGTCATGACCACTCGCGCCGTTCTGTTCGACCTGGATGGTACCTTGCTGCACACCGTCCCTGACTTGGCTGCAGCCGTCAACGCCATGCTTCGCGACTTGGGCCGGCCAGCGCTTTCAGAAAGCCAAGTGGGCATCTACATTGGCAAGGGGGCTGAAAACCTGGTGCATCGCAGTCTCACCGGCAGCATGACCGAGCGTGCCAGCGCGGAAGAGTACGAACATGCCATGCGCATTTGGCAACAGCATTACACCACCATCAACGGGCAAAACGCAGTGCTTTATCCGGGCGTCGTCGAAGGATTGGATGCGCTTCGGCAAGCGGGTGTGCCCATGGCTGTGGTGACCAACAAGCCAGAACGTTTTACCCAACCCTTGTTGCAGCGCACCGGGCTCGCAAGCTATTTCAGCGTGGTGGTGGGTGGCGACACCTGCCCCGAGAAAAAGCCCAGCCCCATGCCTGTGTTGCACGCCTGCAAGCAATTGGACGTTCAGCCCGAATCGGCCCTGATGATTGGTGATTCTCACAACGATGCAGAGGCAGCGCATGCCGCTGGGGCCCCCTGCTGGCTGCTGCCCTACGGTTACAACGAAGGCATGCCCGTGCAATCCACGCCATGCCAGGCCTACATTCAAACCATTGCCCAGGCGGCCGACCGTCTGCTGGGTGGCCGGGTGCAAGCATGATCAACAAAACCGAGTTTGATGCGCTGGTCTCGCAGGGTTACAACCGCATTCCCTTGGTGTCACGGTGTTACGCTGACCTCGACACCCCTCTGTCCATCTACTTCAAGCTCGCCAACCAGCCCAACAGTTTTTTGCTTGAGTCGGTCATCGGAGGCGAGCGTTCGGGGCGCTATTCTTTCATTGGCTTGCCCTCGACCACGGTGATCCGTGTGGTCGAGCACACCGTGGAAGTGTTGCGCATCATGCCGGGGCAAGCGCCCGAAGTGCTGGAGCAGTTCACCGGCGACCCACTGGCCTTCGTCGAGCAGTACCATGCACGGTTCAAAGTGCCAGCCGTGCCCGGCATGCCTCGTTTTTTTGGCGGATTGGCTGGCTACTTCGGCTATGACACCGTGCGGTACATTGAGCAGCGCCTGGAGCAAAGTCGCAAGCCCGATGAACTTGGTATTCCCGATATTTTGCTGATGCTCACCGACCGTTTGGCGGTCGTCGACAACATTCAGGGCACCATTCAACTCATCGTGTTCGTCGACCCCGGCCAGCCCAATGCCTATGAGGCGGGGGCCGCCGAGCTAAAGTCGCTCATGCAAACCTTGCGGCAACCCGTGGCCATTCCCTTGAGCGGCCCCGCGCAGCCCACGGCAATTGAACGCAGCATGCCCAAAGAGCAGTTTTTTGGCATGGTGGCCAAGGCCAAAGAGTACATCGCTGCAGGCGATGTGATGCAGGTGGTGTTGGGGCAACGCCTGTCCAAGCCCTTTGAACAAGATGCGCTCACTTTGTACCGCGCGCTGCGCTCGCTCAACCCGTCGCCCTACTTGTTTTACTACAACTTCGGGGATTTTCAGGTGATCGGCTCCTCGCCCGAAATTCTGGTGCGTCAAGACCAGGTCGAAGGCAAGCCCGCGCCTGTGGTAACCCTACGCCCCATTGCCGGAACGCGCCCTCGGGGCAAAACTCCGAGCGAAGACCTCGCCCTGGCCGACGAACTTCTGGCCGACCCCAAAGAGATTGCTGAACACGTGATGCTCATCGACCTGGCTCGCAATGACGTGGGCCGCATCGCTCAAACAGGCACTGTTCAGGTCACCGAAAAAATGATCATCGAGCGCTACTCCCATGTCATGCACATCGTGAGCAATGTGCAGGGTTTGCTCAAGCCCGGCATGGGGGCCATGGACGTACTGCGCGCCACCTTTCCGGCGGGTACGCTTTCTGGTGCACCCAAGGTTCGAGCCATGGAAATCATCGACGAACTTGAGCCGACCAAGCGCGGCGTCTATGGTGGGGCGTGCGGCTACCTCAGCTTCACCGGCACCATGGATGTGGCCATCGCCATTCGCACTGGCGTGCTGAAAGACGGCATGCTTTATGTCCAGGCTGGCGCTGGTGTGGTGGCCGATTCTGTTGCCGAAAGCGAGTGGCAAGAAACCGAGAACAAAGCCCGCGCAGTCATGCGCGCCGCCGAGTTGGTTCAGCAGGGGCTGGATGGTGAGTTGTCTTAACCTCCTCCTGAAAACGCAGTGGGGGTGCACCAACCGCCGTGCTACACTTTTTTTATCAATGCAGGCTTGCAGGAAGTCAACATGCTCCTGATGATCGACAACTACGATAGTTTCACCTTCAACCTTGTTCAGTACTTTGGCGAACTGGGTCAGGAGGTGCATGTGGTGCGCAACGACGCCATCACCGTGGCGCAGGCCATGGCACTCAAGCCCAAGGCGGTGTGCGTGTCCCCGGGGCCCTGTTCGCCCGCGCAGGCCGGCGTTTCCATCGAGATCATTCGGCAAATGGCCGGTGTGGTGCCTGTGCTGGGTGTGTGCCTGGGTCACCAAGCCATCGGCGAGGCGTTTGGAGGCAAGGTGGTGCGGGCCAAAACCATCATGCACGGCAAAACCTCGCCAGTGCATCATCAAAACGTGGGCGTGTTCGAGGGTCTGCCCAACCCGCTGACCTGCATACGCTACCATTCGCTGGCCATTGAGCGCGAAAGCCTGCCCAGTTGCCTGGAGGTGACCGCACAAACCGCCGATGGCGAAATCATGGGTGTGCGCCACAAAACGCTTGATGTGGAGGGCGTGCAGTGTCACCCCGAGTCC
>NZ_CAXQZX010000006.1:0-19417 GCF_964228395.1 Limnobacter sp.
CGACCACCGAGATCTACACGCTCGTCTACACTCTTTCCCTACACGACCTCTTCCGATCTCCTGCTGGCTTCTGGGCAAGCGAAGGGGCTGGGGTGGCACAGGCCGCGCAGGCCGATTCAGGGCGGCCCGCCCGGTTTGGCCCACACCGAAGGGCCGAGGCGTGGTTGCCGCCCAAGCCCCCGCTTGGCGGGAAACCGAATCGGATGCAATGGCGACATTTTCGCCTTGCATGCCCCCTCGGAAGGGACAAGAAGGGATACACGGGCTGATCCCAGGCCAAGCGGTCGGTGCCAACCCGGCTCCCAGAATCTGCGCAATTAAACCGGCCGTAGGCTGACCCCAAGCCCAGCAGCGTAGAATAAGGCCATCAAACAACAGAAGGACTCACCGTGGGAATTCGCCTACTTGTTCTGGGCGCTCAAGGCCAACTGGGCCACAGCATTGTTCAGCACGCCAAGCCAGCTTTGATGGAAACCGTGGACGCCGTGGTGGCCTATGGTCGAGACAAGGTTGATTTTGCGCAGCCCGACAGCATCGTGAATGCGCTCAAAGATGTTCGTCCAGATGTGGTATTAAACGCCGCTGCCTACACCAATGTGGAACGCGCTGAAGATGAACCGCAATTGGCCCATGCGATCAATGGCCATGCGGTGGGTGTGTTGGCCGAGCAGTGCAAGAAGCAGGGCGCAGTGCTGGTGCATTACAGCACCGATTATGTGTTTGATGGCACAGCCACACGCCCATACCTGGAAACCGATGCCACCAAACCGCTGAGTGTGTATGGGCAAAGCAAATTGCAAGGCGAGCGGTTCATCGCCGAGGTGGGCGGTGAAACCGTGATTTTCCGCACAAGCTGGGTGTATGCCTTGCGGGGCGGCAATTTTTTAAAAACCATGTTGAAGCTGGCTGGCGAGCGCGACTCACTGACTGTGGTCAATGACCAAAGCGGTGCGCCCACCCCAGCAAATTGGTTGGCCGAGTTGGGCTTGAGTGTGGCCGGGGTGGTGGCCCAGCACCGCTACAAAACCCTGGGCAAGTTGGCGCCCACGTTTTTGCCTGACTTTCCCAAAGAGGTGCCCAGTGGCGAAATTTTTCATGCCAGTGCCGCCGGTGTAACCACTTGGTACGACTACGCTTGCAAAGCATTGGAGCAGGCGCACAGCCTGGGGGTGATTAAACGCATGCCCACCATCACGCCAGTGAGCACCGCCAGCATGAATTTCAAAGCACAACGGCCTGCGTACTCGGTGTTGAACAATCAAAAATTAATGGACACGTTCCGTGTGAACCCACCGGACTGGACCAAGGGCATCAAGGCCTTTTTGCTCAATTGCTGATGCATTAAAAAGGCCGCCAGCAGCAAGCGCTACGCAACACGCTAAATGCCCGCGCAGCCCGCAGTGCCCCTCAGTGGATGCGCAACACTGTGCTTTTAACCGAGGCCCATGCACCAACCATCACCAGCGCCATCCACACCAGCACCAAGCCCAGCGCGGTTACGCCGCTGGGTTGTTCAAAGCGGAAGTCGCGGTCGAATTGGCGAATAAACTGCCCCACGGCATCGTCGGCCAGGCCCATGGCCCCGCTGACCACGCTGTAGGCCAGGCCAAAGGCCACCAAGGCCAGGCTGACCGACCACCACAGGGTGGGGCGACCCACCTCGGTGTCGGTGGCGCCCAGGGCTTTTAGCACATGCACCTCGGCCTGGTTGCGAATCAACTGCAGGCGCACGGTGTTGAAGGTGACCACCAGCACCATGCCTGCAATGAGCGCGCCCAAGGCCACGGCGATCAGCTGTGCGCCGCTGAGCACCGACTGCAAACGCCGAACCCACTGTGCATCGTATTGCACGTGCTCAACACCGGGAAAGGCCTGCCACTGTGTAATTTTTTCCTCGATCTGTTGTGTGTTGGTTTGTGCATCCACTTCCAGCACCACCACCACGGTGTAAGGCAGCGGGTTTTCGGGAAGCGCAGCAGCCAGATCGGGCGTTTGGCTTTGCGTGCGCAAGCGCTCCATGGCTTGCGCGGGTGTCACCACCGTCACGCTCTCCAGATCGAAATCGCGCTTTAGTTTTGCTGCAGCGGTTTTTACATCATCGGGGTTGGCGCCGGGGGCAAAATAAAGGCTCACTTCGGGGTCACCCACCCAGCGGTCCATGCTGGGCACAATGGCGCTCAGGCCTTGCGCAATGCTCCAGGGCATGGCCAGTGCAATGGCCAGCACCAGTGCGTTGAACAGGTGGCCAAGTGGCTCGTCCAGCCACAATTTGAAGCCTGCCGACATTGAAAACCATTGAAGTCTTAACCAGCGCATGGTGTGTGTTCTTCTAAAAAAATTCAGGCCCCGTAGGCCTTGCTCAGGAAGTCTTTGGAAAACGCTTGGGCACCGGCTTCACGGCCACCGGAGTGCGACAAATCTGCCGGTGTGGGCAGCACTTGCCCTTCGCCCAATTTCAGGCGGTGGGTGATGCGGTTAAAGCGGTGTGCCTCATGCGTGGCCACAATAATGGTCACCCCCGCTTGGTTGAATTCTTCAAGCAGGCCCACCACGCGGGCGGCCGACTCATCGTCCAGTTGTGCGGTGGGTTCGTCGGCCAGCACCAGGGCCGGGCGATTAACCACAGCGCGGGCAATTTGCAGGCGCAGTTGTTGCCCGCCGGAAAGCTCACTGGGCAACATGCGATCGGTGTGGCTTAAACCCACGCGGGCCAAGGCCGCCTTCACACGGCTTTGCACATCGGTTTCAGACAAACCCACCACCCGCAAGGGCAGAGCCACGTTGTCGAAGCAGTTGCGGTTGTACAGCAATTCCACGTCCATGCCGGTGTAGCCCACGCTGCGGCGGTAATGGGCGCGTTCGCGGCGGCTCAGTTTGGCAATGGAGCTTTTGCCCACCAGAATATCGCCGCTGCTGGGCGTCTCGAACGTGGCCAACAGGCGAAGAATAGAGCTTTTGCCCGCGCCAGAATGGCCCTCCAGCAGCGTGAAAGAGCCCTTGGGCAGTTGAAAATTAACCCCCTTCAAGGCCGCATGGGCGCCGTATTTCAGCGTGACATTTTTAAACTGGATCATGCCGCGGCGTTCCCTTCGCTGTCGATGCCCACCAGGGCGTTGGCAAAATCGCGCGGGCTGAAAGGGCGCAAATCGCCCAGCTTTTCGCCCACGCCCACAAAGGCCACAGGCACGCGCGTGCTCATGCTCATGGCCGCCAAAATGCCGCCCTTGGCTGTGCCATCCAGCTTGGTAACCACCAGGGCGGTCAATGTGAGTGCATCGTTGAATGCTTTAATTTGCTGCAAGGCGTTTTGACCGTTGGTTGCATCGACCACCAGCACAATTTCGTGCGGTGCATCCATTTTGGCTTTGCCAAGCACCTTTTTGACCTTTTTCAACTCTTCCATCAGGTGAAGCTGCGTGGGCAGGCGGCCTGCGGTGTCGACGATCACAATGTGGCTGTTGCGCGAAATACCCGACTGCACCGAATCAAAGGCCACGGCGGCGGGGTCGCCACCTTGTGCGGAAATCACATCCACACTGCTGCGGTTGGCCCACACATCGAGTTGTTCGCGGGCCGCAGCGCGGAAAGTGTCGCCCGCAGCCAGCAGCACCTGGTAACCAATTTCTGCATAGTGGTTGGCCAGTTTGCCGATGCTGGTGGTTTTGCCAGCGCCGTTGACACCCACCACCATCATCACCAAGGGGCGGGCGCGGTCCACACCCATGCTGGTTTCCAAGGGGCGAAGCAAATCGAACACTGCATCGCGCAACACCAGCCGAACGTCTTCGGGCCGCGTGAGCCCCTTCTGGTACACCGTGTCGCGCACCTTTTGCATCAGCAATTCGGTGGCGGGCAAGCCGCAGTCGGCCAGCAGCAGGCGCTCTTCCATGTCTTCAAAAAAAGCCTCGTCCACTTTCTCGCCAGTGAACATGGAGGCCAGGCCCGAGCGGGTTTTGGTGAGCCCAGATTTTAAGCGGCCCAGCCAGTCCTGCCGTTGACCAGGGATTTGCATGCAACACTCCAAAACGCAAGGGTTGTGCCTGTGTGGGAGGTTCGGTGAACAAAAAGCCAGAACGGCGGTCACAGGCAGGGAATTGAATGAACTTATTCTACCATTGGCGGGAATGCGGGCGCTGGAGCACCACGCCCATCCTGCTGAGTCGCTGTAATGGGGTTTTAAGCAATGAGTACAAAGGATGTGAAATGGATGTTGGCCAGCGCTGCCTTGTGGCTTGGGCTGGCTGCGCCGGTGGGCGCTGCCGATGGCGACATCACGCAATACACCTTGAACAATGGCCTGCGCGTGGTGGTGAAAGAAGATCACCGTTCGCCCACGGTGGCCCACATGGTTTGGTACAAAGCCGGTTCGATGGATGAATTCAACGGCACCACCGGCGTGGCCCACGTGCTGGAGCACATGATGTTCAAGCAAACCAAAACCCTGAAGGTTGGCGAGTTTTCACAGCGTGTGGCCGAGCTTGGTGGGCGGGACAACGCCTTCACCAGCCGCGATTACACCGCCTACTTCCAACAGCTACAGGCCAAAGACCTGCGCAAGGTGATGGCCCTGGAGGCCGACCGCATGGCCAACCTGGTGCTCAGCAAGGCCGAGTTTGACAAAGAAATCCAGGTGGTGATGGAAGAGCGCCGCTGGCGCACCGACGATCAGGCTCAAGGCAAATTGTATGAGGCCTTTATGGCCACGGCATTTATGGCCAACCCAACCCGCAACCCGGTGATTGGCTGGATGAGCGATTTGAAGTCCATGAATTATTTGGATGCCAAGCGGTGGTACGACACCTGGTACACCCCACAAAACGCGGTGGTTGTGGTGGTGGGCGATGTTCAGCCCGCGCAGGTGAAAACCTACGCCGAGCAAACCTACGGCAAGATCAAACCCAAAGCCTTGCCGGAGCGCAAACCCCAGCAAGAACCCGTGCAAGAAGGGGTTCGCCGCGTGGAAGTGAAAGCCCCGGCCGAGAACCCCTACATCATCATGGGCTTCAAAGTACCGAAGCTTGAAAACGTGTTGAAAGACCGCGATCCCTATGCACTCACGGTGCTGGCTGCGGTGCTGGACAGCTACTCGGGCGCACGCATGAATCGCGAGTTGGTTCAAACCCAGCGCGTGGCCATACAGGCTGGTGCCAGCTATGACATGACTGGCCGTGGCCCTTCTTTGTTTTACCTGGACGGCACGCCCGCCAATGGTCGCACCGTGGAGCAACTGGAGGCCGATTTGTTGGCGCAAGTGGATCGCATTGCCAAAGAGGGTGTAACCGATCAGGAACTGGCCCGGGTGAAGGCCCAGTTGATTGCCAGCCAGGTGTACAAGCGCGACTCCGTGTTTGGGCAGGCCATGGAAATTGGCCAGAACCTGACCATCGGCTTTGAGGTGGAAGACATCGATCGCATGATTGAGCAAATTAAAACCGTGACCGCTCAAGAGGTGCAGTACGTGGCGCAAACCCACTTTGATCGTGACCAATTGACGGTGGGCACCTTGTTCCCCTTGCCCATTGACCCGAACAAAAAGAGCCAGCCCCCCAAGGGCTTGACCCACTGATGTGTAGGAAGCATGCCATGTTGAGCCGTATCTTTCGCAAAGTGACAATGCCACTCCAACAACCCTTGCAGGCCGCGCTGTTGACCAGCGCATTGGCCCTGCTTGCCCAGCCCGCGCACGCGGCGCTGCCCATACAAAGCTGGACTGCGCCCAGCGGAGCCAAGGTGATGTTCATGCAGGCCGAGGCCCTGCCCATGGTGGACATTCGTGTGGACCTGCCAGCAGGTGGCCGTGCAGACCCGCAGGGCAAAGAGGGATTGGCCGCCGCAGTGGCCGACCTGATTGGCCGTGGAGCACAAGGCTTGAACGAAAATCAGATTGCCGATGGCTTTGCAGACACCGGGGCGCAATTCTCGGGTGGGGCTGGCAACGATTCTGCCGGGTTTTCTTTACGCACGCTAACCAGCGAGCCCGAGTTTTCGAAGTCGGTGGCTTTGTTCAAAACCGTGTTGCAAAAGCCCGTGTTTAGCGCAGACATTTTGGCCCGTGAAAATGCACGTGCCCTGGCGTCTTTAAAAGAGTCACTCACCAAGCCTGACACCCTGGCCAGCCGCGCTTTTTCGCAAGCCTTATACCCCCAGCACTCCTATGGTGCCCTGGTGACAGAAGCCAGCCTGAAAGCCATCACCCTGGCCGATGTGGAGCAGTTTTACAAAACCCGTTATTTGGCCAAACACGCGGTGGTCAGCATGGTGGGTAACATTGGCCGCGCGCAGGCTGAACAACTGGCAGCCGAGCTTACGGCCAACCTGCCGCAAGGCACGTTGCAGGGCGACCCCTTGGGTGGGCAAAATTACCCAGAGCTGCAAGCAGCCATGCAGGGGCAAACCATTCAAATTGATCACCCCGCTGCGCAAAGCCATATTTTGATGGGCTTGCCCGCCATGCGCCGTGGCGCGCCCGACTACTTCGACTTGCTGGTGGCCAACCATGTGTTGGGTGGCGGCGGGTTTAACTCGCGCCTGATGGATGAAATCCGTGAAAAGCGCGGCCTGGCTTACAGCGCGTATTCGTACTTCATGCCTGCAGGCGATGCGGGCCCCTTCCAGGCCGGGGTACAAACCCAAAAGTCGCAAACCGCCGAAGCACTGGGTTTGATGCGCAAAACCATTGAAGACTTTATTGCCAAAGGCCCCACCGAGGCCGAATTGAAGGCAGCCAAAGCCAACTTGATTGGAGGCTTCCCTTTGCGCATCGACAGCAACAGCAAATTGGTGAGCAATATCTCCATGATGGGCTTGCACAACATGCCCCTGGATTACCTGGACACCTGGACCCGTGAAATAGAAAAGGTGACCGTAGACAGCGCCCGCAAGGCCTTTGCCAAGCATGTGAACCCCAACAAGCTGGTCACTGTGGTGGTGGGTGGCGCTGTGGACTCACCGACCCCTGCCAAACCATGAGCAAGCCGGGCAGCTTGCGCATTATTGGGGGCGTGTGGCGCAGGCATTTGCTGCCGATTGCACCTGTGGAGGGTCTACGACCCACGCCTGACCGGGTTCGTGAAACACTGTTCAACTGGCTGGGGCAGGATTGCACCGGCATGTCGGTGCTGGATTTGTTTGCGGGCACCGGCGCTTTGGGGTTTGAGGCTGCCTCGCGCGGGGCCAGCCCCGTGGTGCTGGTAGAAAGCCACCGCGCCGTGGCAGCGCAAATCAAATTGAACATGTTGAAGCTGTTGCCCAAATGGCAATTGGATGGCCCTGCGCCCGACCTTCTACTGGACAACGGTGACGTGTTGGTGGCCCTGCGTCGCTTGTCCAATACCGGGCAGCGCTTTGACCTGGTGGCGCTTGACCCACCCTTCAATAGCGATTGGCTGGCCAAAACCCTGCCCTTGGTGCCCCAGGTGCTTAAACCAGGCGGGTTGGTGTATGTGGAATGGCATGCCGATTTGTTTAAAAACCCCAGCGAGCTGGCAGGCTTGCTGGGCGGGACACAAATTGACACTTTGCGGCATTTAAAAGCTGGCCAAGTGCATGCGCATTTGTTTGCCCTGCCTGCTCTGTGATACAAAGCGGGGTATTGATACACACATTGGAGTTCAGCGATGCGCATTGCTGTATACCCCGGTACCTTTGACCCGCTAACCCGTGGCCACGAAGACTTGGTGCGCCGCGGCGCAAAAATTTTCGACAAGCTGATTGTGGGAGTGGCCGACAGCCCCAACAAGCGGCCTTTTTTCAGCATGGACGAGCGCGTGCAAATTGCCCGCGAAGTGTTAAGCCATTACCCCAATGTGGAAGTGAAGGGTTTTCGTGGTTTGCTGAAAGATTTTGTGCGGGGCAACGAGGCCAGTGTGATTATTCGAGGCCTGCGCGCGGTGAGCGATTTTGAATATGAGTTTCAAATGGCTGGCATGAACCGTTACCTGCTGCCCGATGTAGAAACCATGTTCCTCACCCCCTCAGACCAGTACCAGTTTATTTCGGGCACCATTGTGCGCGAAATCGCTTCACTGGGCGGCGATGTGAGCAAGTTTGTGTTCCCCTCGGTGGAGCATTGGCTCAACGAGAAGCTGGGCAAAAATCCGCCTGACGTGGTGAACAAGTAAGTTTTAACGGCAAGACCCATGGCCCTCATCATCACCGACGAATGCATCAACTGTGACGTGTGCGAGCCCGAGTGCCCCAACGGGGCCATTGCCATGGGTGAAGAAATTTACGAAATTGACCCGCACAAGTGCACCGAATGCGTGGGACATTTTGATGAGCCACAGTGCGTGGTGGTTTGCCCAGTGGAATGCATTCCCAAAGACCCCAAGCACCCCGATACGCAAGACCAACTGCTGATGCGGTTTTTTAAACTGCACCCGGGCAAAACCCCCCACCTGCCGCCCAGCCAAACCCGGGAAAATGGCAAAACCTAAGCGGGTTCAGCGTCGCTTTGTAGTGGGCACAGCACCCAAGCGCCTTCGCTGCCCAGTGCTTCCGTACCCAGCCTAAACCACCCATCGTGCCAAGCCCAGTGGGGTTTGTCGGATCGAATGTTTGCCTGGGGCCCGCAATTCAGCTCACGCACCTGCGCCTCTGCAGGCAGGCCTTCGCTGCCTTCAATGGTGGTCGGCGAAATTGCGATGCGACCAAGCTCGGGTTGGTAGTTCAGGTTGAAGGTCCAGGCTTGGGCGTCCTCGTGGGTGTAGGTCCATTCGGCTTGTTCAAACGCCCAGGGTTGGGCGGGTAAGCCACCGCGAAGGGTTTGGGCCGAAAAAGCCGCCTGATGGGTGTCGGGCGCGTCGTTGCGGCGAATGTAGGTTCGCAGATTGCCGCCTGCCACCTGCACAAGCGGGGCACCCGTGCCGCCATTGGCCTGTTCAAACTTTAAATGCAGGTGGTCTTGCGCGGCGCTGGCTGTCCATGGGTAAGTGGCCCAGGTGCCATCTAAGTCCAGTTGCAGATTTTCAAAGTGAAGTGGTGCAACCGGTGTGGCCTTGAACGCAACGGTGATGGCATTGTGCAACCCCGGCGCTTTTACGTCCAGCCGCCAGCCCACGTTCAGGTTGTTGGTGTGCGCTGTGGCACCCAGCGTGTAGGCTGCTTGGTCAATTTTCCCAAGCAGGTTTTGTTGCAGGTCGGGGTTGTTGATTTCAAATTCGGCTTGCTCAATGTTCAGGCGTTTTACCGCCCACTGGGGTGACCAAAACGATGCTTGTTGATGCAGGTCGCCAAAAGCAATTGGCCCAAGCAAGGCCAGCGGCAAACGCGGCATGCAGGCCAAGGGCGTTTCAAGGCAATCGCTTTGGGTATTGGCTTGGGAATAAAGGCTTTTAACGCCCACTTGCTCAAGTTGCAGACGCCCGGTTGTGAGGGATTTGACCGCATTAAACCGCAATCGAAGCAAACCAATATGCAATTGCTCTTGCCGTGGATGGTGGCGTATGGCCAAGCCAGAAACGAGCAGGGCAGGTTTGTGAGACAGCGCCACCACCACGCGCTGAGCGTCCATTTCAACGCCGGGGTAAGCCTGTGCCAGGCGTTGAAGTTGTGGCTGCCAAATAAAGCGCGGCAGCACCACCCCATGGGAAAGAATGGCCGCCAAGACCACCAGCACAAGCGCGAGAATAGACCACTTCAGGGCTTTGGACATGGGGGTACGGCAAAGTTAACAACACCTTTACCGTATCACAGCGGTGCTTACACGTTGAACAGGAAGTTCAACACATCGCCGTCTTTCACCACATACTCTTTGCCTTCTGCCCGCATTTTGCCGGCTTCTTTGGCGCCGTTTTCGCCTTTGCAAGCAATGTAGTCATCAAAAGCGATGGTTTGTGCGCGAATAAAGCCGCGCTCAAAGTCGGTGTGAATCACGCCTGCGGCTTTGGGGGCGGTATCGCCAATTTTGATGGTCCAGGCTCGCACCTCTTTCACACCGGCCGTGAAATAGGTTTGCAGGCCCAGCAGCTTGAAGCCAGCGCGGATCACGCGGTTCAAGCCCGGCTCTTTCATGCCGATGCTCTCAAGGAATTCCATTTTGTCGGCGTCGTCCAGATCGGCAATTTCTGCTTCAATGGCCGCGCACACCGACACCACGGGCGCATTCTGCTTGGCGGCGTAGGCCTGCAAACGTTCTACGAATGGGTTGTTTTCAAAACCGTCTTCCGCCACGTTGGCCACGTACATGGCGGGCTTGGCCGTGATCAGCCCGAAGCTTTTGATCGAAAACAATTCTTCCGCATCCAGCCCCAAAGCACGCACGGGCTTGGCCTCGTTCAACTGGGCCTGGCAGCGCTCAAGCACGGCCAGCACCTTGGCGGCTTCTTTGTCGTTGGCACGCGCCTGTTTGGCCAGGCGGATCACGGCTTTTTCAACCGTGCCCAGGTCAGCAAGGCACAGCTCGGTTTCAATGGTTTCAATGTCGGCAATGGGGTCCACCTTGCCGTTGACATGCACCACGTTGTCGTCTTCGAAGCAACGCACCACGTTCACAATGGCATCGGTTTCGCGGATGTGGGCCAAAAACTGGTTGCCCAAGCCTTCGCCCTTGGACGCACCGGCCACCAGGCCAGCGATGTCTACAAATTCAACTGTGGCCGGCACAATGCGCTCAGGTTTTACGATGTCAGCCAGCTGGTTCAACCGTGCGTCGGGCACTTCGACGATGCCCACATTGGGCTCAATGGTACAGAAGGGATAGTTTTCTGCCGCAATGCCCGCCTTGGTGAGCGCGTTGAACAGGGTGGATTTACCGACGTTGGGCAGGCCAACGATGCCGCATTTGAGGGTCATGATTGCAAAGGCTTGTATCTAAACTGGAATGTGCGCAATTGTACCCTGTTTGGCAGTGCCGCCATGGGCCAGACAATGCCGAATGGCTTTAGCGGTTCACCGACTCCACCCACGCAGCAAAATCGTCCGCCATGCGCTCGCTTTCGGCAATCGCCTGCTGCCACAGCGGGATGCGAATGCTGTGGTCAAATTTGTAGCGCTTGAAGTCGCTGCGGTCCGGAATTTTCTTGGCCGGCAGGCTGGCTACAAATTCTGGCGAGGGGCACACCAAAATCACATTGCTCATCCACTCGGGTTTGGCTTTGCGCAGTTTTAAAAATTTGTCCAGCCAGCCCGGCGTTACGGTGTTGGCAAAGTGTGGGTACAACACCAGCCCGGGCAGGCGGTGGTAGGGCAGGGCCAGGTGGTAGTCGGTCAGGCCGCCATCCCAAAATGGCCCAGTGTGGTATTGCAGGTCTTGGCGGGGGTGGTGCTCGGTTTGTGTCTCAAAGGCTTTTACAATTTTGTGCACCGGGTTGAGTACAAACGGGATGCTGCCGCTGGCCAACAGAGCACTGTGAATATTCAGCACATCCAGGTCTTCCACGCGGGTGGGGATGCGGTCAAACGCTTGCGCCAGCCAATCGGTGTGTGCCCCCGGGCTTTGAAAAACCCATCGTTCAAAGTAACTGGCCAGCCGGTTGCGGTTGATGCTGTTGGCCAGCACCGCCGATACGAATCCGCGTTTACGTGCACGCTGTTGCTGCGCATGGTGTAGTGGCGTCAAGCCCTTGTTGACCCACACCAGCAATTCTTTGCCCACGGGGTTCACCATGTGGGCGGCTTCGTCGGCCACCACGGCTTGCACCATGGCCTCGCACACCCGGCTAATTTCAAAACGGTCCACGCCCTTGTTGTAGTTTTGTGCCTCCACATACTGCTGCGCCAGGCGCTTGAGGGTGGCTGCGGGCTGGCTGCTGGCAGCGGCGGCCATGCGCCATGCACCAATGGACGCACCAATCAACTGCAGCGGGGCAAGGCCCATGGCCTGCCTTTTTTGAAGGTGGGCCGGGCCCAGCCAATCGGTGAACAAGTAATGGTCCAGGCCTTGAAGAATCAAGCCCTTCGGTCCGCCAGCTGCCGCCGGGATGGCGCAGATGTGTTCCGGCTTCAAGCCCTGGTTGGCAATGTGCGCCTTGGCGCGATCACCCAAAATAATTTGAATGCTGCTCATGGTGCCAATTTGCTCGCATGTTGTTTGAACAACTGGTCACATTCAGTGTGAATGTGGGTGGTGGCCTGTGCAATATGGCCTTTCAAAATAAGGTCGGTGTGCTTGAGCAAGATGCCGATGCTGGCATCGATCACCTTTTGCTGTTCTGCGCTTGGCCGATGCAAAACAAAGTCGGCCACGCCTTGTTGCAAATTCAAGCTTCGCGGATGCCCAATGCCTATGCGGGCTCGCCAAAACTCGTTGCTGCCCAGGTGGGCATGCATGTCCTTTAAGCCGTTGTGCCCAGCATGGCCGCCCCCTTTTTTGATTTTCAATTGCCCGGGCAACAGGTCCAGTTCATCGTGCGCCACCAGAATTTCTTCGGGCTTGATTTTAAAAAATTTGGCCAGCGCCCCCACGGCCTGCCCGGAGCGATTCATGAACGTGGTGGGAAAGAGTAGCCACACGTCTTCGCCCCCCACTTTGATGCGCGCCAGGTCGCCAAAAAAGCGCTTGTCGCTTTGTAAAAACACATGATGCTGGCGTGCCAAGTGGTCGAGGTACCATGCTCCTGCATTGTGGCGGGTGTCGCTGTATTGGGGGCCCGGGTTGCCAAGGCCAACAATCATTTTGATGGGGGTGGTGCTCATGGGGGGCAAGGCGAGTGCAGCGGTACAAGCTTGTATTTTGTATGAACTTACAAGCGTGAGCAGCGCCGCACGGCAAACCCCGAGCAGAAAAACGCAAAAGGCCCTCAGGCCTGAAGCGGAGCCCGCTCGCCGGCGGTTGCCTGTTGTGGCGCGATTCGCCGCCACGCACTGACCAGCGCCATCAAGCTGGCGGTGGTGATGTTGTCATGAAAGCCCACGCCAAAGCGGGTGCCTGGCACGCCGGGCATGTTGACCTCAATCACTGCCATCGCTTTGGCTTTGGCCCCGTGACCCACAGCCCTTTCTTCAAAGGCCACCACTTCCAGCGGTGCGCTCAGCGCGTTGACTGCGGCGTCCAGCGGGCCATTGCCCACACCCGCCAGCGTGGTGCATTGCCCGTGTTGGTGAATCACAAGCTCGATGCCCTGGCCCGCCTCCGCATCGAAGGTTTTGTGGCCGATGTAGCGCGGCTCGCTGCCACTGTTTTGCAAATAGGTTTGCTCAAACAGCGCCCACAAGGCCGCCGAGGTCATTTCGCCTGCGGTGCTGTCACTCACCTTCTGCACCACGGCCGAAAACTCCACCTGCATGCGTCTTGGCATCACCACGCCATGTTCGCGCTCCAAAATGTAGGCGATTCCACCCTTGCCGGATTGGCTGTTTACACGGATCACGCTGTCGTAGGTGCGACCAACATCTTGAGGGTCAATGGGCAGATAAGGCACTTCCCAAATGCCATCGGGTTTTTGAATGTCAAAGCCTTTTTTAATCGCGTCTTGATGCGAGCCCGAAAACGCCGTGTACACCAAATCGCCCACATAGGGATGGCGGGGGTGAATGGGCAGTTGGGTGCAGCTTTCAACCACCCGAGCCACGGCATTGATGTCTGAAAAATCCAGGCCCGGGTGCACGCCCTGCGTATACATGTTCAACGCCAGGGTCACAATGTCCACATTGCCACAGCGCTCACCATTGCCAAACAGGCAACCCTCTACCCGTTGCGCCCCCGCCATCATGGCCAACTCGGCGGTGGCCACACCCGTGCCACGATCGTTGTGAGGGTGCACCGACAGCACCACATGCTCACGGCGGTTTAGGTGCCTGTGCATCCATTCAATTTGGTCGGCGAACACGTTGGGCGTGCTCCACTCCACGGTGGTGGGCAGGTTGATGATGATTTTGCGCCCAGGCCCAGCGTTCCAGGTCTCGATGGCGGTGTTGCAGGCTTGCAGGGCCACCTCCAGTTCGGTCATGTTGAAACACTCGGGCGAGTATTGCAGAACCCACTGGGTCTCCGGGTGCGCATCGGTGAGGTCTTTCACCTTTTGCACGCGGTTTTTAACCATGCTGATTACTTCGGGCACAGTCATGCGGAACACCGTATTTCTCCACACGGGTGCGGTGGAGTTGTAGATGTGGATGATGGCGCTTTTGGCGCCGATCACCGATTCCACTGTTCGCTCAATGAGATCGTCACGAGCCTGGGTCATGACCATGGGTGTAACGTCGGCGGGAATTCGCTGCTCATCAATCAGCTTGCGCACCACGTCGAAGTCGATTTGCGACGCGGCTGGAAAACCCACCTCGATTTCTTTGAAGCCAATGCGCACAAGCTCGTTGAAAAACCGCAATTTGGTGTCCACCGTCATGGGCTCAAAAATCGCCTGGTTGCCGTCGCGCAAGTCGGTGCTTAACCACACAGGCGCATGCGTGATGGCCTGGTTGGGCCAAGTTCTGTCGGGCAGGTCCACCTTGTAAGCGGGGCGATATTTGGTGGCGGGGTTGTTCAACATGGGGCAATGGCCTCCCGGGCCTTCAAAACAATCAATCAATGAACACAGTGTACCGAGGTGCTTGGGCTATTTGATTGCTTTTATTGCTTGATTATTGTTGAATAAGGGCAGAATATTGTAATAAAAATTTGAAAGTAAAAATAAACTGCTAATTTATTAGAATTATGAAAACCTTGGACCGTTACGACCGAAAAATTTTGGCTTTACTGCAAGCCAATGGGCGCATGAGCAACCAAGAGCTTGCCGATGAAATTGGCCTGTCGCCCTCACCCTGCCTGCGGCGTGTGAAGGCGCTGGAAGACGCTGGCCTGATTACTGCCTACCGAGCCCTGGTCGACCCCAAGGCCTTGGGGTATAGCCTGCAGGCGCTGATTTACATTTCGATGGACCAGCACACGCCTGAGCGATTTGCCAGTTTTGAAGGCGCCATTGCCGCCATTCCCGAGGTGATGGAATGTTTGCTCATCACCGGTCAGCAGGCCGATTACCAGTTGAAGGTGATTGTGAGCGACATGGATGGCTACCAAAATTTGCTGCTCAACAAAATAACCCGCATCAAAGGGGTCAGTGGGGTGCACACCAGTTTTGTGTTGCGCCGGGTGGTCGATAAAACCGAGGTGCCTGTGTAAAAAAGCAAGGTGGCTTTAGCTGCCCTGGCTGCTTAAAAACTGCTGAATAAGCACACCGCCGCCACCAATCAGCACCCCAAAGTACGCCATGGTGGCCAGGTTGGCCAAATGCCCTAGTAGCACAGCCGCCCCATCCCGTTGAATAAGACCCACAGCAAAAAACAACAAAGCCAGGCCGGGCAAGGTGTTGCTAAACGGAATAAAGCCGAAGGGAGCCATCAACAGCAAGGCGGCCAATATGAGCGCGCAATCGTTGATGGCGTTGGCCACGGGGCCGCTGGCCAGGCTGTTCAAGCGGTGCGGGCGGCTAATTTTTTCAAGCCTTGGTACCCACACCATGCCCTTTTGAAGGGCTGCCCGCAGTGAATCCACGGGTACTTTTTTATCGCTTACCCGGCTGGGCAGCCACAGGTTGCGCTTGAACAGCCGGCTTACCCCAACCAGCAAAATTGCAGCGCCAAACACCGTGCTCACCCCGGGAATGGACACGGGCACCATAAACACCAGCGTGAGCAAGGCCACCAGGATGAGCAAGCCCTCGCGCCCCACCAGGTCGCGAATTTGACCCACGGTGACGTGCTGTTCGGGCAATTGCCCAATGATGTACTGAAGCTGTTCGCCCAGGGTGCGTTCGGGGTTGGGTGCGTGCTGGCTCATAGAAGACTAAGGTTTAAATTTAACTTGGGCGGCGCGCTTAACTGGCCGGTGCCAGCCCATAAAAAAACCGCCAAGCGTGCCTGGCGGTTCTTTGTAACACAGAATGGTTGCAAGCATGCAACCACGCCATGGGTGTGGCTTATTCGTCGCCGCCGGCTTTGGCAGCCGCGTTCTTGATCTTCACGGTGACCAAAGACAAATCAGCTTGACCGTGTGCAGGAATGCCCACGCCTTCTGGCAGGGTCAGGTCAGACACGTGAATGTTGCGCTTGGTGATGTCAAGCACGCTGCAATCCACGGCGATGAACTCTGGCAGGTCTTTGGGCAAGCACTCTACTTCAACCTGGTTGGCTACAAAGGTAACCTGGCCCTGGTACAGCTTCACGGCTGGGCTTTCCAGGTGACCAGAGTAGTGCAGAGGCACGGCCATGTGGATTTTTTGCTTGGGATCTACGCGCTGGAAATCGATGTGCAGGATTTGCGGCTTGTAGGGGTGGTTCTGGAAGTCGCGCAGCAGCACCTTTTCAGCTTTGCCGTCAATTTCCAGGTCCAGAATGCTGGAGTGGAATTTTTCTTTCTGGATGGCGTGCCACAGTGGGTTGTGCTCGATGGAAATGGCCTTCGCTTCTGCTTCTGCGCCATAAACAATGCCAGGAACCTGGCCAGCACGACGCAGGCGGCGGCTCGCTCCGGAACCCTGCTCAGTGCGGGATGTTGCAACTACTTTCATGTTGATTCTCCAAATTTGAATTTGCCGCGACCAGCAAACCCAAGCTATGCAGCACTTTGGGTGGCTGCAAATAACCCTTAAAAACTGTAGTGCCCTGCTGCGTGTTTAATCGATAAACAGCGAAGACACGGAATCGGAACGCACAATGCGGCGAATGGTTTCAGCCATTAGCTCGGCCACACTCAGCACACGGATTTTACCGCTTTGCCGGGCGTCTTCGGCCAAGGGGATGGTGTCGGTGACCACCAGCTCGTCCAGATCAGACTCTTGCACACGTTGCACCGCGCCGCCCGACAGCACGGGGTGGGTACAGTAGGCCACCACTTTGAGTGCTCCGTTGGCTTTTAATGCAGAGGCTGCCTTGCACAGGGTGTTGGCGGTGTCGACCATGTCGTCCATGATCACGCAGGTTCGGTCTTTCACGTCGCCGATGATGTTCATCACCTCGGCCACGTTGGCGCGGGGGCGGCGCTTGTCGATGATGGCCAGGTCGCAGTTCAAGCGTTTGGCCAGCGCACGGGCGCGCACCACGCCACCCACGTCGGGTGACACCACCATCAAATTGCCCAGGTTTTGTTTCCACACGTCGCCCAGCAACACCGGAGACGCGTAAATATTGTCCACAGGGATGTCGAAAAAGCCCTGAATTTGGTCGGCGTGCAGGTCCATGGTGAGCACCCGGTCAACACCCACCACCTGCAGCATGTTGGCCACCACTTTGGCGGTGATTGCCACGCGTGAAGAACGCACGCGGCGATCTTGGCGGGCATAGCCAAAATAAGGGATTGCGGCAGTGATTCGGCCAGCCGATGCGCGTTTGAGGGCATCGATCATGACCATCATTTCCATGAGGTTGTCGTTGGTGGGCGCGCAGGTGGATTGCAACACGAACACGTCTTTTCCACGCACGTTCTCGTTGATTTCAACCATGACTTCACCGTCGGAGAAGCGACCTACGGTGGCCTTGCCCAATGGGATGTTGAGCTGCTTGGCCACGGCTTCGGCCAAATCTGGATTGGCGTTGCCTGTGAAGATCATCAAACTATCGCTTGCCATTTTTTCCCCGGGCTAAACGTGTGCGTGTTGGTGAAATAAAAAAAGGGCCAACCGATGGCTGGCCCTTTGTTTGGTTTGGCAGGGGAGGAAGGACTCGAACCCTCGCATGCCGGAATCAAAATCCGGTGCCTTAACCAACTTGGCGACTCCCCTAAAAACTTTTCGATCCGATCTGGCATTCAAACCAGCGCCCTTGTTGAAGCAGTGGTTCGCGAGCAACACATTCCATGGCTTTGTTGCGTTGGCTTGGGCTGGCAAACACAGCAAACATGGCAGAGCCGGAACCGGTCATTCGGGTGAGCATCGCGTCGGCTTTCGCAGTGCAATTTGAAAAAACCTCAAAATGCCGCGCCCACTCGGGGAGCCTGTTTGCAACCACTGCCTGCATGGCGTTTTGGGTATGCAGTGCTAGGTGCCTGTAAAACCCAACGCAGCCTTGCGACTCGTTGCTGTCGCGATTCACCCGGCGGGCCGAATCGAAGACCGCTATTTTGACGTCACTTGCATTGCGTGTCAATTGCGGATCGCTAAAAATTTGTGCCGTGGGGCAAGAAAGTGGTGGTTTGTAGACAAGAATTTCGCCCCGCAAGCCAGGAATCGGGGTGAGTTGCTCACCAATGCCTTCGACAAAAGCGGCTTCGTCCTGCAAAAAAAAGGGCACATCGGCTCCAAGCCGGGTTGCAATTTGATGCAGGGTGTTTGGGTTTACAGGGTGGTTAAAATGGTCTTGAAGCAACTTAAGCACCGTGGCCGCATTGCTGCTGCCTCCGCCCAAGCCAGCTTCTTCAGGGGTGCGCTTTTCGACGTGGATATGCACAAACAAGGCGCAGTGTCGCGCAAGGTTAGCCTGTTCTACCCATGCTTTACAGGCTTTTACAGTGAGGTCTTGATCGGCGGGTATGTGCACCAGATCGCCTGTGCGGGTTACCACTAGGCCTTGGGCCCCCGCTTTTTCTTCAATGTGCAGGTGCACCTGATCGCCCAGGGTGATGGGGCAAAACAGGCTTTGCAGCAGGTGGTAGCCGTCGGGCCGGCGCCCTGTGATGTGCAAAAACAAGTTGAGCTTGGCCGGGGAAAAGGCCTGCAGGTGGCATGCTTGGCTCACTGTCGGCCACCTAGGGTGTGTTGCGTTGGGGAATCAGGTCGATTCGCCCAGAGGTGTTGTTTTCTACGAACAAAATTCTGTAGCGCCCGTCGTTCACCTCCCAAGACCAATTGGCCGGCAGGGGGGGCAGGTTGTTGGCGTTGGGGTTTTCCATCCACTGCACCAAAGCCTCGGCCGGCAGGGTCACGGGGAACATTAAATCGAACAACGCTTGCCAGTTTTTGGCCAGGTACACCCGCCCATCGGCAGCTCGCACTTCGTAAAAGCTGCCCAGGCGGCGCGCGCTGCCCAAGGTGGGCCCCAGCTTGGAGCGCACTTCCAGGTAGGCAATTTCGGGGGCTTGGCTTGGCCCATGGCGACCAGAGCGCCAGTCGTAGCTGCCCGACACGCTATCGGCCTCCACTTCGCCAGCGGCATTGGTGGTCTTCCAAAGCAGCCCAAAGCGGCCTTGGTGGCAACTGGATTGCGCGGCACGGCAGTCCACGCCGTGGTCTTCCACAAAGGGCATGGACGAGCAGCCAGCCAAGGTCAGCGAAGCGACGATGGTCATCCAGTTGCTCGGAAAAGCGCGCCGCATGCTTTAAATGCCCTCCAGTTGTTGCTGCAGTTGTTTGAGTTCAGTGCTGTCGGGGTACTGAACGCGCAACTGTTGGCCCAGTTGACGTGCCTCATCCTTTTTGCCGGCCTGGATGAGCACCTGCATCAGGTGCACGCCAATTTCTTCGTCTTGGCGCAGCGCATACGCTTTGCGAAGCGACTGCTCGGCCTCTGGCCACCGGCCCAGGCGGTACTGCACCCAACCCAGCGAGTCCAG
>NZ_CAXQZX010000007.1:0-3962 GCF_964228395.1 Limnobacter sp.
CCCAAGGGTATGGCTGTTCGCCATTTAAAGAGGTACGTGAGCTGGGTTTAAAACGTCGTGAGACAGTTTGGTCCCTATCTGCCGTGGGCGTTGGAAATTTGAAGGGGGCTGTTCCTAGTACGAGAGGACCGGAATGGACGCACCTCTGGTGTACCGGTTGTCACGCCAGTGGCATTGCCGGGTAGCTAAGTGCGGAAGAGATAAACGCTGAAAGCATCTAAGCGTGAAACTTGCCTTAAGATTAGATTTCCCTGAGGACTTGATCCTCCTGAAGGGCCGTTGAAGACCACGACGTTGATAGGCTGGGTGTGGAAGCGCAGTAATGCGTTAAGCTAACCAGTACTAATTGCCCGTGCGGCTTGGCTCTATAGCATTGAGCCTTGCACAATACAACGCACATTTACACAACACACAATGCGCTACACAATAGACGCAAAGTAGTGAACACCAAGCAGTAACACTTGCAGTGCTCAGCACTGCAACCCGCAATCCGCATCAAACATCTCATCATCTCCTATACGCCAATCAGCCGCAAAGCTGGTTAGCAACTCGCTAAGAGCAACGTAACATCCGCTCTTGCAGCCTACCCTCTTTGCCTGACGACCATAGCAAGGTGGCCCCACCCCTTCCCATCCCGAACAGGACCGTGAAACGCCTTAGCGCCGATGATAGTGTGCAGCTCGCATGTGAAAGTAGGACATCGTCAGGCTCTCCAATTCCAACACCAAACACCCCTGTGAAACCCACAGGGGTGTTTGTCTTTTTACGCCTCTAATTAATCGCCAGGAAGAGTAATGGACAGCGCGAGCTACCGCGCTGTCTCGATGATTTGCTGTTCTTATTCTGGGCTCGATGGAGTTACGAGTTTTTGATCAGGCTGCAATTTGAACTGATGGATACAAGAATTTTTCCAAGGGCTGGTAGCGTTTTTGGATCAAGAGATTTTCCTGTGTTCATGAAAGCAACTGAGATGTCCCGGGCTGGATCCGCCCAGGTCACGATGTTAATCAGCCCCAAGTGGCCAAATGCTTTCCGGGCTTGAATTCCAAACAATGAGAACATGTTTTCTCCCAGCATAAAGCCGTTAGAAAAGCGCATTGGAATCATCAAGATTTGATCAATGGTAATGGGCCCCACGGGTCTAGTGGCCCGTTTGATGGTGCCAGGTTCGAATAAACGTTTGCCTTCGTATTCGCCGCCATCCAGCAGCATTTGGTAGAAACGACTTACCTCGTCCGCGGTGCCATATATATTGCCGGCCGGTATTGTCGAATTCATGAAATGGCGGCCATTTGAGATGCTGGCGACTTTGTCGAAATCAATATTTAGCGCTCTTTTCGCCAGCACGTTGATGGGAAAGACTGGTTTTGCCCCAGTGCTGTAATTGAATGCGGCCTTGTCTTGATATTCCGGGTTTAGTCCGTAGGTGAGGTATTTGGCGCCCAAGGGCTTTGCAATGTAGTTTTGTAAAGCCGCGTCCACGGACGTCCCGGTAATTCTGCGAATAATTTCGCCCAAGATATACCCACCGACGATGGCGTGGTAAGCCTGCTGGCTTCCGTCGCCTTTGCTGGTGTGGCTGGAGTTAATCAAGTCGATGACGCTTTCCCATTTGAACAGAAGCGACGGATGTGGGTTGCGAATTGGAATGGTGGGCACACCTGCCCGGTGCGAGAGCACCTGAGCGATGGTAATGTTTTCTTTTCCGTTGCATGCAAACTCAGGGATGTATTGACCAACTGGGTCATTGAGTTTGAGCTTCCCCTCTTCTTGCAACTTGTGAATCAGCATGGCCGTGATGGCTTTGGACGCAGAAAACAAGCAGACTGGGGTGTCTGGGGTCATTAGAATAGGGGGGTGGGTGTCTTCACTGTGGCTAGGGGGCGGGTTGCCCTTGGCATGGCCAATGGAGCGTTTTAGGATGATTTCACCTTGCCGCCGAATCACCAGGCTCATGCCTGGTTGCAGTCCCGTTTTGTAAAAGCTCTCGATACTGTTCCAAATGGCTTCGACGTTGTCGCGTGTCATGCCCACGTCGTATGGGCTGATTTCGGCTTTGCTATCGATGTGTGTAACGCTGTCTAGGTGTTTGGGAACCTTGATCCCGTTGGTGGTCTTGAACATTAAAGCCTGTCTCGATGTTGTTATGTACTTGTAACTCTAAAGTATCTTCGGGCTTCGCGAGCAAGGTCAACAGGCTTTCTAGGCGCAAAGTTCTAGTTGTTTAGCATCCCTGTATTCGCCAAATGCAAGATGAAATTTTGAATCGGTTTCATGGTGCTTCCTTTAAAAAAGAGCAAGGGTGAGAGCGTCCCGATGAGGGTGACGTGGTCTGTTGATGAAACCGTGACCAAAGTGGATTGTCCGCCTGCTTTTGTAAGGGCCTGGTGAAGGGCTTGGCTGTTGCGCTCGGTGCTGAGGATGGTGTCTTGCTCTGGCGCTACGATTAAGCTTGCCGGTGCGGTGTTGTTCACAAATTCAATCGGTTGAGATTGCTCTGGATAATTGGGGTGGTGAAAAACTGGCTGCACTTCTTGATCTTTGATGGGATAGATGTTGTATGCGCCGGCCAGGCCAATAAAGCCCGCAACCACTGATGAGCTTTGTGCTGTCTCTTTGAGCCATCGAGGGTCGTAAGCCAACATGGCGGCATTGTAGGCGCCAGCGCTGTGGCCCATCAGCACCACCTTTTTAGAAGGTCTGAGTGCTGCGTAACGAGGGTTACGGAGTTCGTCAATTAGCGCATTTACGCTTTTGGCACCATCAATCAGGAAATCTGGATACTTCACCTCGGGGTATAAGCGATAGTCAGGGATGGCGACAATATAGCCTTCGCTTGCGAGTCGTCGTCCAACAAATTCATATTCGGAGCGGCTGCCCCTGTTCCAGCTTCCCCCATAAAAAAACACAATCACGGGTGTTGAAGCAGTCTGGCTGGCTGGTTTGTTAGGCAAATATAAATCGTAGGCCAGCCTCGAACCATGCCCCACTGGCAGATTGTTGTTCACCTCCACCTGATAAACCTTCGAGACGTTGTTGACCAGTTGTATTGAACTACAGCCACCCATCAGTATTGCTGTTAGGCAGGTAACAACGACGGGCAAGGCTCTAAAAGGCTTGAAGGCATTCATGGGTTGTTGGTTCCGTGCTTCTGGAAATTTGCTGTTTGGGCTTGATGCTTAAGTGTGCCTTCATTTCACCCAGTGCGGGTGAAGTTGGGTTGATAATGCGCCGCTTCCCAAATGTGGAGAGCGGCTTTTCTGGCTGGGTGCCATCTGTATTGGCCGAGCATGCCGCTGGTTTGAATAACCCGATGGCAGGGGATTAAAACCCCGACCGGGTTGGCGGCTATGGCGCCGCCCACCGCACGGCTGGCTTTGGGTTTGCCGATGGCCTTGGCAAGTTGCTGATAGCTTGCGAGACGCCCAGGTTCAATGTGAAGCAGGGCTTCCCACACTTGCAGTTGGAATGGCGTGCCTTGTACATGCATACGAAGTGTTGTGGGCTTTGATGGATGTTTTAGAAAGATGGAATGCACGAGGTCAGAGGCTTGCTGATGATTCGTTATGAACTCAGCCTCTGGATTGAGTTGCCGCAGATGGTCTACCCATTTTGAAAAACTTAAGCAGTCGGTTTGAAATTCCAGATTGTGTATGCCGCGGTGAGTTTGACAAACCAACGCATTGCCAAATGGGCTATTGCTCTGACCAACCATAAACTTGAGGCCTCGCCCGTGTTGTTGAACTTCTCCTGGGGTCATGCCCTCCAAGTGCAGGGTCAGATGGTGCAGTTGGCTTGTGCTGTGCATGCCAAGTGCCACAGATGTGTGCAGCGTGTTGGCTCCCTCGCGCAACAAGGCAAGAGCGTGATCGCGTTGCAGGGCATAGAAAAATTGTTTGGGGGTGATGCCCGCCCATTCTGAAAACACGCGTTGGAGGTGAGAGGGGCTTACATCGAAATGC
>NZ_CAXQZX010000008.1:0-32736 GCF_964228395.1 Limnobacter sp.
GGAAGGGACAAGAAGGGGACCACGGGCTGATCCCAGGCCCAGTGGCTTGGGCCGCCCCAGCCTAGAAGCGCGGCGCACAACACTCCAAAGGGCCAATCCCAGGCCCAGCGACTTGTGCCATCCCGGCACAAAACGCTGCGCGATCAGCCAAAACGCTGCTCAATCAAATGTCGTACGCCTGCCCGCCCCCCAGCACCCGATCAATCAGCTTGGGCGTGAGCATTGGCGCAAACACAGCGATGAACTCATACATCAGGGTTCGCATGAACACCCCCTGCCTTAGGGCAATGCGCGTGGTGTTGCGCCCAAACAGGTGGTCCACTGGCACAGCCACCAGGCCTTGGTCTTTGGTGGCATCAAAGGCCACCTCTGCAATAATGCCCACCCCCAGCCCCAAACCAACATAGGTTTTGATCACATCGGCATCAATGGCCTCGAGTACCAAATCGATGTTGACCGAAGACTTTGCAAACGCTGCATCAATTTTTTTTCGACCTGCGAAATGGGTTTCGTAGGTGATGATGGGCATTTGATCAAAGTCCGCCAAGGCCATTTGCCGCGCCTCTTTGCCCACAAATGGTTTTAACCAAGGCGAATCGCTGGGGGCCACCGCAACATGGCCCCAGTCGTAACAGGGAAAGGTCACCAAATCGGGCTCATCGGCCAGGGCCTCAGTGGCCACGGCGAGATCGGCTTGATCTTTGCGCACCCACTGAGCCAATTGCTCGGGCGTGCCCTGCAATAGAATAAGCTTGACCTTTGGAAATTTTTTACGAAATGCAGCCACGGCCTGTGGCAGCACGTAGCGAGCTTGGGTGTGGGTCACAGCCACGGTCAATTGACCACTTTCGCGGGCTGCAAATTCTTCGCCCACACGCTTGATGTTTTCAAGCTCGGCCAAAACACGCTCACAGGCCTGGACCACCAGCTCCCCTGGCGCCGTCAAACCTTTGATGCGCTTGCCATGGCGTTTAAATATTTGGAAGCCCAGTTCCTCTTCAAATTCAATGATGGCTTTGGACACCCCCGGCTGCGAGGTAAATAGCGCTTTTGCGGCGTCGGTCAGGCTGAAGTTGTGCCGCACGGCCTCGCGGACGAAACGCAGCTGGTGGAGGTTCATGGAGCACCTGCTCAGAAAATGCCTTTATAGCGCTGAGGCATAAATAAATGGGAAAACTATCGTTTGAATTATAAGCGAGACGGTCTACACTTCAAGTCCCCCAAACCATTTGACGAGCAGCAACGTGCCTTTTGAAATCGACGTCGTCTATGTTGTATCCGGCTTGGCGGTCGGCCTGCTGGTCGGCCTCACCGGCGTGGGCGGCGGTTCCCTGATGACCCCTCTGCTCACCGTGTTGTTTGGCGTGCCCGCCACCACGGCCGTGGGCACCGATTTGGCATTTGCCGCCATTACCAAGGGTGCAGGCACGCTTGTGCACCGATTGCGCAACACGGTTAATTGGAAAATTGTGGGTCTGGCCTGCTTGGGTAGCGTGCCCGCCTCGGTGGTCACCATCGGGATTTTGCACGGGCTCGACATTCAAAACGCGGGCAAGGGCAGCCCCATTGACCAATTCATTCGTTGGTCCATCGCTTTTTGCGTGATGCTCACCGTCATCGCCCTTATTTTCAAAACCAAGGTGGTGACATGGCTGCAAAATCACCCCAAAGCCCAGTTGCAAGACAAAACGCGCAGCGTGGCCACGGTGGTGGCATTTGCCGTGATTGGCATGCTGGTGACCGTGTCTTCAATTGGTGCAGGCGCGGTGGGTGTGATGGCGCTGTTCATGTTGTACCCACATTTGAAAGCATCCGAAATTGCTGGCACAGACATCGCGTATGCTGTGCCCCTTACAACGGTGGCTGCTTTTGGTCATTTCAGCCTGGGCACCGTGGATTTTGGCTTGTTGGGCGCACTGTTGATCGGGTCCATTCCCGGCATCACAGTGGGCAGTTATTTGAGTCGCGCAGTGCCAGAACGGTTTTTGCGCGGGGTATTGGCCACGACCCTCACCGCCGTGGCCGCAAAATTGGTGATGTAAATGTACAAATACGACGACTACGACCATGCCCTCGTGCGCGAACGCGTGGCCCAGTTTCGCAACCAGACCGAGCGTTTCCTGAAGGGCGAACTGAGCGACGAGGAGTTTCGCCCGCTGCGCCTGCAAAATGGCCTGTACATCCAGCGCCATGCGCCCATGTTGCGCGTGGCGGTGCCCTACGGTTTGCTGGGCGCGCACCAATTGCGAAAACTGGCTGACATCGCCGACAAATACGATCGCGGCTATGGCCACTTCACCACACGCCAAAACATACAATACAACTGGCCTGCGCTAGAAACCGTGCCCGACATTCTTGCTGAGTTGGCTGATGTTGAAATGCACGCCATTCAAACCAGCGGCAACTGCATTCGCAACACCACCAGCGATCCTTTTGCTGGCATCGCCAAAGACGAGTTGGTTGACCCACGGCCTTTCTGCGAGCTCATCCGCCAGTGGAGTACCTTCCACCCAGAATTTGCCCATTTGCCACGCAAATTTAAAATTGCTGTCAATGGTGCATTGGAAGACCGTGCTGCTGTGCAAGTTCATGACATCGGTATCAATTTGAGCCGCAATGCAGCTGGCGAGGTGGTAGCCCAAGTGCTGGCTGGCGGTGGCTTGGGCCGCACCCCGGTGATCGGCTCAGTCATCAAGAATGACCTGCCTTGGCAGGAATTGCTCACCTACATCGAGGCGGTCATGCGCGTGTACAACCGCTATGGTCGACGCGACAACATGTACAAGGCCCGCATTAAAATTTTGGTGCGTGCCATCGGCCCCGAGGAATTTGCAAAGCAGGTCGAAGAAGAATGGCAGCACATCAAGGGCGGTGTGTCTGTGATCCCTCAAAAAGAATTCGACCGCGTGGCCGCATACTTTACTGCACCTGCTTATGAGCAGTTCAGCGATGCGCAGCTGGCCAATGTTGCCGAGCAAAATCGTGGCCTTCGCCAAAAGCATGTGGGCTTTGATCGCTGGCTGACACGCAACGCCCGCGCGCACCGCCAGCCCGGTTACGTGGCCGTAAGTATCTCGCTTAAGCGCCCAGGCATTGCACCGGGCGACGCCACGTCTGCAGAAATGCGGCTTGTGGCCGACCTGGCCGAGCAATATTCGTTCGGTGAACTTCGTGTGACCCACGAGCAAAACTTTGTGCTGTCCGATGTGGCAGAGCAAGACCTGTTTGAACTGTGGAGCACCCTCAAAGAAAACAAACTCGCCATGCCCAACATCGGTTTGGTGAGCGACATGATTGCCTGCCCCGGCGGCGATTTTTGCTCCCTGGCCAACGCCAAATCCATCCCCATCGCCTTGGGTATTCAAGAGGCAGTGGACGACCTGGATTACCAATTCGACTTGGGCGACCTCAGCCTCAACATCTCGGGCTGTATCAATTCGTGTGGCCACCACCACATTGGCAACATCGGCATTTTGGGCGTGGATAAAAATGGCGAAGAGTGGTACCAAGTCACCCTGGGTGGTCGCCAAGGCAACAACGCCTCCATCGGCAAGGTGATTGGCAAATCGTTCTATGCCGAAGACGTGCCCGGCGTGGTGGTCAAACTGCTTGAAGTGTATGTGCGCGAGCGCCATGAAGATGAGCTGTTCATCGACACCTTGGACCGCATCGGCGCTGAACCCTTCAAAGACCATGTATATGCCAACAAGGAGGCTGCGTAATGAAAAAAATCATTCATAAGCCCATGAATGGCCAAGCCCAAATTGTGGACAATCAATTCACCGTGATTGAACCAGGCACCGCAGACGCCCCCGTGGCCATTCCCCAAGAGGGCAAAGTGCTGGTTCATTTGTCGGCTTGGGAGGCCAACAAGGCGGCGCTAACGGCACGCGCGCAGGCCGGCGAATTGGGGGTTTACCTCAACCCTGAGGACAACCCCGAACTATTGCAGGGCGATGTCAATGTGCTCAAGCTGATCGCATTCAACTTCCCGGTGTTCAAATTTGGTCAGGGTTATTCAGGTGCATACCTGCTGCGCGCGCGTTATGGCTTTCAGGGCGACATTCGTGCCTTCGGCGACATTTGGCGCGACCAGTTTTTTTATCTGGCCCGATGCGGTTTTACGCAATTTGATATCAAAGAAGGCAAATCGCTGGAAGACGCTTTGAATGCCTTTGCTGATTTCACGATTCCCTATCAAACAAGCGCCGATGGTTCGCTGCCCGTGTTCAATCGGCGCGCTACGGCGGAGGCCTGATCATGAGCAACAGCGCATCAGCCTCCAGGTTCCACAGTGTAGAAGCAGCAGTAAACAATACACAGGGCTCTCAAGAGCAGGCGATTGCCGTGTTTCGTGGCCCCCACCAGCCTGACACTGACATTGCTGCAAAAGTGCAGGCCCTTGAAACCCTGCTGACAGACGCGGCGAAGGAATTCGAACACATCGCGCTGGCCAGCAGCCTGGCCGCAGAAGACAACGTGCTGTTTGATGTGGTGGCAAGATTAAACCTTAACATTCGCGTATTCAGCCTGAACACCGGTCGCCTGCATCAGCAGACTCTGGACGTGGCCCCTGCACTGCAAGCCAAGTATGGCCGCACAGTACAGTGGTTTGAACCCAAGGCTGAAGCGGTGGAGCAGTACGTGAGCACCAAAGGGCGCGACGCGTTTTACGAAAGCACTGCGCTACGCAAAGAATGCTGCGGCATTCGCAAGGTTGAGCCCTTGGCACGTGCCCTGCAGGGCGCACAAGCCTGGATCACTGGCCAGCGCCAGGCTCAGGCCGCCACACGCGCTGCCTTGCCTGTGAGAGAATTCGACGCTGATCGCGGCATTGAAAAATTCAACCCATTGGCTGACTGGAGCGAGGCCGATGTGTGGACCTATGTGCGCCAGTTTGATGTGCCAGTGAACAAGCTGCATTTCGAGGGATTTCCCTCCATTGGTTGCGAGCCCTGCACACGCGCCATCACCATTGGCGAAGACATCCGCTCGGGCCGCTGGTGGTGGGAAGATCCCACCAGCAAGGAATGTGGCCTGCACAACGCCAATTTGAAGCGATAAACCCTGTCGCCACACCGAATACGACGACAACACTGAGAGTTAACATGAGCACCCAAGTACACACGATGTCTCACCTGGATTGGCTGGAAGCAGAAGCCATTTACATCATGCGCGAAGTGGCCGCTGAATGCGCGCGCCCCGCGCTGCTGTTCTCTGGCGGCAAAGACTCCATCGTGATGCTTCGCATTGCCGAAAAAGCGTTTCGCCCTGGCAAGTTCCCCTTCCCTTTGGTGCACATCGACACCGAACACAACTTTCCGGAAGTGATTGAATTTCGCGACTGGAAAGCCAAGCAACTGGGTGAAGAACTGATTGTTCGCTCGCTGGAAGACTCCATCAAGCGCGGCACCATTCGCCTGCCCCACCCCGAGGCCTCGCGCAATGCATTCCAAAGCGTTACTTTGCTTGAAACCCAAGAGGAGTTTGGCTTTGATGCCCTCATGGGCGGCGCACGTCGTGACGAAGAAAAGGCCCGCGCCAAAGAGCGTATCTTCAGCTTCCGCGACAGCTTTGGTCAATGGGACCCCAAGAGCCAGCGTCCTGAGCTATGGGACCTCTACAACACCCGCGTGCACCCGGGCGAACACATGCGCGTGTTTCCCATCTCCAACTGGACCGAACTAGACGTGTGGCAATACATCGAACGCGAAAAGCTGGATCTGCCCAATATTTATTACGCCCACGAGCGTGAAGTGATTGAGCGCAACGGGCTGCTGGTGCCCATCACCGAGATGACTCAACCCAAAGCAGGCGAAACCGTCACCACCCGCACAGTGCGATTCCGCACGGTGGGTGACATCACCTGCACCTGCCCTGTAGCCAGCACAGCAGCCACACCCGCAGAAATTATTGCTGAAACCGCCGTGACCGACATCACCGAACGCGGCGCAACCCGCATGGACGACCAAACTTCCGAGGCCTCGATGGAGCGCCGCAAGAAGGAAGGTTATTTCTAATCCACGGGCCAGTGAACCATTATTGAGATGAAGACCATGAACGCAATCAACGAAGCCCTTAAACTGAGCACCCAGGACCACGGCGTGCTGCGCTTCATCACCGCAGGCAGTGTGGACGACGGTAAATCCACCCTCATCGGCCGCCTGCTTTTTGACAGCAAAGGTATTTTTGCTGACCAACTGGCCGCCATTTCGAAGGCCAAGCACAAGCGCGTGGCCGGCGACGCCATCGACTTCTCACTGCTGACCGACGGACTGGAGGCCGAGCGCGAGCAAGGCATCACCATCGACGTGGCCTACCGCTACTTTGCCACCCCGTCGCGCAAGTTTATTGTGGCAGACACACCGGGACACGAGCAGTACACCCGCAACATGGTGACCGGTGCTTCCACAGCAGACGTGGCCATTGTGTTGGTGGACATTACTCGCGTCAGCTTTGAGGACAGCGCCAACGGCCTGAAAGCGACCCTGCTGGCCCAAACCAAGCGCCACAGCGCCATTGCAGGCAAACTCGGTATTCCCGCCATTTTGTTTGCGGTCAACAAAATGGACCTCGTGGACTTTGATGAAGCAAAGTTCCGCGCCACTGAACAGGCGGTGCTGGCGCTGGCCAACACCGTGGGTGTGCCCGAGGCTCGCGTGTTGCCGATTTCGGCACTCACTGGCGACAACGTGGTCACCGCCAGCCCCAAAACTCCCTGGTACACCGGTCAGCCTTTGTTGCCCATTCTGGAGAACATTCCCAGCCGCGCCGACCGTGCTGAAGCGGCTCACAAGGTAGGGTTTCGATTCCCTGTGCAGTTGGTGGCCCGTCACGACGGCCACAAGGCAGAAGACTTCCGTGGCTACATGGGCCGCGTAGAGGGCGGCAGCATCAAAGTGGGCGACACCGTGGTGGTGCATCCATCAGGCCAAGAGGCCGTGGTGCAGCGCATTGTGTTCCTCAACGAAGACCTGCCCGAAGCGCATTTGGGGCAATGCATCACCTTGGTGCTGGACCGCGATGTGGATGTGTCCCGAGGCGATCAAATTGTAAGCGCCACCGACACCGCCAGCCACACACCTGTCAAAGCGCTCACCGCCGACATTTGCTGGCTAGACAACGAGCCTCTGAACCCGGCCCGCAAATACTGGATCAAGCAAACCACGCGGCAAACCCAGGCCAAAATCAAATCAGTGAATCAGGTGCTCGATATTCATACCCTGATGCATGGTGAAAGCACCAAAACGGTGCAGATGAATGACATCGCCCAGATCGAATTGGTGCTTGCTCAGCCCTTGGTGGCCGATTTATACGCACAATGTCGTGCAACAGGCAGTTTTATCCTCATTGACAGTGCCACCAACCAAACGGTGGCGGCTGGCATGATCGTTGCAAAGAACTAAGCAACGACCCTTCACCCGGTTGTTGGTTGCTTGGTTCTTAAATAGGGACTTTTGAGATGGGACGCGTTGTATTGATTGGAGCAGGACCCGGAGCGGAGGATTTGATCACCGTTCGCGGCCTGAAACTGTTGATGCAGGCAGACTGCGTGTTTTACGACGCGCTGGTCAGTCCCTCTCTTCTTTCTGAAGCGCACCGCGATGCAAAACTTGTCGCCGTTGGTAAACGTTGCGGCAAAAAATCCACAGCCCAGCACTTCATCAACAAGCAGCTTGTTGAAGCGGCTGACAAATTCGAATTGGTTGTGCGCCTAAAGGGCGGCGACCCCATGGTGTTTGGCCGAGCCGACGAAGAAATTACGGCACTCAAAGCCGCCGGGCACAGCGTTGAAGTGGTTCCCGGTGTACCAGCCGCGCTGGCTGCGGCCAGCAGCGTGCAAGCCTCACTCACTTGACGCGGTGTAGCGCGTAGCCTCACGCTAACCACGCCATCGGTGGGGGCCAACGAGGTGCCCAGCACCGAATTGTTCACTGGCACAGAAAATGACACTGTCGCCGTGTACATGGGCCTGCGTCAAGCTGGCCCTTGGGCTGCCGCCCTGCTTGAAAAAGGTCGCAACCCGGCCACCCCCGTGGTGCTGTGCGAGAGTGTGTCGCTGCCCGCAGAAAAATTCACACCACTGACTTTGGCCGAGCTGCCCGGCTTTTCGGCAGATCAGCTCACCGACGGTCCTTGCCTTATTTTAATTGGCGAAGCCTTGCGCAAAGCGTGTGCCACGCTTCTACGCGACACAAGCACAAGCCCTTTAAGCGACAGTTCACACGCGCGCGCAGCCTGAACTTTCAGCATTCATTTGACCACTTAGGTGCTCTTTTCAACAGAGCCCTTCGTTTTCACCATGCCCGCCTCCTCCGCAATCAGCCCCCCCTCAGGCTGGTCTGCTGAAACCTCTGAGCCCGCTTATCGGTCTGAAACCTCTTACAAAACATTTGCCGATTTTTTAAATCGCCCAGTGAGGGTTTTCTCGCGACATGCCGACAAGTGGGCGAAGGTATCTATTGCGCAACTGCTTAAAGACCTGAAGGTCACCGACGCCATGTTGAAAGGCTCCGCAGTTTGGCAATGGAAAAGCAATCAAACCCCGGCTGACATTGACCTGCAGATCCCGCTTCCAGGCCGCACACCTTCCAAAGAGCTGCTTGCAAAACTGCAGGCTTTTTTGGAGTCCAAAAGTAATACCAGCAGCAGCGCAGCGCGGCCTGGTGCGGCCACGCAGTGGTTCAGCAAAACAAGCTGGCAAAAACAAGGGGCATGGACAAGGCTGATGTTGAGCATTGGCTACCCACAACAGGGTGCAAGCACCATTGACCTCAACATCTGCAACAGCAGGCAACTCAGCTACGACACCATTCAATCGTCGCAAGGCATCGCGTTTAACACTGTAGATCGCAAGGCCGTTGTGATTGGGCGCTACCACCCCTTGCTAGTGAATTGGCTTAAGCAACATCAATTTTTGTGGTTCAACCCCAGCATTGAAAACGGTTTGAAGCGCCTGAGTTACCGCCTAAGCAACAACCCTTCGGCCACCCTGCTGCAACCCAAGATTGCCCAGCAATTTGGCGCTGAAGCAACGGCTGAAGTGATGAACGACATTGCACTGCGCGTTCTGTCAAACACCTACGAAGGCAGCCAGCTCAGCAATGACCAAAAAGCAAGCCTCTGGCAACCCGTGCTGGCCGCAGCGGCACATCCAGAGCACAATACGCTCAAATCGGAGCTTTTGGCTTGGAGCCAGTTTGCAACGCTTGAGCAACTGCACGAGGCACTACAGCAACCCGACATGCAAGCCCTCACCTTGACCAAACTGACCAACGCCTGTCAAATCGGCTTGAACTGCCGAGCTGCATTAAAGGCCTTGCTCAACACAGGTTCGTTGTTTGAAAAACAGCTTCCTCCCATAGTCAGTGCCGCACTGGGAGCAAATCTCGTCGAGCCCGCCCAATTTTTTAAAGCATTGCAAGGCTGGCGCGGCTTGCACGACATACCAGACCAAGAACTGTCACAGGTGTTTGGCGAATACCTGCGCCAAGTGGCAAACATGGGCAACGAACCTTACACCACCCAAGCCATTCATATGTTGGGCTGGCTGGCTGGTGACGAAAACCACACCCTGCAATTTTGGCTCGACCGCGCCTTGAGCAAACGCAGCATTCACGGCCTTGAGCCACGTTGCCCACATGTGCTTGCGGCCATGATCCGGGTGCTGGAAAGATCTGGCCCTGAGGGGCTGACCCATGCCATAGAGCGGCTGGAACAATTCAAATTCAGCAAAGAAGACTGGGTGAATATTTTCTCAGCGGTGGGCGACTATCCACCCACCGATGACCCCATGCCAGGTGACAGCAAGCAGGCAGTGAGCATTCACTTCTTCAAAATTCTTGAAGCCCATGGCTTGGTCTTGCAAAGCCTGCTACCTGGCTCCGCTGTATCGTTGGGTGCAGAAAAAGACCCCATGCCCACACAGCGTTTGCATAGGGATTTGCTGGTACTCACAACAAGGCTTGGCGAAGAAGGTTTACCCCCCTTGCTGCGCACAGTTATCCAGATTCGCGCAAACCGCGTGGAGTTTAAGCTGCCAGAGCTACAACTCAAAGTGGAGCCGGGCAAATCACTGATAACCGTTGACGCAGGTAAGCATCAGCACTTCATCACGGCGTCTGCCTTTGGCACCTTGTTTCCCAACGAGCCCAATTCGGAGGCCCGACTGGACATGCTTTGGATGGATGGCAGCTTATTTTGCGGTCATGCCAAAGCACAAAGCAATTTTCAGTTCACTGGCACATTGGTCAATATGGTGGCTGGCAATCAAAGTGAGGGGCTAAGCGGGCTTCTTGATCTGGGTCGAACATTATGCAGCAGCCTGCTGCCGGGTACACGCCTTGAACAAAACCAGTGGTCTCTTCGAGGCTTATTCAATGGTCATGAGTTGCTCAAAGCCAATGGGCTGGACAGCGCCGCTCTTGCAATGAAAGAAGGACTTCTTCTTGATCAATCGGCCATCGCTGACCTGCGAATTGAGCATGCAATTAAAAACCACCAAGCCAGCGAGTGCGCGGTTTATATTCCCGACCCGCGCGGCAGAACATGCATGCGCATGCAATACCAGAAGGCAAGCGACGCGGACGCGCCTAAACTTAAAAACATTTGGGGGGCCGTCGCCTCCAAGCGCGGCCTACACGCCACGGGCAAACTGGCTGTGCCCCCACATGGCATTGTGCACCTGTCCAATACCCTGGGCTGGAACAGTACAGAACATCGCTTGGAGCAAGATTGCGAATTGGCCGTGTCTGGCCCGGTCAGTTTTCGCTGGAAAGGCCGCGTTGTTGCGGGCGAACTGAAGGCATTTGGGCACCTGCAACCCAACAACCCAGACGAAGCAGAAAAACAGCTAACACTGGTTGACGAAAACTCTACTCTGCCCATAGAGCTGCTGGTGTCTATGGCCGACCTGGCAGGCACGCGCATGCACAGCAATTACGCGTTTCGCCCACATGTGTGGGGCAAGCCCATGGAATGGCCCACCCCCGGGTTTGAGGGCTTTGTTCATCAAGTGCCCTGCGGTCAAGGCTCATTCAACGGCTATACAACAGCCACCGGTAGGGTATTGGGCACGCTTTGGCAAGTGGCTCAATCCAGCGAGGGACTTGAAACTGCCTGGACAGGGTCATTCCGTGTCGTGAGGCCTCATTCGCTGATGCGCCCGCCTGTCGATTTTGACGGGCAGTACAATGCCATTTGGGGTGTTGCCCTTGACCAAAGCCGAATGCTGACGCCTCATGGTTTTGTGAGACAACACATTCTAGGCGAGCAAGCACAAAGCAAGCACCACCGAGACTGGCTGTTTTTTGCAGGTCAAGCGATTGAGCTATCGCAATTGACCAAAAGCCGGCAGGAAATTTATGACAACCCCTCCCTGCCAAAATATTTTGTGGGCATGGGCTACAGCACAGCGGGGCAGCCCAAACATTTGGACTTGGTGATCAACGCTGGCGACGGCGGGCACGATTTTTTGCTGGTACGCCCCAAGCACTTTGATCGAGAGCGAGGTTTCCAAGAAACCTACTTAGACACCGAAGGTCTGCAAGCCAAATGGCTGGTGTTACACCGGCAATACCAAATGGGCCAGGTGCGTTTTCCGTGTGGGCTGGAGTACAACGGCCAAGTGGCCACAGAGGGGCGCTTTATTCAGCCACGCGGCCAAGGAAAATTGAGTTGGGGAGGGTTGGCATTTTCTGCCCAATTTGGCCCGAAGGGGCAGCTTAGTCATGTCAAAGGTTTGAATCCGCAAAGTGAACAATGGACGAGCATGTACGGCCACAGCGGACAAAACTTGGGTATGGATTTGCCCACTTGGGTCGAGGTATTAACGAGTGGGCAGGTAAGCTGGCACAACGATCTGCAGGCGCACCTGTTGGTGCGCGATTTGACTCAACTCAAACAGCAGGCCACGGTGTTTTCAAAACACTGAGGCCAAGGCCGGGCAAAACATTGCGCCGGCCCACGACGCTTAACCCGCCTCTGCCTCACACTTTTTCATGAACGAATTTTTGGCTGCACCAGCCAGCTTCTTGCCGTCTTTGCCAATGGCTCGCTCTTCGCAACTGGCTTTGTTCTCGGTCAAGCATTTTTTCATGAAAGAGTTTTTGGCAGCGCCACTGAGCGGCTTGCCCTCTTTGCTAACGGCCTTGGCCTCACAGGCTGCCTGGGTGGATTGGGCATACACAGGAGCAGACAAACACAGGGCACACAACAGCAACCATTTTTTCATGAAGAATCTCCGAAAGATTTGTTGAGACATTTATTGAGACTGCTGAACAATTTGTCGTGCAATGGCCTGCCACACGGCATCCCACTGACCAACGGCCGAGGTGGCCTCGAGGTGCACCTGCGGATGCTTTTCTTTCATTTGCGCCATCAACACCGGAAAGTCGTTTTTAAGATGTCCGCCTTTTCCAAAAAAAATGGGCACCACCTGAATGTGCTTCACACCACCCTGGACCATACAATCCACTGTATCAGGCAAGCTGGGGGCCATCAATTCAAGAAACGCGAGTTCTACATTCACATGGGGCAACTGGTCCATCAACATGGCCTGCAACTTTTTCATGGGGTCGGCCCATTGCGGGTCGCGAGCCCCATGCCCAAACAAAACAATGGCTTTTTGCATCTTGCCTGTACTCCTTCACTGCCCTTGTTTTAAAGGGCGTTTGACCAAACTGTTCAAACTGCGCCAAGGCGCAGGCTGCGCCACCCACCACAAGGCCAGCATACCCACCACAAAACCGGTGATGCTGGGCAGGGCTGCGCTTACAAAAGGCGGGAAGCTGGCGACCATGCTGAGGTGAGAAAACAAATTGTTCACCAGATGAAAGCCCACACCAATCATGACGCCTGCAAACACCTTGACGCTGACCGAGCCCGAGCGGAAATGCAGGTAGGCAAAGGGCAGCGAGATCATCATCATGATCAGAATGGCAAATGGGTACATCAGCTTTTTTGCAAAAGCCAGGTCGATGTTGTCGGTGTTTTGGAGGTTGCTCGCCAGAAATTGCGAATAGTTGTAAAGCTGCCAGGCGCTCATGCGATCGGGCCGCACAAACAGACCGGTGAGCAGCTCTGGTGACAAATTCGATTCCCAAGCCAGTTTGTCCACAGCCTCAAAGGGAGAAGCTTGTATGGTCAGACCCGCTTTTGCTGCGTTTGGGTTGCTGACCGCTTCGTCGAAATAACGCTGGCGCAAAACCCCATTGAGTGTCCAGTTGCCCGCTTCAGGGTTGTAGGTGGCGGTTTGCGCGCGCACCCATTCGCGAATTCTGAAATCGGCGTCCAGTTCATAGTACTCAAGCAGCAACAATTCGCCGTCTTTGTCAAAACTGTTGAAATTGACAAAACGCACGCGAGGCCCTGTGGCGGGGTTGTTGTAGGTGTCTCGCATCCAATACCCACTGCGAAAGTCTCGGTCCACCTCGTAGCCCAGGGCCTTGGCCCGCATGGGCACAGCCGCACGCTCGGCCAGGGGAGCAATTCCCTCACCGAACAGCACGGTGATGACCACCACCCCCATGGCAATGCGCACCAACATTTTAAGCATGCTGGTGGTGCTTAATCCTGCTGCGCGCATGGCCGTTAGCTCGCTGCTGGCCGCCAATTGAACCAAGGCGTAAATAGAGCCAATCAGCGCAGCGATTGGCGCGATTTCGTACACGCGGGCAGGCAGACCGAGCAACACCGCGCCGAAGTAATACAACCAACTGGTGCCCGGCAGGCTTAAGCGATCCACCTCAGCGATGAGGTCAAAAAACGCAAACAGCCCCACGAAGGCGATCATCACAAAGCTGATGGCTTTGTAAAGCTCTCGGCGAAAGTACACCATGAGCGCATGGGGCACGGTGAAAGGTTTGGTGACCTTGGAGACTCTCATGATTTGATTTCCTGGCTGGCCACGACATCGGCCAAATCCAGCCCCCGACGGCGACGTTTAAAAAACAAAAGGCCTGCGCCTGCTGGGCGATTGCGCTGCAACACCAGCACATAAAACAACACCAGCACAGCCGCGTGGGGCAGCACCAAAGCCACCCAAAAATTGAGGCTCTGCTGGGCCACCATGCTTTGTGTGATGGACACAATATTGCTATAGGTGAGGTAGATCAACAATGCAAACAACTGGTTGAGTGAATTACCACCCCGCGGGTTTACAAAAGCCAGTGGAATGGCCAGCAAACCAAGCACCAAGGCAGACAGAGGCAAGCTGACGCGACCCAACACCTCCCCTTGGGCCTCGGGGGAAAAATCGGCCAACAACAAATCGATTCGGCGGTGCTGCAATTGAAAGCTGGGGGCCGAACCCAAGGTGCTGTCGATGGCCAGGCCATAGGTGTCAAATTCGGTGGTGGTAAAACGCTCGCCTGTGCCATCGAGCATGGCGCGCCGCCCCTCGCTCAGCACCAGGTAAGGTTGCCCATCGGCGTTGACTTCCACACTGCCGCGCGCAGCCGACACAATGGTGCGCGAACCCTCCCGGCTATCCACCACAAACACGTTTTCAACCTGCTTGGTGGCTTCGGACTGCCGCTCCACAAAAAACACGCGGTTGCCCTCGCCCGACTCACGGAACTGCCCCGCGCTGACCTTGCTCACATCGCTTCGCTTGGCAAAGCGGTCTTTGGCCGCGCTTAATTCGGCCTTGGCCCAGGGGGTTAGCCACACGGAGCAGACCAAGGCCAACACCGTGAGCGGCACGGCAAAACGCAACACCGGGCGCACCAAGGCCAACAAAGACAGGCCAGATGCAAACCACGCGGTCATTTCTTGCTCTTTGAAGGCCCGCGACACCACGCCCATGACAGAAATAAACACGGTGATCACCAAAGCCGCGGGCAGATACTGCAGCCCGCCCAACAAGATGAGAGTGAACACTTCAGCGTTGTCCACCTTGCCACCCGCAGCCTGCCCCAAAGTGCGCACCAACACGGTGGTTACAATGATGGTGAACAGCGCCACAAAGGTGGCACCCGCGGTTTGGGCAAAATCCTTTTTGAAGGAAGAACGAAACAACATGCGGAACAAGCGCGGGGCGCTTTGACTCCCCGCGGCGGCTTGTTAATAATGATAGATTGTCTCATGCATTTTTATAGAGAAACACCATGACCGCCAACGTGAGCACCTCCAAACCCCGCAAAACCACCGCCGCAAAACCCGCCAAAACCAGCACCCCCACCCCGCCACCCATGTTTGCCTTTAAGGCCGGCAGTGGCCCTGTGGCCAAAGTGCAAGCTGGCGGCCCAGTGCCAGCCAAGGGTTGCGACGTGGCCGTGGTGGCTGCCTTCAAAGGTGGCGAACTAAGCGCTGCCGGCAAACGGGCGGACATCGACACCGATGGTCTGCTGAGCAACGCCTGCAAAACCGATAAAACATTGGGCAACGCGGGCACCTGCCGTGTGCTGTTTAACCCGGGTAAGGGTGTAGCCGCCTATGTGGTGGTGGGTTTGGATGACAAAGAAAAACTGACCCCAAAAGCCCTGCGCAAAGCCAGCAGCGCCGCCGCCGAGGCGGTTAAGTCCCTGAAAGCGGGCAAGGTATTTTTTTCGCTCAACCAAGAGCTACCTGCGGACAGCAATGATGAAGAAGCGGCCGCCCTCTGCGCCCGCACGCTGGTGGAAAGTTTTTACAGTTTTTCGGCTTGCCGCAAACAAGACGATGAGCCTGCCGTGCTGCCCAGCTTCGAACTGGCTTGCACCAAATCTACCCAAAACGCGGTTGAGAAAGGTGCCAACTCGGGATGGGCGATTGCCTGCGGCATGCACCTCACCAAAGACCTGGGCAACCTACCCGGCAACATTTGCACCCCCAACTACCTGGCCGAAACCGCCAAGGCCATGGCCAAGCAGTACAAGCTTGGTGTAGAGGTGCTGGACCACAAAAAAATGGAAAGCCTGGGCATGTTCAGCCTGCTGTCGGTGGGCAAGGCCTCCAGTGAACCCCCCAAGCTGATTGTGCTGAAGTACAACGGCGCAAAAAACCCCAAAGATGCGCCCGTGGTGCTGGTGGGCAAAGGTATCACCTTCGACACCGGTGGTATTTCGCTCAAGCCAGGCGCCAACATGGACGAAATGAAATACGACATGTGCGGCGCCGCCAGTGTGCTGGGCACCATGAAAGCCGTGGCTGAACTGAAGCTGCCCATCAACCTGATTGTGGTGGTGCCCTCGGCCGAGAACATGCCTGCAGGCAACGCCAGCAAGCCGGGTGACATTGTGGTGTCGATGAGCGGCCAAACCATCGAGATTTTGAATACCGACGCCGAAGGCCGGCTGATTTTGTGCGACGCGCTTACTTATGTGGAACGCTTTAAACCCGCCGCCGTGGTCGATGTGGCCACGCTGACCGGCGCCTGCATTGTCGCGCTGGGCCATGTAAATAGCGGCTTGTATAGCAACAAAGACGAACTGGCCGACGAATTGCTGCAGGCTGGCAAAAAAGCGCTGGACACCGCGTGGCGCATGCCACTGGACGAGGAATACCACGAGCAACTGAAAAGTAATTTTGCGGACATGGCCAACATTGGTGGCCCCCCCGCTGGCAGCGTGACGGCCGCATGCTTTTTGCAAAAATACACCAAGGCCTACGATTGGGCGCACCTGGACATTGCAGGGACCGCATGGCATTCGGGCAAAGCCAAAGGCGCCAGTGGTCGCCCAGTGCCCTTGCTGGCCGAATTTGTATTGAACCGGGCCAAAGGCTGAAGCGGTCATGACCCGCATTGATTTTCATCTCAATGTGAGCGACCACCTGCTGTACACCTGCAGATTAATTCGCAAGGCGTACGGCAGTGGCCTAAAAGTGGTGTGCTACAGCACGCGGCCCGAGGTGCTCGACAACCTTGACAAGCTGCTGTGGACCTTTTCGGAAGAAGACTTTTTGCCCCATGTGCAAACCGGCCACCCCGGTGTGGCCGACACGCCCATTGTGCTCACCGACAAAGCCGATGACATTGCCCACTACGATCTGCTGATCAACCTGGACGAGCAATGGCCGCCATTTTTTGCCCGCTTTGAACGGTTGGTAGAAATTGTGGGCACCGACGAAGACAACAAAGCCCTGGCACGCCAGCGCTACAAATTTTACAAAGAGCGTGGCTACCCGCTAAATACCTTTGACCGCGCCAACGCCTAAGGAGTGGCAAGCATGAGTGAACACTTTGATGGCGGGCCACCGCTGTTGACCGAAGTGATTGAAAGTGGCTTGCAGGAGATTGAGAACTCAACCGGGGAGCGCAACAGCGACCCCCGGCTGGAAATTTTGAGAGCTCAGTTACCAGAGCTTCTTGAAATGGCTTTGTTGCGGGTAAAACCCCAACTCATGGCCGAGCTAGAAAAACTAATCGTTGAAACACTCAGAAAAAATTAAACCTTAAACACCTGCACCGACTGGTTCAACGCCAGGGACAGATCTGCAATTTGGTCAGAAATCTGTTTGTTCTGGCCAATCGAGGCAGTGTTCTCTTCTGTCATTTGGGCCACTCGCTCCACGTTGCGGCTAATTTCGACGCTCACATTGCTTTGCTCTTTCATGGACACCGAAATGGCGTGGATGGCCTCGTTCACACGGTCCGCGTTTTGACGAATTTTTGTGATGGTGCCCGACACTGCATCGGCCTGAGAAATGCCCTCTTTCACCAGGCTCACCGACTCATCCATTTTGTTGCTGGCCTCTTGGGTCACGGATTGAATTTGACCCACCATGCCCGAAATTCGATCAGTCGCACCTTTGGTTTGCTCCGCCAACTTGCGCACCTCATCGGCCACCACCGCAAAACCACGACCGCTCTCCCCAGCCCGGGCGGCTTCAATGGCCGCATTCAGAGCCAGCAGGTTGGTGCGCTCTGCAATCTCGGTGATGGTGGACACAATTTCGGAAATTTCCTGTGACTGCTCAGCCACCGAACGCACCGACTTGGCACTGCCATTCACAGAACTTGCAATGCTGCGGATGCTTTGCACCACATTGCCCAGGCTCTTCATGCCTTCGTCAGCCGACGCTTTGGCCTCGGTGGCTGTGGATGAGGCCTCTGTTGAGTTCTCGGTGATTTGACCGATACTCACCGTGAGCTGCTCCACGGCTGCCGCCATGGACGCAGTGGCGTCCGCCTGCTCGGCGGCGGCCCGGCTCATTTCGTCGGACGATGTGCGCACTGCGTTGGAGTTTTCGGTCAGGGAGTTGCTGGACTGGGTGATGCTCATAATCAAATTGCGAAGGTTGCCAATCGCCTTGTTCAGGGTTTGCAACAACTCGTCCACTTCATCGCGACCTTCAATGTCGATGCGGGAATCCAGGCGACCATCGGCAAGAGCGTTAAGGTGTTTTTTGGCCACATCGAGTTTGCGCTTGAGCACTGCCGAAATCCACAAGGTCAGCGACAAACCCACCACCAAAGCCAGAATGGTCAACCCAATGGCAATCCAGATGGAACGTTCATAGGTTGCTTCGGCAACAGCCTTGCGCTCTCTGAGCAGGCGAAATTCCTCCGCCTCAACTTCGCTCAGCACGGTGCGCATTTTGTCCATGAACGGCTTGCCGGGCCGGTTTTGAATTTCAAGTTCAAAATCAGACTGCATAATCAAGCCTTCATTCAGCTGCTTTCGTGCTTCGATGAGCGGGTCGATCACACCTTCCAACCACTGGTTGTACTGTGCATTGAACATGCGAAGCCGCTCAGTCACAAATGGGTTGTGTGCAGTCAACTTCATCGTGGTTTCCAGATGGCTTTGCAGCTTTTGCTTGCCATCAAAATACGGCTGCAGATACACCTCATCGCCGCGCACCAAGTAGCCACGCTCTGCTGTTTCAATGTTCAGCAGGCTTTCCTTCACCAGCATCACGTTTTCAATAATTTCATGGGTGAAGTCGTTTTTGGCGTTGGCCTTCATGATTTGCTGGCTGTTGTAAACACCCATGGCCCCCATGATGAGCCCCAGAACAACCACCGCCATAATGCTGGCAATAAACTTTGCGCGAATGGTGGAAAGCACGTTGATTCTCCCTGTGGTGATGCATAGCTACATTTTTTTGATGTTTGAACATTGTGAAACACGCAAGCGGTGGGCATTCATCGAATAAGGGCGGCTTTTCGGGGTCAATCCAGCGGCTATAATGCGTGCTAACCCATTGTTTGAACGATTTTTTCTCCGATTTCACCAATATGACGCTTGACAAAAGTTTTGATCCTTCCTCCATTGAATCTCGCTGGGGCCCAGCCTGGGAACAGCAACAGTTGGCCAAAGCCAGCACCGTGGAGGGCAAGCCCGACTTTTGTATCCAGTTGCCACCGCCCAATGTCACGGGCACGCTGCACATGGGCCACGCATTCAACCAAACCATCATGGATGGGCTGACCCGCTACCACCGCATGCGCGGCCACAACACCCTGTGGCAGCCCGGCACCGACCACGCTGGCATTGCCACCCAAATTGTGGTGGAGCGCCAGTTGGCAGCACAAAACATCACGCGCCACGACCTGGGGCGGGAACAATTCGTAGAAAAAGTGTGGTCCTGGAAAGAAAAATCAGGCGGCACCATTGCCGGCCAAATGCGCCGCATGGGCGCCAGCGTGGACTGGAGCCGCGAATATTTCACCATGGATGAGGCCTGCTCCAAGGCCGTGACCGAGGTGTTTGTTCGTCTGTACCAACAAGGCCTGATTTACCGCGGCAAACGCCTCGTGAATTGGGACCCTGTGCTGCACACCGCCGTGTCTGACCTGGAGGTAGAAAGCGTAGAAACCGAGGGCAGCCTGTGGGAAATTCATTACCCCTTGGTGGAGCCGGACACAGCGAAGGGGCTGACCCACCTCACCGTGGCCACCACCCGGCCAGAAACCATGTTGGGCGACACCGCCGTAATGGTGCACCCCGAAGACGACCGCTACCAACACCTGATTGGCAAAAAAGTGCGTCTGCCACTGTGCGGCCGGGAATTGCCGATCATTGCCGATGAATACGTCGACAAAGAGTTTGGCACCGGGGTGGTGAAGGTGACCCCAGCACACGACTTTAACGACTATGCGGTGGGGCAACGCCATGGCTTGCCGATGATCAATATTCTGACCCTCGATGCAAAAGTAAACGAAAACGGCCCGGCGGCTTACCAAGGCCTGGACCGTTTTGTGGCCCGCAACAAGATTGTTGAAGACCTGCAGGCGCAAGGATTGCTTGGCAACATCAAAAAGCACACCTTGATGGTGCCCAAAGGCGACCGCACCAAGGCTGTGATTGAGCCCATGCTGACCGACCAATGGTTTGTGGCCATGAGCAGAGTGGCCGATGGTGACACCACCGGCAAAAGCATCACCCAAAAAGCAATCGACGCAGTGGCCAGCGGGCAAGTGAAGTTTGTGCCCGAGCAATGGGTGAACACCTACAACCAATGGCTTAACAACATTCAAGACTGGTGTATTTCTCGCCAGCTGTGGTGGGGCCACCAAATACCGGCCTGGTATGGCGAACAGGGGCAAATTTTTGTGGGCCGCACGGAAGAGGAGGCCCGAGCACAGGCCCAACAGGCGGGCTACACGGGCAGTCTAAAACGCGACGAGGACGTGCTGGACACTTGGTTTAGCTCTGCGCTGGTGCCCTTCTCCACCTTGGGCTGGCCTGAGCAAACGCCAGAGCTCAAGCACTTTTTGCCCTCCTCCGTGTTGGTGACCGGGTTTGACATCATTTTCTTTTGGGTGGCTCGCATGATCATGATGACCACCCACTTCACAGGCCAGGTGCCTTTCAACACCGTGTACGTGCATGGCCTGGTGCGTGACGCCGAAGGCAAAAAAATGAGCAAATCGGTGGGCAACACGCTTGACCCCGTGGACCTGATCGATGGTTGTAGCCTGGACACGCTGCTTGAAAAACGCACCACCGGCTTGAGCAAACCACAGGATGCGCCAAAGATTGAAAAGCGCACCCGCAAGGAATTTCCGGATGGCATACCAGCCTACGGCGCCGATGCCCTGCGATTTACCTTTGCCAGCCTGGCCACCTTGGGCCGCAACATCAACTTTGACCAAAAGCGTTGCGAGGGGTACCGAAATTTTTGCAACAAGCTGTGGAATGCGACCCGCTTTGTGTTGATGAACACCGAAGGCCAGGATTGCGGCCTAAGCGAGCACGACGCCGACGCTTGTACCCCAGGAGGCTACCTTGATTTTTCACAGGCCGACCGCTGGATTGTCAGCCAACTGCAACGGGTAGAGGCTGACATTGCCCAAGGCTTCGACACGTACCGCTTTGATCTGATTGCCCAAAACATTTACCAGTTTGTGTGGGACGAGTACTGCGACTGGTACCTTGAAATTGCCAAGGTGCAAATTGCCAACGGCACGCCGGCGCAACAACGCGCCACCCGCCGCACCCTGGTGCGGGTGCTGGAGACCATTTTGCGCCTGGCTCACCCCATCATTCCTTTTATTACCGAGGAGTTGTGGCAAACGGTGAGTGTGGTGGCTGGTCGCCGTGCCGAGGGCGAAAAAGCCCATCTGATGACGCAAGCCTACCCAGTGAGCGTGCCGTCCCGCATTGATGAGGCCGCCGAGGCGCACGTGGCCGAATTAAAAGCAGCCGTGGACGCGGTGCGCTCTTTGCGCAGCGAAATGGGCCTGGGTCCCGCTGAAAAAGTGCCCTTGATTGCAAGCTGTGAGGGCAATGAGGCTCAACGTGCCTTCCTGCAAAAAACCGGGCCAGTGCTGGCCGCTTTGGGCAAACTCACGCAGGTGGAGGTGGTGGATGCCCTGCCCGCCGATTCCATGGCGCCGGTACAAATTGTGGGCCAATTGAAGCTGATGCTGCACGTAGAAATTGACGTGGAGGCCGAGCGCGCGCGGTTGAACAAAGAAATTGGCAAGCTGGAAGCAGAGATTGGAAAGTGCGAGGCCAAACTGGGCAACACCAGCTTTGTTGACCGCGCACCGGCTGCGGTGGTGGACCAAGAGAAAGCCCGCCTGGGCGAATTCACCGCCACCCTGGAAAAGCTGCAAGCCCAGTACAAAAAACTGGGCTAAAAGCTCAGCAGGTTTTTAGCAGCCGGCAACACACTGGCCTTTGGCGTTGAAGGCCATGGTGTTGCCACTTAAGGGCACATGCACTGGCATGGTGGCGGCTTTAATAAACTGCTCTGTGCGGCTACCCGCCACCACCCTGCCTTGCTGGGTGGCAACTTCGTTGGCATGGCTGGCAATGACCGCGCGGGGTTTGACCAACTGGTTCACCACATGGGCAGCTTCCTTGGGGCCGGTGGTGAAGGTGTCGCCAATGTTCATCACTGCCAGTTGTGGTTTGTAATATTTGCCAACCACGGAATCTTGTTCTGCTGTAATGCCCGTATCACCACTCAGGTAAACCGCCAGACCATTGGTGAATGTGAGCACGTAGCCTGTGGGGGGCCCAGCGTAGGCGGTGATGCCACTTTCTTTCATGAGCTCCGAGAGGCGTGGCCCCATGAAATCGGCTGCAATACCATTGCTGTGTGCTGCCGGCACGGTGGTAATTTGCACCCCGCCAACCGTTTGCATGGCGCCAAAACGCACCAGCACCGAATTGGCCGGGTCGCCACCCGCTTGGCTCAGTTTGCTGGCAAAAAAGGATGGCATTTCGCTGCCGGTCACAATTTTTGCGCCTTTTTTAACCGCGATGCTGACACTGCTGGGCATGGGTGCAGCCACCACAGAAATGTCGGGTTTGTCGCAGCTGCCCGAGTCAGGGGCGGCATTGTGCCGGTCGCCCAAGTGGTCGCCATGCATGTGACTAACCAACACCACATCCACCTTGCCCAGGCGGGGGTCATCGGCCCCGGCCACCGTGCGGCCCGCATCGTACAACACGCGGGTGCCATTGGGGTCCTCAAACACCAAGGCGCGGTCAAAGCGGCAAAACTCGCCGGCCTGGCCGCCCAGCGGGGTAATTTTCACCACATTGTCCTGCCCAGCGATTGCGGCGCCTGTTGGCAACAACAGCGCGCCCAACAAGGCCAAGGGGATACGGGGTAAATGGTTTGTGCGGGAAAGAATACGACTCATGCTGCTTAGCTCCCAAGTGACAACAACTGATAAGGGGCAGAGTAGAGTTGCCGGCCGGGCGGGTCAATGCTCGAAAACACGGGGGCAGGCCAAGGCCAGAAGGCTGGGCTATGTTGTATTGGTAAGCACGATCGACTTGAGCAGATCTTGTTGCCCCCCGCGCTCAAGATTGGCCTTGATGCTTGCACATTCAAACAACAAATCGGCGGCCGCCGAGCCCAGCACATGCCAGGGGCGTTGAAAGTAAGGATCCAACATGGAATAAGGCAGGCGTACGCCGCTCTGCAAGAGTTGCTCGGGCTTCCACAACCCCGCCATGTGCCAGCCCTCGAATAAGCGGGTGTCTACCGCTTGGTGAAATACCAGCCGAATGTCGGTGTGGCGTGGGTCTTCAACAATGGCTGCATAAATGGTCGATACTTTGTCGGTGGGACCCTCCAGACACTGCAAATATTCTTTGCCATTGCACAGCAACATGCCGCTGACTTGCATGCCGCGGTTTTTTAGGCTGGCTTTCCTGCACAACTCCTCAAAAGCAGCAGCTTCCAATGTGCGTGTTTGAACCGATGAATAAACCAAACGAAGCATGCAAAATACCCCACCAATGTTTTGGAATATTACGACTGGGTTAACAAAAAATGTCTACCCAGAACGGGTTATGAATCGTTCTGGGCTCGCTGTAACAGCCGTGCTGTTTTGTGCTGGCGGTTACGGCCCAAAAATTCCAGCCAGTCTTGGCGGGTGTTTGGCAAAGGCCTGGCTGCTTGTTCATAGGCTGTTGGGTGCAGGCGTGGGCGCTGGGACAAGGTGCTCTGCAAGTGACCTGCCGCTGCCTGTAAGGTGTGGCTGGCCTTGACCGGGCATTGAATCAACTCAGTGAACAATTCATCGGGGGTGTAACGCACCAACCCCAGCTTGAGCAAGGGTTTGCGGGGAAAATCTTTGATGTTCCAGGTCAGCAACGCAACCGGGGCCTGCAAACGATGCCGCAAAGCCAAGGCACTGGCAGCCACATGGCGGTCTTTCTCATCCACAGCTTTTACATCGGCGAGGTAAGCCTGTGCGTCGTCAGTGTAAAGCTGCCCACCCAGTTCCAAGGGCAATCGCGCTTGTTCCAGCGCGGCGTCCTCAGGGTGTAGCCTGCCCAAGCGCACCAGGTTGCGGTAGCACTCATGTTCAATGGTGGGGGTCCAGTGCAGTTGGGCTTGGTGGGTGCGGGCCAGAATAAACATCAGTCCACGCGACCATTCTGAAAACAGCACATTGGCGTCTAACAGCCAATGGTGGGGCACCGGGGGCTTGGGCAACACAACACTCATGCCAACCCCCAGATTTGTGGCATCAGCGGCGTTTCATGAAAAAAATGAAAGAGCCGGATTCATCGGACTGCTGCAGCAACTCGTTGCCGGTTTGCTTGGCAAACATGGCGAAGTCGCGCACAGAACCCGGGTCGGTTGCGGTCACTTTCAAGACTTGGCCACTTTGCATTTCGGCCAGAGCCTTTTTGGTCCTCAGGATGGGCAGGGGGCAATTCAGGCCACTGGCGTCCACTTCACGATCAAAGTTCATGTGTTGTGCTCCTTCTACTACTTAGGTGTTGCATTGTTATCGGTGTGCTTGGGCACCATTATTTTAATTCAATCCAATTGACAGGCAGCTGACGCGCCAAGAGCCAATCGGCCATGGCCAAGCCGGTGCCCATTCGCCAAGGGCGCAATTGCGCTGGGTCCACCAATTTATAGTCAGCGAGCTCTTCAGACAACTCCACCCGCCCCTCGGCTTTCACGTAGTAAGCCATGATCACTTCGTTTTTCATGGGGAAGGGGTACACGCCGATGAGCTCGCTGTGCACGGCGTCGAGGTTGGTTTCTTCTTTAAGCTCGCGGATGGCACCGCTTTCGGGTGTTTCGTCGCGCTCCAGAAAACCGGTGATGAGCGCATAAAAATGTGCAGGCCAAGCCACGTTGCGCGCCAGCAGAATTTTGCCTTGGTATTCCACCAGCGCTGCCACCACGGGCACCGGGTTGCCCCACTGCACAAAACCGCACTGGTCACACACCATGCGCATGTGGCCAGTGTGCTGCACCTCGTGCAGCGGCGTGGCGCACATGGGGCAGTATTTGAAAACGGTTTTGCTCATGGTGTGCCTGCTGGCCTACCGGGCCTTAACCCAATCAACCACGCTGGCCAGCGCTGCATCCAGGTGCTCGGGCTGCGTACCGCCGGCTTGTGCCATGTCGGGTCGGCCACCGCCTTTGCCACCCACTTGCTGGGCCACAAAATTCACCAGTTCGCCCGCCTTCACTTTGCTTGTGGCGTCTTTGCTCACCGAAGCGATCAGGCTGACCTTGCCATCGGCCACAGCCGCCAGCACCAAGGCGGCATTGCCCAGCTTGTCGCGCAGTTTGTCGGCCGCCTCGCGAAGCTGCTTCACGTCGGCGCCTTCTAGCTTGGCGGCCAGCACTTTGACGCCGTCCACGTCCACAGCCTGCCCAGCCAGGTCATCGCCCTGGCTAGCCGCCAGCTTGCTTTTAAGGCGGGCCAACTCTTTTTCAAGGCCCTTGACCTGGTCGAGCAACTGCCCAATTTTGGCGGTGGCTTCACCGGCGGGCACACGCAGACTTTGAGCAATGGCATCCACCTGGGCTTGGGCCTGCTGCGCAAATTCCATGGCACCCAGGCCGGTGGTGGCTTCCACGCGTCGAATACCCGCTGCCACCCCGCTTTCGCTGGTGATTTTGAACAAACCGATGTCACCCGTGCGCTGTACGTGCGTGCCGCCGCACAGCTCCCGCGAACTGCCAATGTCCAACACGCGCACCGTGTCGCCGTACTTCTCGCCAAATAGCATCATGGCACCGGCATTTTTTGCGCTTTCAATGTCCATGATGCGCGCTTCGGTTTGCGCATTGGCCAAAATTTCTTCGTTCACAATGCGCTCAACCTGAGCGATCTGTTCTGGCGTCATGGGGCTGTGGTGGGCAAAGTCAAAGCGGGTTTTGTCGGCATCGACCAAAGAGCCTTTTTGGCTCACGTGATCGCCCAACACTTCGCGCAATGCCTTGTGCATCAAGTGGGTGGCGCTGTGGTTGCGCACGGTGCGCCCGCGCATGATTTGGTCAACCTGTGCACCCACGTTGTCGCCCACCTTGAGTTCGCCAGTGACCAACTCACCATGGTGACCAAACACATTGGCCTGAATTTTTTGCGTGTCTTCTACGCGGAACAAATTCAAACAAGCCGTGCCACTGCTGATTTGGCCTTGGTCACCCACCTGCCCACCGCTTTCTGCATAGAAGGGCGTTTGGTCCAGCACCACGATGCCACGCTGCCCGGCCGAAATGCTGTTCACCGAGGAGCCGTTGACATAAATGGCAGTAATTTTTGCATTGGCCACCTCCAGTTGTTCGTAACCCTTGAATTCTGTGGATACACCGCTGTAGGCCAAATCTGCATCCATTTTGAACTTGCCGGCAGCACGCGCCTGCTGCTTTTGCTTGTCCATGGCTGCGTCGAAAGCAGCTTCGTCCACGCCCATGTCGCGTTCGCGGCATACATCAGCGGTGAGGTCGAGCGGGAAGCCATAGGTGTCGTGCAGTTTGAATGCGATTTCACCATCGAGCGTGCCGCCCTTGGGCAAGGCTGCAAGCGCACCTTCCAAAATGGCCATGCCGTTTTCGATGGTTTCAAAAAACCGCTCTTCTTCGGCTCGCAAAATGTTTTGCACCTGGCTGGCTGCTTTGGCCAACTCAGGGTAGGCTTCGCCCATTTGCACCACAAGGTCGGGCACCATGGCGCTAAAAAATGGCTTGCGACAACCCAGTTTGTAACCGTGGCGTATGGCGCGGCGAACAATGCGGCGAAGCACATAACCACGGCCTTCGTTGCCGGGAATGACGCCATCGACCACCAAAAAAGAGCAGGCGCGAATGTGGTCTGCAATCACCTTCAGGCTGTTGTGGGTCAGTTCAACCGAATTGCCTTGCGCGTTGACTTCGCGTGCGGCCGCTGCAATGAGCGCCTGGAACAAATCGATTTCGTAGTTGCTGTGCACATGCTGCAGCACTGCAGCAATGCGTTCCAGCCCCATGCCGGTGTCAACACAGGGTTTGGGCAGGGGGTGCAACACACCATCGGCGGTGCGTTCAAACTGCATGAACACCAGGTTCCAGACCTCGATATAACGGTCGCCATCTTCCTCGGGGCTTCCGGGTGGACCACCCCACACTTCGGGGCCGTGGTCATAAAAAATTTCTGTGCAAGGGCCGCAGGGGCCGGTGTCAGCAATTTGCCAGAAGTTGTCGGAAGCGTAGCGTGCGCCTTTGTTGTCGCCAATTCGAATAATGCGCTCTGCGGGCACGCCCACCTGCTTGTTCCAGATGTTGTAAGCCTCGTCGTCTTCTTGATAAACCGTGACGTACAAACGTTCGGCAGGCAGCTTGTACACCGTGGTGAGCAACTCCCAGGCGTACTGAATGGCGTTTTCTTTGAAGTAGTCGCCAAAACTGAAGTTGCCCAGCATTTCGAAGAAGGTGTGGTGGCGTGCGGTGTAGCCCACGTTCTCAAGATCGTTGTGCTTGCCACCCGCCCGAACCGAGCGCTGGCTGGAGGTGGCGCGGGTGTAGGGGCGGTTGTCTTTGCCGGTGAACACATCTTTGAACTGCACCATGCCGCTATTGGTGAACAACAAGGTGGGGTCGTTGCCGGGCACCAGGCTGCTGGAAGGCACAATGGTGTGGCCTTTGGAGGCAAAGAAATTCAAGAATTTGTCGCGGATTTCGGCGGCTTTCATTGGAACGGCACCTTCTGGGGGTTCAACGTTGGACGTAACCCACCATTATACGGCCCACTCGCTTAAAAAGGGGCTTTGGAAAACTCCATTCGATCGGTGAAAACCCCTTGCACGCCGAGGGCTTGCAACCTTTGCAACATGTCGACATCGTTCCCCGTGTACACCCTCACCCGCCGCCCCGAGGTGTGAATACGCCGCACCACCGGGACCGTGGCCGCGCTCCAATGCAAGTGAATGGCACTGGCCTGCAATGCATCGGCATGCAGTACCCAGTCGTCTGGCAACTGCTCGTACAACAACGCCAAATCAAAACCTTTCAAGGGCAAAAGGCTGGCATGGTAAAAACTGGAGAACACCCAATTCTTTTGAATACGCTCTTGCTGCGCGGGGGCGCACGCGTGAATGCAAGCCAATACCGCCTGCCCCAAGCGCATGGCGTTGGCTGGCCCCGTGGCCTTTAATTCCACATTGGCTCGCAGGTCGTGCTGCAAACAAAAATCGAACACCTCGCGCAGACTGGGTATGGCCTGGCCACCCACGCGGTACTGCAACAAATCACGCCTGCGAAGCGACTCAAAGGTGGTCACTGAATCCAGGGCGGCCATGGCCGGGTCAATGGACTGCGCGCAACGCCCCATCACCCAATCGTGATGGACCATGGGCACGCCATCGGCAGTCAGCATGACATCAAATTCAGTGGCATCAAATCCCGCTTGCCGGGCCGTGTTAAACCCATGAAGGGTGTTTTCCAATGGCCCCTTGCCACTGCCCCGGTGTGCCCACATCTGCATGATTTTTTCCGTTGGTTGTGTGTGGTGTTGATTGTAGGCCATGGACCCGCCACTCGCTTGCCCTCTCGCGATTAAACAAAACCACACAGAATATTTAGTTTATTAAAGGAAGCTTTAATGGGACATAAAACTTGCACAGGTTTTGTATGAATCAAGGACGTAACAAATATTTAAAAACATTTAAACCATTTGAACGATGTTTTACCTGCGGCAAAAATTAATGTACGGTAATTCATTAAATGAATTAAATAACAACATTGCACTGGAGGTAAGCCCAATACCCTGACCGGAATTACCTCCAGCGGCATCCACACCCGAGCAAGGAGAATCGCCATGAGCATGCACGTGTTTGAACAAAGAGAATCCGATGTACGTGGCTACAGCCGCACCTACCCCGTGGTGTTCGACAAGGCCTACAACGCTCGCCAAACCACCGAAGACGGGCGTGAATTCATCGATTTTTTTGCTGGCGCCGGGGTGCTGAATTTTGGTCATAACAATGCACGAATTCAACAAGCGGTGGTGGAATACATTCAATCCAATGGTGTGACCCACAGCCTGGACATGGCCACCGTGGCCAAGCGCCAATTTATTGAGGCCTTTGACCGGGTGGTATTAAAGCCACGCAACATGGTCCACAAGCTGCAGTTTATGGGCCCCACGGGCACCAACGCAGTGGAAGCTGCGCTTAAAATTGCCCGCCGCGCCACAGGCCGTCAACAGGTGGTGGCCTTTTCCCATGGATTTCACGGCATGACCCTGGGATCCCTGGCCTGCACCGCGAATGCCTATTTTCGCGGCGCCTCGGGCGTGCCGCTGCAACACGTCACCCACCAAGCCTTCGGCTGTGAAACCCCCTGCCGTGGCTGTACCTTGGGTTGCGGCCAGCCCAGCCTGGACCGCATGCGCGCCTTGTACACAGACACCTCAAGCGGCGTAGCTCCCCCAGCGGCGTTCATGGTCGAAGTCATTCAGGCTGAGGGCGGAGTAAAAGTGGCCAGCGCCCAGTGGCTGCGCGACCTGCAAAGCCTCGCCAAAGAAGTGGGCGCTCTGCTCATCATCGATGACATTCAAGCAGGCTGTGGTCGCACTGGCAATTACTTCAGCTTTGATGGCATGGGCCTGGACCCCGACATTGTGTGCCTGGCCAAAGGCATCGGCGGTTGGGGCACGCCCATGGCCATGAACCTGGTGAAGCCAGAGATTGACCGCCACTGGGCACCGGGGGAGCACACCGGCACCTTCCGGGGGCAAAACCTGTCCTTTGTAGCGGGTCGAGAGGCCTTGAGTTATTTCGAAGACGACACCCTCATGAATGAGGTCAAACGCAAAGGCGAGTGGATCAAAAACGCACTCGACGCTTTGGCCAAACGTCACCCGATCCTGGAGGTGACCGGTAAAGGCATGATTTGGGGCGTCAATGTGGGCTCCACCGATGTGTCCAAAGCGGTGGTCAAACAGTGCTTTGATGACGGTCTGCTAATCGCTGGTTGCGGCACCGGTGGTCGAGTGATCAAGTTGATCCCCCCGCTCACCATTCCCGATGAAGACCTGCAGCAAGGCATGGACATTCTGCAAAAGGCGATTGCCCGCGCACTGGAGGCCGCATGAGAAAACGCGATGACATGACCTTTCCCTTTGAGGAATACGAGCGCCGCATCAACGACCTGCGAGAACGCATCGCGCAGCGCCGCCTAGATGCGGTGGTGATCACCGACCCAGAAAACATCATGTACCTCACGGACTACCAAACCACGGGGTACTCCTTTTTTCAAGCCCTGGTGGTGCCTCTGGAGCGCGAACCCTTCATGATCACCCGCGCGCTGGAGGAATCCAATGTGTTCGCCCGCACTTGGGTGGAAGTGTCGCGCCCCTACCCCGACACCGGCGACGCCATTCAAATGCTGTTGGAAAGCCTGCGCGAATTCGGATTGGACACCAAGCGCATCGGCTACGAACGCAACAGCTATTTTTTCCCGGCCTACCAGCAAGATTTTGTGCACACCCGGCTGACCAAAGGCAAGCTGCTGGACTGCTTTGGCATTGTGGAGCAAGGTCGCCTGCGCAAATCTCCGGTAGAAATTGAATTGATGCGCAAAGCCGCGCACGCCACCGAGGCGGGGATGCAGGCGGGCATCGAGGCTTGCCAGGCCGGCGCCACAGAAAATGACATTGGAGCTGCCATTTCTTCGGCCATGTTCAAAGCGGGTGGTGAGCCCCCCGCCGTGATGCCTTATGTGACCAGTGGACCACGGACCATGATTGGTCACGCCACCTGGGAAGGCCGCACAGTGATGCCGGGCGAGCATGTGTTTTTGGAGGTGGGTGGTTGCTATCGGCGCTACCACACCGCCATGATGCGCACGGTGGTGCTGGGGGAGTTGAGCGACTCCATGTACAAAGCGCAAGAAACCATGAAAGACGCACTCAACGCTGTGCACGAGTATTTTCAGCCGGGGATGACGGTGTCTGATGCAGACAACCTGGTGCGCAACATCATCACGCGCAACGATGTGGGCGCCCGGCTCATCACCCGCTCGGGATATTCCATCGGCATTGCCTTCCCCCCCAGTTGGGATGAAGGCTACATCATGAGCTTGAAGCAAGGAGAATCTTCCATCCTTGAGGAGGGCATGACCTTCCACATCATTCCGTGGATGTGGGGCGTGGATGGCAACAAAACCTGTGGGATCTCCGACACCATTGTGATCACCTCCACGGGCTGCGAATCGTTTTTTACGCTGAATCGCGACTTCAGCGTCAAACCCGACCAAAAAGTGCACACCCTGAGCACCGCACACAACACCAAAAAGACCGCCCAAGCCAAAGTGATCGAATCCCGGGAGGACGCCGCATCATGAGCATAGCCCTGCTAAAAACCACCAACCCACACACAGGCAAAGCGCTGGCCGAACACGCCGCATTGCAAGGCGAGCAAATCACCGCGCAAATTTCAATTGCACATGCCGCCCTGCCCGGCTGGGCACAACTGACCTTTGCGGAGCGGGCAAAAACCCTGCACGCGGTGGCCGCGCAGCTTCGCAAACACAAAAACAGACTGGCCGAGAGCATGGCCCTTGAAATGGGCAAGCCCGTTAAAGAAGGCGGCCCCGAGGTTGAAAAAGCCGCCACCTGCTGCGAATACTATGCCGAACATGCAGCACGCCACCTGGCCGACGAGGCCATTGCATCGGATGCAGACCAAAGCTATGTGACCTACCAAGCGCTGGGCACCCTGCTGGGCATCTTGCCCTGGAATGCGCCCGTGTGGCTGGCCTTCCGCTACCTGGCCCCTGCGTTGATGGCAGGCAACACCTGCGTGATGAAACACGACCCGCATACCCCTGCCACAGCGCAATTGATTGCCGACCTGTTCAGAGAGGCCAATGCGCCCGCTGGCATTGTGGTCAACTTGCCTGTGCAAACACCGGATGTGGCGCAAGCCATTGAAGACCCCCGCATTGCTGGCGTCAGTTTCACTGGCTCTAGCCGGGGTGGGCGGCGCGTGGCCGCCATGGCTGCGGCACAACTTAAACCTGCGGTGCTGGAGCTTGGTGGCTCAGACCCCTGCATTGTGTTGGCTGATGCTGACCTGGAGCGCGCAGCCGATGTGGTGGTGCTGTCTCGCATCATCAACGCAGGGCAAAGCTGTATTGCGGCCAAGCGCATTTTGATTGAATCCGGCATTTATAAAGAATTCACCCAGATGCTTGCTGAGCGCTTGAGCAAACTCAAAGTGGGCAACCCTTTGGACGCGAGCACTGACCTGGGGCCCATCGCCCGCCAAGACCTTCTGGACACCCTGCACACCCAGGTTAAAACAAGCATTGAGCAAGGCGCTCAATGTGTGCTGGGGGGCGAGCCTTTGGGAGGACCGGGCTACCACTACCCGCCCACCTTGCTGAACCATGTTCAGCCGGGCATGTGCGCTTTTGTGGAAGAAACATTTGGTCCCGTGATGGCCACCATGCCGATCAATAACCTTGAACACGGCTTGCAGGTGGCCAACCAAACCGACTACGGTTTGGGCTCCAGCATTTGGACCCGCAACAAACAACATGCGCAAAAAGCAATCCATGCGTTGCAAGCCGGGCAAGTGGCGGTCAATGGCATTGTAAAAACCGATC
>NZ_CAXQZX010000009.1:0-8187 GCF_964228395.1 Limnobacter sp.
ACCTGGTTGATGGTCACCATTTGGCCCATTTTCATGAGGCACTTGATCACTTCAGCGGCCTTCAAGCTCATTTTGTGGGCGAGGTCGGCCACGGTGATGGTTTCGGGCACATGCACTTCGCGCACCACCGGCTCAGTGGGCTGGTTGAAATTGCTTTGCTGATCGTTGTTGTGGCGGTTGTTTTTGCCTTTGGGGCCCTTCCAGGCGGCGGTGCCGCTGCGGCCCACACTGGTGTCGCCGCGGGTTTTCAGGCCACCGCGCCGACGGCCTGCCGGCTCGTCTTTGCTGCCTTTGCCACCACGGCGGCCTCGATCGGAGTCGTCGTCGGCAGCCACGGTTTCTTTAACAGGTTTCTTGATGGTTTTTGCTGGCTCTGGGGCAGGCTCTTCGGCCTTCAGCACGCGGGCAGGCTGCTGCATCATGCGGTTAATGGCTGCAACTTCGGCTTCGGCCGCTCGGCGGGCGCGCTCTTGGTCGGCGCTCGCCTTGGCTGCATCTTCGGCTGCTTTCTTGGCCTTCTCTTCGGCCTTGCGAACCTCGGCCGCACGGGCCTCGCGCGCTTTGGCTTCTTCGGCCTTGGCGGCTTCGTCCTTGCTGGTGTCTTTGGCAGCCAGCTCATCTTCTTGCTTGGCTTTTTCGGCTGCTTCGTGGGCGAGGCGCTCTTCCTCGGCGCGCAGGCGAGCTTCTTCCTGAAGCTTCAATTCACGCTCGCGCTCTTGCTCCAGCTTGGCCTGCTTTTCTTTGAGCTCGGCTTCCTGGCGGGCTTTGAGCTCAGCTTGACGTTGGGCCTCCAAATCGCGGCGCGCCTGCTCTGCTGCGTCGAGTTGAGGTTCCAACACGGGATCGGTTTCACCGGGCTTCTCGCCACGCTGAACAAACACGCGCTTTTTGCGCACCTCCACCTGCACTGTGCGGGCTTTGCCACCGGGGCCGGCCTGCTTGATTTCGCTGGTTTGCTTGCGGGTGAGGGTGATTTTTTTCTGACCGGTGGAGGAGCCATGCGCCTTGCGCAAGCTCTCCAAAAGCTTACCCTTGTCCGCCTCAGTGACTGCATCTGCCTCAGAGGACTTGTTTACGCCAGCGGATTTCAACTGCTCTAGCAGGACATCCGCGGGCATTTTCAACTCTGCTGCAAACTGTGCGACTGTGGTACTGGTCATCTACTCTTCCTTCGGTTTAATTCAGATGGTGTGGGCGATGCTTAATAGGCGATCACTCAAACCAATGTGCGCGTGCCTTCATAATGAGGTCACGGGCTCTTTCTTCGTCCACGCCGGTCAACTCGACCAACTCATCAACAGCCAATTCGGCCAAGCCATCGCGATCAGTGATTTGGGCTTCGGTCAGCTTAGCCACAAGATCGGCGTCCATGCCGTCCAGCGACAGCAAGTCGGTGGCACCTTCTACACGCTCCTCACGGGCAATGGCTTCTGTAAGCAGGGCGTTGCGTGCACGTGTGCGCAACTCTTCAACCGTGTCTTCGTCGAATGCTTCAATTTCGAGCATTTCAGCCAGGGGCACGTAAGCCACTTCTTCGAGGCCAGTGAAACCCTCTTCGATCAAGATGTTGGCCACTTCTTCGTCAACATCGAGCTTGCTGGTGAACAATTCGCGAAGCTTGACCACCTCTTCTTCTGAGCGCTTGGCCGACTCTTCAGGTGTCATGATGTTGATTTGCCAACCGGTGAGGTCGGATGCCAGGCGCACGTTTTGACCGCTACGACCAATGGCCTGGGCCAGCTCACCTTCATCGACCACCACTTCCATGACGTGCTGGTCCTCGTCCACCACAATGGACTGCACGGTGGCGGGTGACAGGGCGCCAATCACAAACTGCGCAGGATCTTCAGACCACAACACAATGTCAACACGCTCACCACCCAGTTCTTGAGTGACCGCTTGCACGCGAGAGCCACGCACACCCACGCAGGTGCCAATGGGGTCGATGCGGCGGTCATGGGCCAGCACGGCGATTTTGGCACGCATACCGGGGTCGCGAGCTGCGGCCTTGATTTCAAGGTGCCCCTGTTCAATTTCGGGCACCTCCATGGCAAACAAGGCCTTGATGAATTCTGGCGAAGTGCGCGACAAAATAACTTGTTGCCCACGGGCCATGCGGTCTACCTTCCAAAGGTAAGCGCGCACGCGGTCGCCTGGGCGAAGGCTTTCGCGAGGGATCATTTGATCGCGGGGCAAACGTGCTTCAATTCGACCACTTTCGATGATGGCGTCACCGCGCTCCATGCGCTTGACCTGACCAATCACGATGTTGTCGCCACGGGCCAGGAAATCGCTCAGAATTTGCTCGCGCTCGGCATCGCGCACACGCTGCAAAATAACCTGTTTGGCAGCCTGCGCTCCAATGCGACCAAACTCCACGGGCTCGAGTTCTTCTTCGATGAAGTCGCCCAACTGGGCATCGGCCTTGTGCTTTTGCGCCTGGTCCAAAACCATTTGGTAAGCAGGATCATAGAAATCTTCTTCGGACACCACTTCCCAGCGGCGGAAGGAATCGTAGTCGCCAGTGGCGCGGTCAATGGACACACGCACATCGACCTCCTCGTCGAAACGCTTTTTGCTTGCAGAGGCCAAGGCCAGCTCGAGCGCGCCGAACACGATGTCTTTCTCGACGTTCTTTTCACGCGCCAGTGCGTCGACCAGCAGTAGCAATTCACGGCTCATTCCAGGGCTCCTAAAACTTTAAGTGGGGTACCAAACGGGCCCCCGCCAAATCAGCGATGTCAAATTCGAGCAGGTAAGGCTCGGCGTTTTTTCCTTCGGGCGTGACCACCACGCCCCAGGCATGCTCTTGCCCTTTCTGCAAAATGCCTTTGAACTGTTTTTGATTGTTGATGGCGCGCTTAAATTTAAGGGCCACTTCTTCACCACAAAACCGTTCGAAATCTTTGGTACGACGCAATACTCGGTCTACGCCGGGCGAGGAAATTTCCAAGCGCTCGTAATTGACGTTTTCGACCGTAAAAAGGTGCGACAACTGGTGGCTTACTCGCTCACAATCTTCAACCGTGACACCAGAAGGTGAATCGATCATGATGCGCAACAAGCCATTGCCCTCACGCTCAATGTCGGCCACTTCCAGGCCCAGCGAGGTGATCACGGCATCGGCCTGGACAACCCAGGGCTCTGACCATACGCCAGACCATGAATTACCAACAAACTCTTCGGGATTGATCACCAGACTGCCCGCCCTCTTTCTTTTTAAGCTGCAAAAATCTTCAAACTGCCGAACCAAAAAAAAATGGGCTTGTAGAGCCCACTTCATTTGAGACACCCTTTTTTGAGTGGGTGCTCAGGCAACGCAGGATTATATGCCAAAGCGCCTTGATTATCAAGCCACTTTGGCAAACCCAAACCCAAACCTTAGGCCGATGGGGTGCGCCTGCGCCGGCGTTGCCCACCCTGCCCGGCGGCCCCGCCCTGGGGTTTGTTGCCAGCCGCGTTGGCTCCGGGTTTGCTGCGGCGAGCGCCATTTCGTGCGTTGCCATTGCCGTTGCCCGAGGCGTTGCCGGCAACGTTACCGTTGGCCATGGAGCCGCCCCGACGCCCGCCAGCATTTCCGTTGCCTGTGCGGGCTCCACCACGGGAAGAGCCCGAACGACCCGCCCCACCCGGCGAGGACAAGGCGTTCTGGTTGCTTAATGCAGCCGCAGCGGCAGCGCCGGACACGGTGAGATAGGTTTGGGTGGGCGCGCTTAGGGCCAAACCGGGGTCGATGATGGGTTGGCCGCGACGTTTGCCATTTTTACCGGCCTTGTTCTTGTTGTCCCGTTTCAATGCCCCCTCGCGGGCGGACTCATCGACCTTCAGCCCAAGAGATTGCATGTAGCTCATGGCCTCAAGTGCTTCCATTTCGAGCCATTTGCCACGCTTTAAGGTGGATGGCATCATGATGTCGCCAAAGCGGGTGCGAATGAGGCGGCTCACGGTGAGGTTGCACGCCTCAAACATGCGGCGAACTTCGCGGTTGCGCCCCTCTTTAAGACCCACTTTGTACCAGCGGTTGGCGCCTTCGCCGCCTGCCATGTCAACATACATGAACTTGGCCGGACCATCTTCCAGGGTGATGCCTTCAATCAACTGTTGGCGCTGCTGCTCGGTGAGTTCACCCAAAATGCGCACAGCGTACTCGCGCTGCACTTCATAACGGGGATGCATCAGGCGGTTGGCCAATTCGCCGCTGGAGGTGAACAACAACAAACCTTCGGTGTTGAAGTCCAGGCGGCCCACTGCGATCCATTTGCCGTTGGATATTTTTGGCAGCTTTTGAAACACGGTGGGGCGACCTTGGGGGTCATCCATGGACACGATTTCGCCAGCGGGTTTGTGATAAATGAGCACACGCGGTGGCTTGGACTTGTTTTTGCGCTGAACCAGTTTGCCATTGACACGAACCTGATCGGTGGGCAATACACGCTGCCCTAGGTGCGCCGGCTCGCTATTGACCGACACGCGGCCAGCCATGATGAGCTCTTCCATTTCGCGGCGCGAACCCATGCCAGAATCGGCCAGCACTTTGTGCAATTTGGGGGCCAGCTCTGGGTCTAGACGCACATTGAGTTTGCTGCGGTTTTTACCCTGCCCATTGCTGTCGCTGGGCTTGAAGCCCTCGACCTGCTCGATCACATCACCCCACTCTGGGCCCTCTTCGAGGACTTCCACCACGGGTTCAACACCGGTGTTGATGTCCACAGGCTCGGGGGTTGACAGTTGCTCAGGGGGTTTGCGCTTGTTTGCTCTCATTGTCGTCCGGTTCGGTTTTTGCACCTGGGGGCTCCTCTTGCTCCTCGGCGTCGAAGGGGATCACCTTCTGTAATTCATCGGCCAGTTGCTGGTCTTTGTCGTTGTCGAGCGGGGGAAGATCGCTCAGGCTGACCAAATTAAGGTCAGCCAAAAATTGCGCGGTGGTACCCCACAGCGCTGGGCGGCCTGGGGCGTCCCGATGGCCAATGGCTTCGATCCAGCCGCGGTCTTCAAGTGCCTTCATGACTTGCGAAGACACGGTGACTCCGCGGATGGATTCAATGTCGCCCCGGGTCACTGGCTGCTTGTAGGCAATAATCGCCAATGTCTCTAGCGTGGCCCTGGAGTATTTGGGCGGCTTTTCCGGGTTGAGCTGCTCCAGATAGCGCTTGACGTCTTCACGGGTTTGAAAACGCCAGCCAGCTTTAATTTCCACAAGCTCCAAACCACGGCTAGTCCAATCGCGGCGGAGGTCCTCCAGCAAAGTCGTGACCACGGCGGCATCGAGCGCGTCGTCGAACATGCGGGACAACTCTTTGACGGCAATGGGCTCAACCGAGCACAGCAGGGCAGCTTCTAAAATATTTTTTGCGCGCTGGGGATCCATCCAGGCGGACTCACTAAAAAAGACTACGGGTTTGATTGAAAGATGCGCCTGTAATGCCTGCCAAGAAATGCAACGGGAGTTGCCATGGTGCAGGAGGGGTGCGGGCTTGCTGAGGCACCCGAGGCGTTTAATTCCGATGCCGCATTGTAACCACGTTATGAAGCATGCAGCAACAAGGAATGCAGGAAAGTGTGACGCAAAAAAACGGTGCACCGCAGTGCACCGTACCCAATTAACCCATGGCGGGCTGGAGACACACCAATCATGCTCCTTCAATGCACCTTGGCACTCCCCATCTGGGACTACCCCAAAAGCGGGTCACGATTAAGGGAACCAATGTGGCAAATTGAAGAAACTTATCCACACAAAGCGGGGAAAACTTTCGGTATTCACTGTGGATAAAATTTCCAGCTACATGATTTGATGGGTTTTTTGATACTTTGATTAAAAACTGAGCACCCATTCTAGCGCCCCCAAAATGGGGGGTTCTCGTCAGGATTGCCAGCGATAACCCACGCCAGCCTGACGAATCCGATTCCAGATGGCCTCTTTTTCTTCATCGGTTTTAAACAACCACCCATCCACTTCATCGAGGGTGCGGCCACACCCCATGCACACCTCGTCGCCCAGGTTGGTAGAACAAAACCCGACACATGGGGTGTCGGCCTCGGGCCACACGGGCAGGTTTGCGTACTCGGATTTGGATGTGTTGCTCATGATGCTGCTTTGATAATTAAAATTTTCAACAAAAATGTTTTTGTGATCAGTAGGATACCGGAGTTGAAGCAAGGATTTGGGGAGAAATGCGTTTTGTGCACTTGCACACAAATGCAAAACGCGCTATAGTCTTGTTCTCAACAGACGCGGGGTGGAGCAGTCTGGCAGCTCGTCGGGCTCATAACCCGAAGGTCGTAGGTTCAAATCCTGCCCCCGCAACCAAATTTTTATCATTAAAACCAATCACTTAGCGGTGGTTGGTTTTTTTGTTTTCTGGGCCACCAACAGCGTGTGCCCAAAATGTGCCCAACTGGTGCCCAACCCCGATTTAGCCCGCCTTCCCTTTCGTGACCTTCAGTCAAACCCAATAACGGTCAACAGGGCACATCTGTAAAAATTTCCTGAATTTTCCGGTTCACATTTTTGTGCCCAATGACCGTTTGGAAAATCAACCTGAAGGTCGTGGATTTTCGAGTTTGTGAAGAGAATTTTTGTGCGGAATTTTCGGAAATTCGTGACCTTCAGGATGAAATTTGACTATTACTAGGATGTGCCTAAGTTGTGCCCAGGTTGTGCCCATGGGGATGCTGAGATGATTGACTGGATTGGAATGACTCTGAGATGTAATAAGCTGATTTTTGTTTTTTTACTGTGAATTACATATTTTTTTGGGCACAGAGATATGAAATTCGGCAGCTGATAGCGAGCTCAATTAAAATTGCCGCATTGACCTTCGGGAGCTGGCGTTGCCGCTTTGAAGTTTGAGGTGCTGTTTTAATGGCAAGTAATCAGCCGAAGCGGATATCAGGGACTGGCGGCTGAAACGTCTGAGTTGTTGGCGAAAGCAGGCTTCGAAACTTTAACGGGAGCCGATAAAAATTCTGCAGCAATGGATCGATTTTAGGCTCACTTTTTTTGGCGCTTAATCAGGGTTTCTTTTTCATCTTGTTCATGCAATGCTCTGCAAATATTTGAAATAGCTCAATTAAAGAAATAATTTGTGATATCAGGATAAATGAATATCGCTATTACTGTTCGATAAAGCAAGTATAGGCAACCGGTGGATCAATCAGATGAATCTATTCATTGACACAAATATTTTCTTGTCGTTCTTCCACTTAAGCAGTGATGACTTGGAGGAGATTCATAAACTTGCTGTGCTCATCGACAAAGGGCAGGTGACCCTTTGGCTCACAGCCCAGGTCAAAGATGAATTCTTCCGAAACCGTGAGAACAAAATATCTGACGCAATTAAGAAGCTAAAAGAACAGCAGCTTAAGCCTCAATTCCCTCAGATATGTAAGGACTACCCGGAATATCAAGAACTGAGTGAGCTTCAAAAGGCGTACGCTGCAAAGATGTCTTCCCTCATGAAGAATGTAAATGCAGATATTGACTCGTTGACCCTCAAAGCAGACTTAAAGATTTCAGAGTTATTTGAAAAGTCAAAAATAATTCCAACCACTTCAGATCTGGTTGAAAAAGCTCGCCTTCGTCGGGATGTACGAAATCCTCCGGGCAAAGATGGCTCTCTCGGTGACGCCATAAATTGGGAGGCGATGCTGCAGTTTGTGCCACCAAAGCAAGACATATATTTGATTGCCGATGACAAAGACTACTATTCAGTCTTAGATGAAAATAAAGTTAAGGATTTCTTGGCTAATGAGTGGCAATCGACAAAAGCATCAAAGCTGTATTTCTATAGAAGGCTAAGCCAGTTTTTTAAGGAACACTATCCAGAAATTAAATTGGCTAGCGAGCTCGAAAAGGAATTTGTAATCAGGTCTCTTGTGAATAGCGGAAACTTCGCAAATACGCATAACGCCATCGAAAAGCTTTCAAAGTACGCGGAATTCAATAAGTCACAAGCAGCAGAGATTGCGCAAGCCGCTTTGTTCAATAACCAAGTCGGCTGGATATTCTCAGATGATGATGTTCATGACTTCTACAGCAAATTTTGGAAGAATCATTCGGCATTATTAGAAAAAGAAATACAAGATAACCTTTCGCATTTGTTGACTACCAAAGTACCAGTCCATGACGAAAGCGCTTAACAAATTTTTACAGAAGCACAAAAATATACTGTCATGGCGGGTGGGGTG
>NZ_CAXQZX010000010.1:0-12638 GCF_964228395.1 Limnobacter sp.
GGACGATGCGGGCGGTATCAAACAACTCATCGAGCCCCTGGAGCACGATGGCACGTTGGTGCGTCGCAGCCTGGATCGCATTGAACGGGACATCGAACATTTTATTGTGCTGGAGCACGACGGTATTTTGTGGGGTTGCGCCGCGCTATACCCCTATGCCAAAGAAGGACTGGCCGAGTTGGCCTGCCTGGTGGTGCACCCTTCCTGGCAAGGCACAGGTGATGGAGAGCGCCTACTTAAAAAGGTTGAGCAAGATGCCCGCAAACATGGCATTAAAAAACTGTTCGTATTGACCACACAAACCTCGCACTTCTTTATCAAACGCGGCTTTGTGGTGGGTGATGTTGACAAGCTGCCCATTGAGCGCAAACGCCTGTACGACTGGAACAGAAAATCCCAGGTGTTGATTAAAAACCTATGAGCACATTCAAGCCCGATCACCGTGCACTCAACCTTTCGACCAAGCTGGTGCACGCCAGCCGGATTGAAGGCGATGGTTTTAAAAGCCAGGCTGTGCCGGTGTACCGAGGCTCCAGCACCTTTTTTGACAGCACCGAGGCACAGCGAGCGCATGTGGATGTGCTGGGCCTGGACTACAGCTATGGCCTGCACGGCAACCCAACGCAATACACACTGGCGCAACATTTGGCGCACATTGAAGGCGCTCGGCACGCCCTGCTTTGCCCATCGGGCCTAGCCGCCATTACACTGGTGGCCACCGCCTGCTTGAAGCATGGCGACCATTGGCTAATACCCGGCAATGTGTATGGCCCGGTGCAAACCTTGGCGCGCCAGTTGCACGCCGACTACGGAGTGCAGTTTGGTGAATACAATCCATGCGACCTGGCCAGCGTAAAAGCAGCCCTGCAGCCCAACACCCGGCTGGTGTGGACAGAGGCACCGGGCTCGCTCACATTCGAAGTACCGGATTTGCAAGCCATTGTGGCACTTGCGAAGTTCCATGGCGCCCGCACCGGCATCGACAACACCTGGTCGGCCGGGCTGGCTTTTAAGCCCTTTGAACATGGTTTCGATTTTAGTGTGCAAGCGCTCACCAAATACCAATGTGGTCATGCCGATGTGCTGATGGGCGCCGTGTTGGCCAACGACACCCAGGCTTTTGCCGAGGTGGAGCGACGCAACCGGGTGTTTGGCCTCGGCGTTGGCCCAGACGATTGCAGCCTGGTGTTGCGCGGCTTGCTCACCCTGCCCCTGCGGTTTGAACACCAAGGCCGTCAGGCCCTTGAATTGGCGAAGCGTTTGCAAAGCCACCCAGCCATTGCCCATGTATTGCACCCTGCTTTGCCAAGTTGTCCTGGCCACGCGAATTTCGCCCGCTTGTTTTCAGGCAGCGCCAGCATTTTCTCGGTGGTATTGCAGCCCCAGGTAAAAGACGAGCAAGCTTGCGCTGTGGTGGATGCGCTTAAGCTATTCAGCATTGCTTACTCATGGGGAGGCCCAGAAAGCCTGGCCTTGGTGGTGAATATTCCAGCACAACGGCGCCGCGAACTGAGCCAGCAACTGGCTCAGAAAACCGCACACGCGTGCGGCCCCATTTTGCGGCTGGCCATCGGGCTGGAAGACCTCGAGGACCTGTGGTCAGATTTGCAGGAGGCTTTGGCCCTGTTGTCCTAAGCCTCCGCAGTTTTATTCCTTCACGCAGTCCACGTAAAACGACACATTGCCCTGCTCGTCTTCTTCTTCCACCAAACCGTGGATGTCGGTTTCGAAGCCCGGGAACTGCTTGTTGAAATCCCGTGCAAAACGCAGGTAATCCACAATGGTGGCGTTGAATTTTTCGCCCGGGATCAGCAGGGGAATACCGGGTGGATATGGCGTGAGCAGGGCCGACGTAATGCGACCTTCCAATTGATCCACAGGCACACGCTCGATCTCGCGGTGCGCCACTTTGGCGTAGGCCTCAGCGGGCACCATGGCAGGCTGCATGTCAGACAAATACATCTCGGTGGTGAGCCTGGCCACGTCTTTTTTGCGGTACATGTCGTGAATCTTTTGGCACAGGTCACGCAGGCCCACGCGCTCGTAACGGGGATGTGCCTGGCAAAACTCGGGGATGACGCGCCACAGGGGCTGGTTTTTGTCGTAATCGTCTTTGAACTGCTGCAACGCAGTCACCAAGGTGTTCCAACGGCCCTTGGTAATGCCGATGGTGAACATGATGAAGAAAGAGTAAAGCCCGGTTTTTTCAACGATTACGCCATGTTCTGCCAGGTACTTGGTCACGATTGACGCTGGAATACCTGAATCAGAGAATTGACCGTTCACATCCAGCCCGGGATTCACAATGGTGGCCTTGATGGGGTCGAGCATGTTGAAGCCACTGGCCAATTTGCCAAAGCCGTGCCAGTTGTCGGTGGCGTGGATCATCCAGTCGTCGCGCGGGCTCATGCCCTCGTCGCTTAAAACATCGGGGCCCCACACCTTGAACCACCAATCGTCGCCAAATTCTTCAGAGACCTTGCGCATGGCCCGTCGAAAATCCAGCGCTTCCATGATGCTCTCTTCAACCAAGGCGGTGCCGCCTGGGGGCTCCATCATGGCGGCAGCCACATCGCAGCTGGCAATAATCGCGTACTGTGGGCTGGTGGAGGTGTGCATCAGGTAGGCCTCGTTGAACACGTGGCGGTCCAGTTTGCGGTTCTCGCTTTCTTGCACCAAAATTTGCGAGGCTTGGCTTAAGCCGGCCAACAACTTGTGGGTGGACTGTGTTGCAAACACCAACGCATCTTTGGTGCGCGGGCGGTCACGCCCAATGGCGTGCATGTCTTTGTAGATGCTGTGAAAACTTGCGTGAGGCAACCAGGCCTCGTCAAAGTGCAAGGTATCAATTTCAGAACCCAGGGTTTGCTTGATCATTTCAACGTTGTAAAGCACGCCGTCGTATGTGCTTTGGGTGATGGTCAAAATGCGTGGCTTTTTGTTTTTGGCCTTGCTGGCAAAGGGATGGTTCTCAATTTTTTTGGCAATGCTCTCAGGCTTGAATTCCTCCAGGGGAATGGGCCCGATGATGCCCAGGTGGTTGCGCGTAGGCGTTAAAAACACCGGAATGGCGCCGGTCATGGTGATGGAATGCAAAATGGACTTATGACAATTGCGATCAACCACCACAATGTCGCCGGGGGCCACATTGGCATGCCACACCATTTTGTTGGATGTGGAGGTGCCGTTGGTGACAAAGAAGCAATGATCGGCATTAAAAATACGGGCTGCATTGCGCTCAGAGGCCGCCACTGGGCCTGTGTGGTCGAGCAGTTGGCCCAACTCGTCCACGGCATTGCACACGTCAGCACGCAGCATGTTTTCACCAAAAAACTGGTGGAACATTTGGCCCACGGGGCTTTTCAAAAAGGCAACGCCACCGGAATGGCCCGGGCAGTGCCAGGAATAGGAGCCATCTTGCGCGTAATGCACCAAAGCGCGGAAGAACGGGGGCGCCAGTGAATCCAGATAGCTTTTGGCTTCTCGAATAATGTGACGCGCCACGAATTCAGGCGTGTCTTCAAACATGTGGATGAAGCCATGCAACTCTTTAAGTACGTCATTGGGAATGTGGCGCGAGGTGCGGGTTTCACCGTACAAATAAATGGGAATGTCTGCGTTTTTAAAGCGGATTTCTTCCACAAAGCTCTTCAAGTTGGTGAGGGCTGCTTCCACTTCCTGCTTGCTGCCCAAGCCAAATTCTTCGTCGTCGATGCTCAAAATAAAAGCACTGGCCCGGCTTTGCTGTTGGGCAAATTGCGACAGGTCGTGATAACTGGTCACTCCAAGCACTTCCACGCCCTCTTTCTCGATGGCGTCGGCCAGGGCGCGAATGCCCAGACCCGAGGCGTTCTCGGAACGGAAATCTTCATCAATGATGACGATGGGGAAGCGAAATTTCATGAATCATCCTGTGAAAATGGTCAACATGCGGGTGCTTGGAATACCCACCAAAGCAGCGTGCATTATCCCCCAGGGGGGCGGCTTCTCCAAGCGCCTGGGCTGAAAGACTGTTAAAACTTGTGCCCTGTTGTGCCCTGATAGGAGCATGGGCTATCCCCCATGGGGGTGAAGTCACATGATTGTCATTTACATGCGTTCAAATGGCGCACTTTGTTACTGACCGCCCTCGTTTTGCAAGTTTCAATGCTCCCTGTAACGGCCTGCGCGAACGTCCCCCCTGACGACTGCACGCCCAACCCCATTTGCAAGCTGGACCGCTACGTGAAATCCCATGAACTGGCCTATGAGCGAATGGCCAGGATTCGACGAAACTGCCATTCAGCAATACAGCCAGGGGTATGCCGTGGCCCGATTGGCCAGACGCTGGCCGCAGCCAGCGACAGCGTTCTGTCCTGCCCTGAACAATTTCGAAGTCGCGTTCTTCGATCTCTGGTGTGGGCGGCCAAGTGGCTGGAGGAGTGTGCTGAGTTGGTGTCGGACATGTCTGGCATGATTGAGCGGCTTTTTAGGCACGGCGCCTCAGCGGGCAACAAGCACGACATTGCCCTCGTGATTGCCTCGGGCCTGGCTCGGGTAATTACCGGGCAATTCAGTGCGGCAGGTTTTGCACCACACAAGGCTGCAGGGGCCTTTCTGTATGGCGTGTCGACCGTGCTCAGCGGCCTGGCCTTGGCGATTGCACACAGCCCAATCGCCAAGCGATATCACGGCCAAGAACTTGAGCGGCGCTTGGCCCGCAGCCGCTTTGATGCATGCCTATACAAGCTTGGCTCAAGGCCCCTGCTTCGCGCCAAGCAAAAGACCATTTCCCAAGGCATGAGATGCCTGGATGGGCAGCACAGCGGGCTCGCACTGACTGTTAAAAAGTGGTGCTTGCACCTGTCACCTGGGCACCGGCTGGTGGACCCCGGCAATAGGTTTGAGCGCAAAACCCATTGCAGCTACATTTGGCAGCAACTGCACCAGTATGGCCCGCTGACCCAAGGGTTGATGAATGCTGCTTACCTGGCGTTTCAGGGGGTCAACAAGCTGATGGGCTCGTTCGACAAATACCTGGGCTGCGCCATAGCCAGAATTTGCCTGGCCCCCAAATTGGGACATTTGCTTGGGCACCGGTTTGGCTTGGCGCTTGCTGTAAGCCTGGCCGCAGCATTGTCGGTGCCCATGGCCCCGCTGCAACTTGGCATATCCAGCATTGGTGCCTGCGCCTGTGGCTTGGCTTTGCTGTGCCTGTTGGCGGCAAAGCTTACCGTAGAACTAACGCCCGCCTGGCGTGGTGACATCGCGCCACCGCAACGGGGCGGGCACTGGGCGAAGCTGGATTAGGTTTTTGGCAAAGTAACACCGTGTTGACCCTGGTACTTGCCACCACGGTCTTTGTAGGAGGTCTCGCACACTTCATCGCTCTCGAAGAACAAAACCTGCGCACAGCCTTCGCCAGCGTAAATTTTGGCGGGCAAGGGAGTGGTGTTTGAAAACTCAAGCGTGACATAACCTTCCCACTCGGGCTCAAATGGCGTCACATTCACAATGATGCCGCACCGGGCGTAGGTGCTTTTGCCAAGGCAAATGGTGAGAATGTTCCGTGGGATTCGAAAGTATTCAACCGTACGGGCCAACGCAAAAGAGTTGGGCGGAATAATGCACACGTCGCCTTTGAAATCAACAAAACTTTTTTCGTCGAAGTTTTTGGGGTCAACAATCGTGCTGTTGATGTTGGTGAAAATTTTAAATTCATCGGCACAACGAATGTCGTAACCGTAGCTGGAGGTGCCGTAAGACACGATGCGCTTGTCGCCTGAATACCTGACCTGCTTAGGCTCAAACGGCTCAATCATGCCGTGCTGTTCGGCCATGCGGTTGATCCACTTGTCGGATTTGATGCTCATGGTTGACCGGGGAATATTTGCAATGGGGCAATGGTAACCTAGCCACCGTTTAACTGACCAAGCTCGTCCAAAATTTGTGCCAATTCCTCTTGAATAGAGGAGCTGAGCGCATCAAAAAAAGTGCGCACCAGCTCCGCCAATTGGGCAGCCACCACGCCCTCTAGGGGCAATTGCATCATGAACTCGAGGTTCTCTGACTGCATATTGATGCCCACTTGGTATTGGAAATCAAGCACATGAATCATGCCGTGGGCCTCGGCCAAAAAATGCAACGCAATTTCAGCCGCGTTGGGCATGTTCATGTTGTAAATGGGGAAAGACATGACCGCCCACCGCAAATGAGCCGATTGCCCCGGCGTGAACAGCAGCTCAAGTTGATCTTTTTTGGCCAATACGCATTGGTCGCCATCAAACCAAGCCATGCCGGCCAAACGGAGTGCGTCGTGAAGCAGTTGTAGATCAGTGGGCCTGAACCCCTGCCGGCCTGCCTGCCCCACAGGCACGGCAGGCTTGGCCTGCTGGCCCATGCGCTGGCCCGGCGGCCTGGGAAATGCTGAATTCAATGGGTTCACTCCAATTGTTTATTCAATTGGGTGACCCAAATTAAAAGCAAGTTCCGAATATTATTGGGCAGGCAAAGCGTGGCGCTTCACAACGCCTAGTACAGCATCACGAATCAAGGGGTCGTCGGGCAAATGGCCGGCCCCTTGCACCTCCACAAGGTCGGCCCACGGCATGATCTCGGCCAGCATTTGAGCACCGCCCGGAGGGCAAATACGATCTTCGCTACCCTGCACAAGCGAAGTTGGAATGCGCGCTTGCTGCAATTGGAGCAGCATGGAGTTCCAGTCATTGCCACTGACAAAACACTCGTGCAGCAAAAACCAGGCTTGCAAGCGATATTTTCGAACCAGCATCAGTTCTTGAACGTCGCTCAAAAACACCTTGGACTGGGGATGCGCAGCGGAGCGCCCCGCAAGCAGGGCAAGTTCGAGGTCGCGCCAGCAACGCGCCATGGTGATGGCTTGCTCGGGGGACGCGTTCAGCATGGCATCGCACACTTGCAAAGTGCGCGCACCGGCGGTAAACGCGTTTGCAAAGCGGTCCGGATCCAAGTGCTCAAGTGCTTCAAAAAAGGCATTGACCCTGGGCATGGATGGCACAAACGGCGCACGAAGCACCATGCTGCACACCCGCTCAGGGCGATAGGCGGCCAGCGCCAGAGCCAAGGTGCCTCCCCAAGAGCCTCCCAACAGATGAAATCGCGGAATTTGCAATGCATCGGCAAGCTCGAGTGCATCATCAATGAAGCGCTGAAGGTCCAGCTGGGAAAGATCAAGATCTTCGCTTAAACCACTGTTGCGTTGGTCAAACCCAAACCAGGGCAAGCCTGCCAGACGCAATGGCGCAACATGGGCAGCCGACAAACCACCACCAGGCCCGCCGTGCAACACCAACCAGGGCAATGCGCCGCCGGTGCCCGGGGGTGCAGTGCCAACGCCATGCTCGCACCACACCGCCAAATGGCCCCCGCAATCCAGGCGCATGGAAGGCTGGCTCCAAAAGCCAGCCTGACCTTGAGGCGGTTGGGCTGCCAACTGCTCAAATGACTGAGAATGCGAAGGCATCGACACACCCGTGGCCCATTGCCCTGAGCCTGAGGCTTAGGTGTTTTGCACCACAATGGAGGGGAACTTCAAAGACATGTCTTTGGCCTGTTCGGCAATGCGAATGGCCACTTTGCGGGCGATGTCTTTGTAGGTTTTGGCCAGGTCTCCATCGGGGTCTGCAATCACGGTGGGCTTGCCAGAATCGGCCTGCATGCGAATGCGCATGTCCAAGGGCAAACCACCCAGGTAGTGAAGGTTGTAGTCTTTGGCCATTTTTTGACCGCCGCCTTCGCCAAAAATATGCTCTTGGTGACCACAATTGCTGCACACATGGATGGCCATGTTTTCAACAATGCCCAAAATGGGTACGCCCACCTTCTCGAACATCTTTAAGCCTTTGCGGGCATCCAGCAAAGCAATGTCTTGTGGGGTGGTTACAATCACCGCGCCAGTCACAGGTACCTTTTGCGACAGGGTGAGTTGAATATCACCCGTGCCCGGCGGCATATCAACGATGAGGTAGTCGAGGTCTTTCCAGTTGGTTTGCTTGAGCAATTGCTCAAGCGCGCTGGTCACCATGGGGCCACGCCACACCATGGGCGTGTCTTCATCAATCAAAAAGCCAATGGACATGGCTTGAATGTTGTGCCCTTCCATGGGGTCGATGATTTGCCCGTCGTCCGATTGTGGGCGCCCGGTGATGCCCAGCATCGTGGGCTGCGATGGACCATAAATATCGGCATCCAGCATGCCCACTTTGGCACCTTCAGCCGACAAGGCCAGCGCCAGGTTGACGGCAGTGGTGCTTTTGCCCACCCCGCCCTTGCCCGAGGCCACGGCGATGATGTTCTTGACGTTGGGCATCGGTTTCAAACCGCGCTGCACGGCGTGTGTTTGAATTTTAATGCCAGCGTTTACACTGACGTTTTGCACCCCCTGAACCTGCCGAACTGCGGCAATGGCCGCCTTGCGGATCGAATCGATCTGGCTTTTGCCGGGGTAGCTAAGCTCAAGGTCGAAGCTCACATCGCCATCGTCCACCTGGACGTTTTTGATGAGCTTGGCGCTGACCAAGTCTTTGCTCAAATTGGGGTCAATGACACTGCGCAATGCTTCACGCACGGTGTCCACGGTGACTGACATACACATTCTCCTCAATGCTTTTCGCTTGCAACAGGGCTTGCGATACCTTGTATAGGCGTGAGTCTAGCTTGTTTTTGAGATCGCCTGCCCAAGTGTGCAACATTTTCTGAAGAGACCCTCGACATTTTTCAGCCCGCAATTGGTAGGATTAGGCCGTTTGAAAACAAGGCAGGAAGCCAGTTCCATGAAGACATACGTGTGCATTGTGTGCGGGTTTGTTTACGACGAATCCGCGGGTTTACCCTCAGAGGGCATTGCAGCAGGAACGCCGTGGGCCGACGTGCCGGGCGACTGGTTATGCCCAGATTGCGGCGTGTCAAAAACCGACTTTGAAATGGTGGAAGTTTAAACAAGCGATGTGGTGGCCTACGGGCTCACCATTTGGCGTAATGGTCTTCACACCAACCATGCAAGCCGTCGACCAGTACAGCTCGCCCATCGGGCAACATGACCTGACCTGAAAAAACCCCAAAGCACTGGTTAAAACGGCTGGCCAACACCCACAGGTTGCGATGGTCGTGCACACTGCCCACAGGCGTAAACTTTAGGTCCACCGCAGCACATTGCGAATAAACACGCCACGGTTGACTAACATCATCCCGATCGTAGTCAAACAGCACCAGCGGCAAGGTGTGCATGGCGCCATCAACCCACACCACGTTTTCATGGGCACTGGTTTCATTGACACCGCGGGCCACATTCACAGACACTCGCTCGCCCTGCGCGTTAACCCCGGTGGCGCAGGCCCAATTCCAAAAGGTTTCACGGCGCAAAAAACCTGCCGTCCAATCGTGGTAGCAACCATCTCGACCGGCTTGTACGGCGTGCACTTCATCACCCAAACGAATTTGACCCTCCACAGGGCAGCCGGAGGTTTTTTGTGCATAGGCGAACCCGGTGTTGGCAATTGGCGTGTTAAGCGCCAACACATGCGCAGGCTCACAACGCAGCGTGACATCGGCTGAAAAATGCTCGCCAAATTGAAACACCAGATTGCGGCTCTCTGCTTCCCGGGTGGAGCGCACCCAATGGTTTGTCTTGAAGGGGTGAACCCAGCCGGTTTGCCCCAAGGGGCGGGTGTCGATGTGCAGCCCCCAATCCCCGGGTAGATCAAATTGCTGATGATGCAAACCGCCCAATGGCGTGTACAAATAGGCGAAAGTGGAATTGACCAAGCCCAAACGCACCATGCCACATCCAAAGGTAAAACCTGGGCTGGCCACGGAGTAAAAATCAAAATGCTTGAACAGCAATGATTTTTGCCAGGCAGGTCGCCGCTTGCCCATGGCATTGCGAGCGTCGAAGTTTCTCCAGTTGATGTTGGCCGGCAGCTGGGGCAACCTGCCCCACACCGGCCTTCCTTGCAGATCGATGAGATTCATGCCCTGCATTTAGACTGGCAACCCACCACCCAGGGCATCGGTAATCAAAGAAGGGTCAGCCATGGAGGTGATTGCGCTCAAGGGTGTGCCATCCAAGGCAGCCAGTACTGGGTCCAAAGCGGCGTCCAAAGGTGTGCCAGTTGGACCATCTGAACTGCCACCACCAGCGGGAGACATGGCCGCCAAGGTGCCCAATCCATCGGCCAAGGGTTCGCTAACCACCGCCAATGGCGTACCTGCGGCACCGTCAAATATTGGATCAAACGCTGCATCCAGCGGAGTCCCAGTGGTGCCGCCAGCATCGCCACCGGAGTCGCCACCGCCGGTTCCACCATCTCCACCGCCCTCGTCACCGCCAGGCACAGGGAGCATGCCCGCCACTGTGCCCAAACCATCGGCCAAGGGCTCGCTCACCGCAGCCAAGGGCGTGCCCGCCGCGCCATCAAACACCGGGTCAAGGGCTGCATCCAGCGGGGTGCCAGTGGTACCACCGGTGCCACCATCACCACCGTCGCCGCCATTGCCACCGTTGCCGCCATTGTTACCACCGCTGCCGCTGCTGGGTGTGTTGCGCGGGCCGCTGCCCTCGTCGCTGCCGGAGGCCAGCGCTGCCACGCCGATGGCGCCAGCACCCACTGCCAAACCTGAGCTACCCAGCGAACCAGCCGCCAACAAACCACCGTCAAACAAACCAAACATGCCTCCGCCACCAGCTTGTTCCACACCCTGCAATTCGACCAGGTCTGCAAAATCGGGATCAAGGTTGGCAATGGTGACGCCATCGTTGGACAAGGCCTCGAACACAAAGGCGGTCTGACCATTTTTCATGGTGGTGTCGGCGATCACGCTGCCGGTGGGGGCCACCAACAGGTTGCCAATGGGCTCACCGTAGCTGTTCGACAACATAATGGAGGCGCGACCTGAGTCGCTGGCTGTGATCACATCGCCAGCGTTGATCGAATCACCAGCGGCCAGGGCCACAGTCTGGCCATCGCGCATGACGCTGACGGTGCCTTCAATCTCGTTGACTGTGCCAATTACCTGAGTGGACATATTGCCTCCAAATTGTGTTGTTTGTGTGTCGGAATTTGTAGGTAATACTCTGACCTTTCTCAGGTGGATTCAAAGCCTGAAAAATTCTGCATCAAACCAGCACAAGTGCTACTACAGCAAGCAGCGCCCCCCAAACACCGCCGATCAAAGGCATCATCCACTCGTAGCGTGAGAACACGGGGCGCAGTGATTTTTCAAACTCCAGGGCGGGCAAATGGCTTAGGCGCTCAAGGATCACCTCTTCAATTCGCAACGCGTCGTTGAGGTAAACCCTCGCGGCCATGAGGTGCTGCTCCAATTTGCCAGCAAAAATTTGCGCGGCATCGCGTTTGATGGCCACCCACTGCTCGGCACCCAGCACCGCCACCAACAGAGGCTTGATGCCGCTGGATTCGAGGTCCATCACTTTTTGAACATGGTAGTCGATCAACGCATGCAGGTTTTTGGCATTGGGGCCACGGCACAACGCCAGCACAATGTTTTCAGTGGTCAAAATTTCACGCGCTGCGGTTTGGGCGAACAACTCCGAGATGTGTTGCTGATCGCGGAAGAAAAAGCCTGTGAACTTGCCCAAACGGATGGTGCCATGGTCGGGGTGGAAAAACAGGCTTTCCAGGGCAAGCTTGTTGGCAAGACCACCCAGCAATAAGCCCAAGGTAAGCACCCAATACCACGGCAAATTGAACAAACTGATTGCACCCAACAGCACACCGACCAGTAAGCCTGCCACCATGGCAAATCGAACCAGATAGGCCATGGGGTCTTTGCCAGCGCTCTTGATCAAATCCACGACCAGAAAGGGTTTGCTGGTGATCACGTCCAGCACCAGTGTTTTAAGGCTGAGGTAGTATGCAGGCTTTTTTTGCAGGTCCAGAATAATTTGCTTGGACACCTCGGGCACGATGGCTCGAATGCGAAAAATAATTGAATTCTGCATAAAGCTGGGCAGGCTTTCCCACAGGGTGGGCTTGTGCTTGCGCATGACCTCCCGGCAAGCGAGGTCGGCAGTTTCTTGCATGGGCGGGGTAATGCGGTCGGACAAACCCTGCGCAGGGATGCGCTTGATCATCTCGTCCAGCGGAAGAAGTTTGTGCGTCATCAAACGCACGGCAATTTCAGCCATGATGCCCTTTTGGTGGGGCACCAAGCCTTGCCAGCCAATGCCCTCCAAACCCAACTGGTGCAGCCCCAGCTTTCTAAACACGGGCAACCGTATGCCCTTGAACTCTTGCGGGTTGAACATCAGCCACAAAGCAGCGGCCTGGAAAAACCATGCCAAAACCAGGCCAGCCAACGCCCCCAGGGGGAACACCGCCCACCACGGAAGCCCCAGATGTATTGTTGAAAAATCCAAAATGTTGATCCTGAAGTAATTATTAAAATAATTGATCTAATTTGATAACGTTGTTGCGTCCCGATAGATCGTTATACTTCCGTGCAATGTAGAACGGTTTTTTACGCAGTGTCGCCCCCGTATATTTTGCGACGCTCTTTATACTAACCAACAAATTACAAAATTATTAGGGGACGCCTTCCATGGATTGGGCAACCATACAAGCCGACATACAGCAAAACTACGTGGTGTATTTGTCGATCCC
>NZ_CAXQZX010000011.1:0-2570 GCF_964228395.1 Limnobacter sp.
GTGGAGGAATGCCCAACGCTGCGCGCTCGGCAACGTGTTGGCGATAGGACTCAAGCATGAGATCTCCCTAGATTGGGTGGGGTCAATAGAAACTGTTTGATTTTGAGGCAGTTCGCAGGCGCACACAAGTGCTGCAACGCAAAAGCAAACGCGCGAAACAGCCTTCGAAGTCTTATATATGATATAGGACTTTCCCTTATTTTTGAAGGGTCTCCAGCAATTCAAGGGCCTTTTAAGGCGCTTTGTCGCTTTGCACGCTGAAATTTGGCTGGGCTTTGCCCCAGTGCGCGTTTGAACGCATGCGTAAACGCACTTTGGTCGTTGTAAGCCAGCAAATTGGCAATGTCGGACAGGCTAAGCTCGCCTGCCTCCAGGCATCGCTGAGCCATTTCGATCCGAACCCGCTCAAGCTCGTCCCTAAAGCTGTAGCCCTGCTCTAAAAGCCGTCTCTGAAGGGTGCGTGAACTGATGCACAGGCGCTTGGCCACCTCGGTCAAAGTGGGCTGACCAGATCCAATCGCCTCTTGAAGCGCCCTCTGAAAACCCGGAATACCCTCTTCACTGGCCCTCACTTGCCGCAGCAGGGCCTCGGCCTGAGCGTCGAGCATGGCACGCATCACTTGGTCGGGCGACTTTAAAGGCGTTTGCAACAGGGCAGCGGGCCACTCCACCTCGGTGAACTCCCCGCCAAAAGCGACTTTGCAGTGAAAAAAAGCCTCAAAGTCCATGGCATTGCATGGACTGGGGTTGATGAACTGCACCCGGATCGGATACACCGGATGCTCAATCAGGCGGTTAGTAAAGGCCACCAACACAGCGATGGCCAATGAGTCGACCCAATGACCTGGTCGACCACGGGCTTTGTCCCAACGCAAAACCAAACGTTCTTCAACTGACACCACAGTAAGCGCATTGACGCTGTACACCAAGCCTTCAAACTGCTGCAAACGCGCAAAGGCCTCGCCCAAGTTGTTGCAACAACTGGCCACGTACCCCAAAAGCCCCATGTTGGCAGGCCGAACAGTGGCCGCTATATGCAAGGGCATCGCAGGATCGCCCAGTTGTTGGTGAACCCACTCCAACATCTCGGCCCAGGTTTGGACGTCAATTCGATTCAGCTCGCCCGCCTGCGGCCTGTTGTATGGCATTCGAAGCAGCAGTTGAGGGTGCGCGGCAGCGAGCCAATCGAACAACAGATTGACGTAGCTGGCAGACACATGACCAAGACCAAAAGCTGTACTCATTATTTGACAATTAATGTTGTCACACTGGATTCGTGTGCTCTATGCTAGCGCGTATTCAATGCCACCGAGCCTATGGAACATGGAAACATTTAAACGCACAATCAAACGAATGACCCACACAGCGCTTGCCTTGGCCGTTTTTGGTCTGGCCGCTTGCACACCATCTCAGCCCGAGGGCGAAATTCAAGGCGCAGCTGGCCTTGCCATTGCTGCAGAACGCGCTCTATCTGGACTGGACCGCAAGGTGCTTCAAATAGATGGTTTTGTGGTGCCCTACCTTCAGGGGGGTGAGGGAGACCCCTTGGTGCTGATCCATGGCTTTGGCGGATCCAAAGACAACTTCAACCGAGTGGCAAGGCACCTCACCAAGCACTACACGGTGTATGCCATCGACGTACCGGGCTTTGGCGCATCCACACGCGACCTTCAAGCGGACTACGTCATCAACACGCAAATCGACCGCATACACGCCATTATCGAAAAGCTTGGCCTGAACAAAACCCACATTGGCGGAAACTCCATGGGGGGTTGGATCAGCGGCGCCTATGCGGCCAAGTACCCCGATCATGTGCAATCTGTTTGGTTTTTGGCGCCTGCGGGGCTACTGGAGTCCCGCAAGAGCGAGGTGATTCAAAAGTTTGAACAGACCGGCGAAATCGTCCTGACGGCCAGCAACCGCGAAGAATTTGAGCGAATTGTGGATGTGGTGATGTACGAGCGCCCCGCCTTCGCCCCGGGCTTTGTGGTGCAAGCCATGGCAGATCGAGCCGCCGCCGACCAACCTTTGCACCAGCGAATTTACAAAGACTTTAAATCCGTGCCCTCCGATTTGGCCAGCGTGCTGCAGAACTCGGAATACCAAGGGCCAGGCTTGATTGTTTGGGGCAAGGAAGACCGCGTGCTGCATGTGGACGGAGCCGCCGAATTGAAAACAGCGGTGCCTAGATTCGATGTGATTTTGATGGACCAAGTTGGCCATGTGCCGATGATGGAAAAACCCGAGCAAGTGGCCAATGATTATGTGGCTTGGCGGCAGGGCTTGGGCAAGCAATGAGTAGCGGGGCCACGCCCCCGTTGATCGCTCAGCCTCTTGATGCAGGGTTGACACAGCTCGCTGGACCTGGGATTGGCCCTTTGGAGTGCTGTGCGCCGCGCTTTTTGGCCGGGTGGCACAGGTCGCGTGGCCGGGGATCAGCCCGTGGTTCCCTTCTTGTCCCTTCCGAGGGGGCATGCAAGGCGAAAATGTCGCCATTGCATCCGATTCGGTTTCCCGCCAAGCGTGGGGCTTGGCGGGGAAACACGCCTCGGCCCCTCGGTGTGGGCCAA
>NZ_CAXQZX010000012.1:0-10341 GCF_964228395.1 Limnobacter sp.
TTGGCCGATGGTGCGTCCAAACCCATTGAATACCAAACGGACACCATGCATTTGCATGGTGCGATTGGCCTGCCCGACGCGGCACGCGGCAAGGCCGACATGCAGTATTTTTACGTCAATGGGCGGTTTGTAAAAGACAAGCTCATCGGCCACGCCGTGCGCTCTGCTTATGAAGACGTGCTGCATGGGGACAAATTTCCGGCCTTTGTTCTTTTTTTGAAGCTGCCGCCTGCCGAGGTGGATGTGAATGTTCACCCCGCCAAAACTGAAGTTCGGTTTAGAAATGCTCGCGGCGTTCATCAATGGATTCGGCAGTGTATTTCGCAGGCCTTGGCCACTTCGCGGGCTCTTCAGTCGGGCCCGTATGTCGCACAAGCTTCGGTAAATCACGAGGCCGCTCCAGATGCCCCCCTGTCTGTCTCGCCCGCCTGGCGTTCAACGCAGAGTGCAAGCCCGACAGCCTACCCAGCCGCGCAGCCCAAAACAGCCGCTTTGCCCTTCGCGCGAGAAGAACTGGCCGATTACATCGCCGCTTACCAGCCCTTGGACACTGCCCGCAGCCCATCAGCCTTGCAAAGCTGGCAAGCTCCGGCTGTTCCTCCAACGCCGCGGCCCATGGCCAATCCAGCTCTGCCAGTTGAGCAATCGGAATTGCGCGGCGAAGAATATCTTGGTCAAGCATTGGCCCAAGTGCATGGCATCTACATCCTCGCTTTGCGTTCCGATGGCATGGTGGTCGTCGACATGCATGCGGCCCACGAGCGGGTGCTCTACGAGCAGTTCAAGCGCGTGCTGGATCAACAAGAAAAAGTGTCTTCTCAGGAGCTTTTGGTCCCGCTGTTGGTGCAAATCGATCCCCGTCTGTCCAGCGAGGTCGAGGCGGGTCGAGCTGTTTGGGAGCGTTTGGGTTTTCGGCTCAGCCTGTTGTCGCCTCAAGAAATCGCAGTGCGTGCTGTGCCAACCGTGTTGGCTGGGCAAGACCTTTCCTCTCTGTTGCAAGCTTGGCTCGAAGACATGCATCGTTTTGGCGCAACGCATGTGCTGGAACGCCAGCGCAACGAATGGTTGGCAGGTTTGGCTTGTCACACAGCGGTTCGCGCCAATCGCAAGCTCAGCATTCCCGAAATGAACGCCCTGCTACGCGCCATGGAGCAAACGGAGCGCTCTGACCAATGCAACCATGGTCGTCCAACGTGGCGTTTTTTTACTCTGGGCGAAATGGATAAATGGTTTTTAAGGGGTCAGTGATCTTGAAACCAACCGAACCCAATCGCATTCCAGCTTTGGCCGTCTTGGGGCCCACCGCCTCGGGCAAGTCGGCGCTTGGGGTGTGGATGGCAGAGCAGGGCATGCCCATCGAAATCATCAGTCTGGACTCTGCACTGGTTTTTCGAGACATGAATATCGGCACGGCCAAGCCCAGCGCAGCAGAGCTTGCCATGGTGCCCCACCATCTAATCGATGTCATTTCCCCGTCAGACACCTTCAGCGCAGCAGACTTCTTGAACCATTGCACATCGCTGGTACAGGACATCCGGTCCCGCGGCAAAGTGCCTGTCATTTTGGGCGGCACCATGATGTATTTCAATGCCTTGGTGGCTGGCATGGACAACCTGCCCCCTGCCGATCCTCAACTTCGCCTCACCCTTGAAATGGAAGCGCTGGCTTCGGGTTGGCCAGCCATGCACCGTCGTTTACAGGCCCTCGACCCGGTGACTGCCCAGCGGTTAAAACCCAATGATTCGCAGCGCATTCAAAGGGCTTTGGAGGTGTGTTTGCTCACGGGGCAGCCCTTTTCAGGTTTTTTGCAGCGCGATCCCCAACAACGCGCCAGCCTGCCCATTTTGTCCATTGAGCCATCTGACCGCGCGGCCTTGCACCGTCGCATTGAAGAGCGGTTTTTAACCATGCTGGAGGACGGCTTGGTGGAGGAGGTGGTGGAGTTGAAGCATCGTTACGTGCTGTCGTCCAATATGCCATCGATGCGCTGCGTGGGCTATCGTCAGGTGTGGGAGCACCTGCATGGCCAATATGACCATGGCACCATGATTCAAAAGGGAGTGGCTGCCACCCGCCAACTGGCCAAGCGCCAATTGACCTGGCTGCGTTCCACGCCGGGCAAGCAGGTGGTTGACCCACTGCAGCCCAACTGGATACAGCAGGTTCAGCCCTGGTTACTTCAGCACATTGATCAATTAAAACCCTGAGCTTGCTTACCGGGCCAGGGCAAACACCAGCGGCAGGGTGAATGCCGCACCCACGGTAGACAGCGAAATCAGGCAAGCCACCAAGGGCGCATTGCCCCCCATGCGGGCAGCCAGAATATAGGCACTGGAGGCCGATGGAATGGCAGCAAACACCAGAAGCACTTGGGCTTGCAATTCGGGCAAGCCTGCCCAGTTTGCGTACAGCACCGCAAGCGCCGGGCAGGCCAGCAACTTGATGCTCAACCACCACACAGAGGCCAGCCCATGGCCCTTCAAGCCGGAGAAAACCAAGCCTGCGCCAACTGCCAATAGTCCCAAGGACACTGCGGCTTGAGCCAATCGTTCGAGTGTGAGCAAGGCGGGCTCGGGCACTTGAATGCCAGCCAATTTGCAGGCGATGCCCAAGCCAGTGCCAACAATCAAGGGGTTTTTGGCGATGTCCAGAAAGGCCGCCAGGCGGCCGCCTTTGCTCATGCTGCCCACCGCCAATACATTGCAAAGTGGCACCCCCAAGGCGAGCAGCACCGCCAGATTGGCCACGGCGGATTGGCCTCCCAGTCGGCTCGCCAGGGCCAGACCGATGTATGAATTGAATCGATACGCGGTTTGCAGGCCCGAAGCAAAATCCACCCGCCCCATCGAACTGAAGGGTTTGGCGGCCAGCCCCAACACAAAGGCGCAGCCTATTAAGAAAGGCGCCCCCAACGCAAAACCACCCGCAGCGCCCAAATCAACGGGGCTGGACACCACCGAAAAAAACAGCAGGCAGGGGAATAAGACAAAATACACCAGCTTTTCGATGGTTACCCATGCTGTGGGTGCCAGCCAGAACCGGCGCAGCAAATAGCCCAGTGCAATGATGGCAAAATCTGGAAAAAGCAGAAGGGGAGACAAGGTCAGGCGGATTTGGCAAATAAAAAAGCCCACCCGAGGGTGGGCCTTTGGGGTTTTGCGTACTCAAACAGAGAAAGACGAGCCGCAGCCACAGGTGGTGGTGGCGTTTGGATTCTTGATCACGAATTGCGCGCCATTGATATCCTCTTTGTAGTCAATCTCAGCACCTGTCAGGTACTGAAAGCTCATGGAGTCAATCAACAGGGTGACACCGCCTTTGTCGAGCGTCGTGTCGTCTTCATTCACATCCTCGTCGAATGTGAAGCCGTACTGAAAGCCGGAGCAACCGCCACCCTGCACGAACACGCGCAGCTTCAGGTTCGGGTTGCCTTCCTCTTCAATGAGGTCTCGCACTTTGGCGGCGGCGGCGTCTGTAAAAACCAGTACGCTTGGGGATTCGGTGCTTACTTCCATGCTGTTCTACCTACTTAAATGAGTGTCTACTTGCTGGAGGCCAAGGCCAGCGCCTTGGGGGCTGCATCAAGTTGTTCGTGATGCAGTGTACCGTCTACAACGGCGCCTGGGTGCATCTCCAACGCCTTATATCTTACGTCACCTGAGACGTTCGCGGAAGGGTGCAGCTCCAGAAGCTCGCTGGCCTCGATCGGACCTTCAATGGCCCCGCTGACCACCACATGGCCCACACGTACGCTTCCGCGCACCTTACCGGTCTCGGAAATCACCAGCAAAGACTTGCTGCCTTCTTCGGCCACCACATTGCCGTCTACTTCGCCATCAATGCGCAGGCCACCCTTAAAACGCAGGTCGCCCTTGATTGTCATGTCCGAGCCCACCAGGCTCTGGATCGGCAACAAGCGTTTGTCCTTTTTAGAAAACATCTCCTGAACCCCTTAAAGTCGTATTGTTGATTGCGCTCGAATGGCCCCGGCTTCCAGAATTCGCAGTTCCACGCTCACAGGGCGGCTGTTTTCCGGAATTGAAAAGGTGCCCGACACGCGGGAAAACCGGGTAAGTTTGATCCTGAACTTCGGATCGTTCGCATTTTCTGCATTTGGTAGGACTATGACATCCGGTGTCTCTTTGTTCAAGACTTTGATCAGCACTTGCACGTCCAGCGTCACTTCAGGGCGTTGACTACCTTGAATCACGAGTGCTTTATAGCGGTATTGCCCTGGCACGGTGTCTTTGGAGACCTGCAAACGCTTCAATGAAATCGCCCCCTGAAGGCTGCCCGGAATAAACCCTTCGAAAAAGGCGAGATCTTCTTTAAGCTTTGCATTTTCAGCTTCCAGGTTGGTGATCAGCAGGTTTAGCTTACCGCGTGCCTCCTGGTCGAGCTTCACCAATTCGTTGGTGCGTGCCACCTCTTCACGCAATGCATCGCTTTCGCTTTGCAGGCGTAGTATGGTCTCTGCCATGTCCGATATCTCTGGGGTGGACAGCGCCCGCTGCACCGGATTGTCGGTGGGGCCCCACATGGCATAGGCCAACGTGGCAAACAGCACCAGCAGCCCCAGCAGCAAACCGTATGCAAAGGCAAGGCGCGACGACCTCCTAACCTCCGGTAAGAAGGTTCGTCGCGAGTGGTGCATTCGTTTTGGATTCAAAGCGGTAGGCCCTGCTTATGGTGCCAAAGGCAGTTGCTCAAGACCCATGTGCTCGGGCAAGTCGAACATGACGTTCATGGCCTGCACCGCCTGACCAGCAGCCCCTTTGACCAGGTTGTCAATCACTGCCAGTATCACCATGGTGTTGCGGCCTTGAGGACGGTGCAGAGCAATTCGTGCAAAGTTCGAGCCACGCACATGCTTGGTTTCGGGCATCGAGCCCTTTGGCATCACATCAACAAAATACTCATCTGCGTAGTGTTTCTCGTACAGGTCTTGGATGTCCAGTTTTTGACCCGCTTCGTTCAGTTGCACATACACGGTTGCCAAAATGCCACGCACCATGGGCACCAAGTGAGGGGTGAAGGTAATGCTGGTTTTTCGCCCAGACATCATCTGTAAGCCCTGTTCAATTTCCGGCAAGTGTCGGTGCCCGCTAACGCCATAAGCTTTAAAATTTTCGCTGGCTTCTGAGAATAGCGAACTGACTGCAGCTTTTCTGCCTGCACCTGAAACTCCAGATTTGCAGTCTGCAACAATACTGGACTCGTCAATCAGTGGCATGCCTTGGGTCAACAGAGGTTTCAGCGCCAGTTGCACTGCCGTAGGGTAGCAGCCCGCCAAGCCGACCAATTTCGCGTTTTTCAGCTCGTTGCGAGCTGCTTCGACCAGGCCGTAGCAGGCTTGATCTAGCAAAGCAGGCTCAGAGTGCGGCATGCCATACCACTTTTCAAATTCGACTGTGTTTTTTAGGCGGAAGTCGGCCCCCAGGTCGACCACCCGAATGCCGGCATTCACCAACTCGGCCGATTGCGCCATGGCCACGCCGTGGGGTGTGGCAAAAAACACCACGTCGCAATCTTTCAAGGATTCAAAACTGGGCTCAGAAAAAGCGATATTTACCCGGCCACGCAGCGCGGGAAACATATCGGCCACGGCCTGGCCCACTTCGCCGCGTGATGTGATGGCTTGCAATTCCACCTGGGGGTGCAATGCCAGCAAACGAAGAAGTTCAGAGCCGGTGTAGCCTGTGCCACCAACAATACCTACCTTAATCATGGGCGGGGGTCCTAATCAACAGACAGAAAAAAAGCCGCACATCGGTGCGGCTTTCGATTGTAACCCAGCAGGGAGGGTTGCTGGGTTGGCTGAACAAGCAACCAGTTCGGGCAATTAACGCTTGGAGAACTGCTTGCGACGACGCGCGCCACGCAGACCCACTTTTTTACGTTCAACTTCACGGGCATCGCGAGTCACCAAACCTGCTTTGGACAGGGTGGGTTTCAGTTCTGCGTCGTAGTCGATCAGGGCGCGTGTCAGGCCGTGGCGAACTGCGCCAGCCTGGCCTGTTTCACCGCCACCACGCACGTTTACCATGATGTCAAAGGTTTCTTCGTTGGCCGTCAACACCAGCGGTTGACGAGCAACCATCTGGCCAGTTTCGCGGGCAAAGTATTCGGTCAGGGGTTTGCCGTTGATTACAAACTGACCACTGCCTTTTTTAATGAACACGCGTGCCACAGAGCTTTTGCGGCGACCGGTTCCGTAATTGTATTCACCAATCATGCTCTACCTCAGATCTCTAGTGGCTTGGGTTGTTGGGCGGAATGCGGGTGCTCAGCGTCGGCGTAGATCTTCAGTTTTTTGATCATCGCGTAGCCCAGCGGGCCCTTGGGCAACATGCCTTTCACGGCTTTTTCCAGGGCGCGGCCTGGGAAGCGTTCTTGCATCTTGTCAAAGTTTGTTTCGTAAATACCGCCGGGGTAACCCGAGTGGCGGAAATACTTTTTGTTCAAGCCCTTGGTGCCGGTGACGCGCAGTTTGGCGGCGTTCACCACGACGATAAAATCGCCAGTGTCCACGTGGGGTGTAAATTCAGGCTTGTGTTTACCGCGCAGGCGACGTGCAACTTCACTGGCTACCCGTCCCAAAACTTTGTTGTCTGCGTCGATCACAAACCAGTCGCGTTGAACCTCATGAGGCTTCGCTGAAAAGGTTTTCATGGTCGTTCCTTAAAAAGTGATGTCAAGAACCTGTTTCCTTCCTCTAGTGGGAAGGCTCTCCCAACAGGTAACCCGCGATTTTAGCAAACTTTTTGGCTTTGGGTTACAATTTTCGGCTTTGTGAATAAAAAAAACCCAAGCACCGAAGTGCTTGGGTTTAATCCACCAAAGGAGGAGGGTGGAGGAGACAACTTTGCACCGTTAACTCCAGTTTGTCGGGTTCAAGCGTTCGACAAACGAATCAATCGGTGACTACATTTCAAATTTTATTGATTTTCCTGTTGCGGCGCAAGAGGGTTTTCCGGTTGTCCGAAAAAGTCAATTTCTTCATCGGATGTAGGTTGTTGTAAAATAATCTCAATAAATCAATAGGTTGTAAATTAAAGAAGTGACTTGAGGGTTATTTCTAATAAATTTTTGGCACAATGACGTGGTTTTTAGGTAACGAAAGGCAAAAATGTTGTGCATAGCACAATATTTCTTTGTCCAAGCAAACAGCTTCAGGAGAGCAAACACATGGATGTAGAGGTCAGTTGGTCGGGCTTGCCGGGTATGAGTTTCGTGGCCACCACAGGCAGTGGACACATGTTATGTATGGATGGGGCACCCGATGGCGGGGGCAACAACCTAGCTCCTCGCCCGATGGAGGTGGTATTGGCTGGCACAGGTGCGTGCACGGCTTACGATGTGGTGCTCATTCTTCGAAAAAGCGGCCAAGATGTGCGTCACTGCAAGGTGAAGTTAACCTCCGAGCGGGCCGAAGAAGCACCCAAAGTGTTCACAAAAATAAACTTCCACTTTCAGGTGATTGGTCGCGGGTTAAAACCAAATTTGGTGGACAGGGCCATTAAGCTCTCGCACGAAAAGTATTGCTCTGCCTCGGCCATGCTGGGCAAAACCGCCGAGTTGGTGTTCACTCACGAAATCATCGAAGACTAAATTTTTTGAGCCAAGGTGGTCATCACCTTGCTCATTGCGGTCATTGCCAATTTGACTGGCACCGGTAACTCGGCCCCGCCATGGTCTTTGGCGGTTTGGCCGTGTTCAATCTCGTCTTGTTTCATTTGTTCCAAAATGGCTCGCGAGTGCAGATCTGAACTCGGCAGCCTGCTCAAATGGTCATTTAAATGGCGTTCCACCTGCTTTTCGGTTTCTGCCATGAATCCCAGGCTCACCTTGTCGCCCATTTGTCCAGCCAAATAACCCAAGGCAAAGGCGCCGCCATACCAAAGTGGGTTCAAAAGGCTCGGTCGGGCGCCCAGGGCATTCAGGCGTTCCTGCGTCCATGCCAAATGGTCGGCTTCTTCAATGGCGGCGTGCCGGAACAATTCTTTTTTGCTTGGGTTGTTGCTGGCAAGGGCTTGGGCCTGGTACAAAGCCTGCGCGCAAATTTCTCCCACATGGTTCACACGCATCAAGCCAATCACCCTTTGCCGCTCAGCATCATTGAGTTCCGGGTGGTCGGCGAGTCGCCCGGCGGGGTTCTCGCGCTGGGCCACCGGCGTGGCGGCCAGGGTTTTCAGGGCACGATCCAGTTCGCCAAGCACGGCATCTAAAGACGGAATTGAAAACTTCGGTGGTGCAGGAAAATTTGGCATTACTACGAACCAATCCTTTGATTTTTCAAAGCAAGCTTCATTTTAGCAAGGAGTCCGAGTAAAATCCGGGCCAACACGCAACGAATTACAACGTCCCCGTGTTGCAGCGAGCCAGCGCTTGTGGTGGTCTGCTCTCAACATGGGGTCTTTTTCAGGCTCACCATGTCCAGCAAAAAAAAGCTTTTCATTAAAACCTTTGGCTGCCAAATGAACGAGTACGACTCGGACAAAATGGCCGATGTTCTTGGTCAGTCCGAGGGCCTGGAGCGCACCAATAACCCGGAAGAAGCCGATGTGATTCTTTTCAACACCTGCTCTGTGCGCGAAAAGGCACAAGAAAAAGTGTTTAGTGACCTGGGGCGTGTCAAGCATCTCAAGCAGTCCAACCCCAACTTAATCATTGGCGTGGGCGGTTGTGTGGCCAGTCAGGAAGGTCAGGCCATTGTGCAGCGGGCGCCTTATGTCGATGTGGTTTTTGGCCCTCAAACTTTACACCGCTTGCCCAAACTGATCGAGCAAAAGCGGGCCACCCAAAAAGCGCAGGTTGACATTTCTTTTCCAGAGATCGAGAAATTCGACAATCTGCCTGTGCCCAAAACCACAGGGGCGACCGCATTTGTGTCCATCATGGAAGGTTGCAGCAAATACTGCAGTTTTTGTGTGGTGCCCTACACGCGTGGCGAAGAAATCTCCCGCCCGTTTGATGATGTGCTCACCGAGGTGGCTGACCTGGCCGACCAAGGGGTGAAAGAAATCAATTTGCTGGGTCAAAATGTGAACGCCTACAGGGGCAAAATGGGCGACAGCGACGAACTGGCTGACTTCGCATTGCTGTTGGAGTATGTTCATGAAATTCCCGGCGTAGAGCGTATTCGCTTTACCACCTCGCATCCCAAGGAGTTCACCCCCAGGCTTATTCAAGCCTACGCCAAATTGCCCAAGTTGGTTGACCATCTTCATTTGCCGGTCCAGGCTGGCTCCGACCGGGTGCTTGCCGCCATGAAGCGCGGTTACACGGCGCTGGAATACAAATCCATCATCCGCAAACTGCGGGAAATCCGACCCAATTTGTCCATGTCGTCGGACTTCATTGTGGGCTTCCCGGGTGAAACTGAGGCCGATTTCGAGAAAACCATGGATTTAATCAACTCCGTGGGTTTTGATACCTCCTTTTCCTTTGTGTACAGCCCGCGCCCGGGCACCCCTGCAGCGGATCTGGAGGACAACACCGATCAGGCCACCAAGTTGGCTCGCCTGGCGCGTTTGCAAAAAACCATCGAAGACAACGCAGCCCGAATCAGCCAATCCATGGTGGGTAGCTATCAAAAGGTCTTGGTGGAAGGCCCCTCCAAGAAAAACCCCGAGGAGCTGCAGGGTCGCACAGAGAACAATCGCGTTGTGAACTTTGCTGGCCATCCGCGCATGGTGGGTCAACTGGTTGAGCTTCAAATCACTGAGGCGTTCCCGCATTCTCTGCGCGGGCGTGTGCCGCTTCAAGACTGATTTCCGTCACGGTTTTCGGGTATTCTAGGCGGGTTATTGTTGTGTAAGGGATGTTCCTCGTCCATGTCCGACCCCAGCCCGTCGCACGCCTCCGCCAAACGTGAGCGGGGGCTTTTGGAGCGACTGTCATCATTGCTCCTTCGCGAACCTGAAGACCGTGAACAATTGCTCGAGGTGCTCCAGCAAGCCCACGAACGTCAACTGCTTGATGCAGAAGCCCTGTCGATGATCGAAGGTGTGATGCAAGTGAGCGAGCTGGCCGCACAAGACATCATGATTCCTCGCGCTCAAATGGATCTCATCAATGTGGCGGCGCCCGTGTCTGAAATCCTCGCCTTCGCTGTGGCCAAAGCACATTCGCGCTTCCCCGTCTACGAGGGGGACCGTGACAACATCATTGGCGTTTTGATGGCCAAAGACCTGCTTCAGTTTCAGTCGCGTTCCGACATTACCTTGAAAGACATGTTGCGCCCGGCCGTTTTTATTCCGGAAAGCAAGCGCTTGAACGTCCTGCTGCGGGATTTTCGTTTGAACCGAAATCACATTGCGCTGGTGGTGGACGAATTTG
>NZ_CAXQZX010000013.1:0-39805 GCF_964228395.1 Limnobacter sp.
GGCATGGTCAGTGGCATATTGCCCGTGGTCGGCGTGCCCCTGCCCTTGATGAGCTATGGGGGCACCGCCATGGTGACCCTGGGCATGGGTGCCGGCATTTTGATGAGCATTCAAAACACCAAGAAGTTGATACAAACCTGATGCAGTGTTCTACCCCCTTGGCCGATCGGGGCTGGGTGCATGGCACCCTGCACGCGGCCTTCGCACCATTTGCAGCGCAATGGCGAGACCACAGCGCACCGCAAGCCAAAGGCTTCATCGACTTGAGCTTTTTGGGACAGGCCCAGGGGCATGTGGCGCAAGAGGCTTGGCCCGACGTGGCCGCACTGGCCCGGGCGGCGGGCTTTGATACGCAGCTAGCGCAACAATCCGCCAGCATGGAATGGGCAGGCCCACCACACACCTTAGAAACCGCTTTGGCCGAGTTGGCCACCGGGCTGCGCAAAAGAGGGCATATTGTGGCCTGGCGAGACGAATTACAAAGCGTGCGCGACCCCCACGATGCGCACGTGGCAGCCCTGGAGCGCGGGGGCTTTAAACCCTTGGGCTTGTGCAGCCAGGCGGTGCATGTGCATGTAGAAACCCCATGCGGATTGGTGTGGGCTGGCGTGCGATCGGCCAGCAAAAAGGAAAACCCGGGCATGCTGGACAATTTGGCTGCGGGTGGGGTGGCTCACCCGGAGGATGCACAAAAGACGGTGGCACGCGAATTGTTTGAAGAAGCGGGCCTGCGTGTGAGCGACCTCCATGATTTGCGCCCCCTGGCCTGGCCCAAGGTGACGGTGTCGCGCCCTTTGTTGCAGGGGGGCTGGCACCATGAAACGCTATGGCTGTACCGCGCCACCACGCGGCCCGGAGTTTGCCCGCACAACCACGATGGGGAAGTGGCGAAATTTCAGTTGATGACCCGCACCGCTTGCGTGGCCGCCATCAACCGTTGGGCATTTACGCCAGACGCCGCCCTGTGCGCGGCCCTGGCCATGACAGAAGGCAGAATGTAGACATGTTATTGGGTTTGAAGGGTGTAAGCCTGCGCATCGGCGCGACAGTGCTGCTGGACCAGGTGGATTTTTCGCTGGAAGAACGCGAGCGGGTGGCGCTGGTCGGGCGCAATGGTGCGGGCAAAAGCACGCTGTTTAGGGTGCTCACGGGTGCCACCACACCAGAAGACGGGCAGGTGATCAAGCAAGACGGCCTCACCATGAGCTGCCTGGAGCAAGCCGTGCCCCTTGCCCAACACCTCTGCGTGTTTGACGTCGTGGCGGCGGGCTTGGGGACCCTGGGCGAAGCGGTGAGTACCGTGCGGATGGCACAAACAAAACCCCCGGAGGGAGAGCAGGCCGTGGCCGCCTTGGACAAAGCACAACACGCTTTGACTGAGCACCACGGCTGGCACCTGGAAAGCCAGGTGGACCAAATGCTGACCCGCATGCGCCTGGATCCCACCCTGCCCTTTGCCAAGTTGTCTGGCGGGATGAAACGCAAAGTGATGCTGGCCAAGGCCATGGTGAGCAACCCGGATGTGCTTCTTCTGGACGAACCCACCAACCATCTGGATATTCCCAGCATTGAGTTGCTGGAGGAGCAAATTCGCCAATTTAGTGGCGCGGTGGTGTTTGTGAGTCACGATCGCGCATTCATGCGCAAGCTGGCCACGCGCGTGTGCGATCTGGACCGCGGCCTGCTGAAAAGCTGGTCCGGGGGCTATGAAGGCTTTTTAAAAGGCAAGGCTGAATTTTTGGCCGCTGAAGAAAAAGCACAAGCCTTGTTTGACAAAAAACTGGCCGAAGAAGAGGTGTGGATTCGCCGGGGGATTGAGGCGCGGCGCACTCGCAATGAAGGCCGTGTGCGGGCCCTGAAGGAAATGCGCAAGCAGTTCGCAGATCGGCGCAATGTGGTGGGCACCGCCCGCGTGAATGTTCAAGAAGCCGAGCGCAGCGGCAAGGTGGTGGCCGAGGTCAACGATGTGAACCTGTCGCTGGAAGGTTTTCCCATTCTTGCAAACTTCAGCAATGTGATTGTGCGCGGCGAAAAAATCGGCCTGCTGGGCCCCAACGGAGTGGGCAAAACCACGGCACTTAAAGTGTTGCTGGGCCAGTTGAAACCCGATAGCGGGCAGATCAAGCTGGGCACCAAGCTTGAGATCGCTTATTTTGACCAGTTGCGCAGCCAATTCAATGAAGAAGACACCGCTGTGGACATTATTGGTGCTGGCAAAGAGTTCATCGACATCGACGGGCAGCCACGCCACGTGATTGGCTATTTGCAAGACTTCCTGTTTGCCCCGGATCGGGCTCGCCAACCTGTGCGCAGTTTGTCGGGTGGGGAGCGTGCGCGCCTGATTCTGGCCCAGTTGTTTGCCACGCCATCCAATGTGATGGTGCTGGACGAACCCACCAACGACCTCGACATTGAGACCTTGGAGCTGCTTGAAGAAAAGTTGATGGCCTACCAAGGCACCTTGATTTTGGTGAGCCACGACCGCGAGTTTGTGGACCAAATTGTGACTCGATGCCTGGTGTTTGAGGGCGAGGGACGCGTGGGCGATTACGTGGGGGGCTATGAGGACTGGTTGCGCCAACGCAGTTGTGACCCATGGGCTGAAAAACCCAAGGGGGCAACACCACCGCCCGCCGACCAAAACAAAGACAAATCCGAGCCAAGTGCCACCCCCAACCCGCAAAAGCGCAAGCTCAGCTACAAAGAGCAACGCGAGCTGGAAGCCTTGCCCGCCAGAATTGAAGCCTTGGAGGCCGAACAGGCTGCTTTGCTAGAAACCATTGGCGACCCGGCCTTTTACCAGAGCGATGCGGCGAAGATCACTGCCACACAACAACGCGTGGCAGCTGTAGAAGCTGAACTGGAATTGGCCTACCAGCGCTGGGGAGAATTGGAAGGCTAGATGAAAGGCTAATTGGATGAGCGCGCTTTTAGCCGATGCGGCTGACCGGCTTCGTCCATGCTGATGGCCAGGCTTTGCCACACCTCATCAGCCTCTTTGTAGGCTTTGGCCAAGTGCAGGCGCATGCCATAAAACACGCGCGATTCTGGCAACACACCGGGCAGGTCGGGCACACGGGCGGCGAGCAAGGCCCGGGCGGTTTCTTCACTGGCAATGGTGAATGCCCCCCACACCACGCGCCCGCCAGTGAGGCGGCGCACCTCCCAGGTGAACTGCTGGCCCCACTGAAAATCAGCCGCAGGCGGCAGCGTAACCCATTTGTCTTCCAGGGGCTGTACCCAAAAGCGTTTACCACGGCCATCAAAAAGCATCAGAGTGCCTTCGCGGGGCAATTGGCCTTCAAAGCGAAATTCCGGGTTGCGGGTGAGCAACATGGCACCATCGCGAGGCGCAACAGCCTTCAAGGTTGGCGACTCTTCTTGGGGTTTGTCGGCAGTTTCTGCCTGTGGGCGTTTGCGGGGGTATTGCACCAACCACTGGTCGATGAGGTCGCGGTCGCTGCGGTCCACCGGGAACACCGATGCCGCCGGGCCTTTGAGCAGGCGCACCGTGTCGGCAATTACACGCAGTTGAGCCGGACCGGTGTACACCCGCCGATGCCCCTTGCCCAACACCACCACAGAAAACCGTTGCCCTTTGGGCAGCGTCACCAGGTGCCCTTGGCTCAAACGTTGGGTGGGCAGCGCCGAATAACGCTGGCCTTTGGGATTGGTGATGAACACGCCGGGGTCAGCCGCCATCACAAAGGCGACCGGAGTCGAGGCTGCGGCCACCCCGACCACCGCCCAATGGCCCAAGGCCAACCACACGGCCCCCAAGCACCACACCCATTGTTTGTTCAATACCATCCAACCAATGACAGGCCAAGCCCCAAGTAATCGGACTTGTAATTGTAATCAATGAGGCTTTCGCCGTAGCCGGTGAAGTACTGTAAATGCCCTCGCAAATTGCTGGTGAGCGGAAATGCCCAATCAAATTGCACAGCCCCTCGAGAGTCGCGCCCGCCCTTGAAGTTGTGGCGGGTGAGCAAAGACAACTCGTGACCATCCACCTTGTGCACCAAAAGCCAATCGCCACGGCCTACAAAATCGGTGATGTCGGGGTTGTCATCGTCAGCGGGCTTTTCGTCAATGCGCATCCAGGGGCGGAATTGAAACATGGTGTTTTCGCGTTCAAAACCCACCATGCCAATGACCCGGTTCCAGGATCGCGACAATGGCAGAGCCCTGCCATTGGACTGGTGATTCAGGCTCAGACCCAATAAGCGTGGCTCCCAACCCGTGGCCTCCCGGAACGCACTCCAACTGGTGCGCCAGGTGAAAATCAGCTCGGGTTCGTAGTTCGTTTCCCGGAAAGGGCGGGAAAGCTCCTCGTTCATCACTTGCCAACGGCTGGACTGGGTGTAGGCAAACCACAGGTCGCCGTTGTCGCCGAATATGTTTTCCATCACCTTGGTTTTCAGGCTGAGCTGAAATTTCAACTCATTGCTGTCCAGGTTTTCGGGGTTAGTCACTGTGTTGGCTGGGTTGGGGCTGCTGGGGCGCGTGTTGGGGGAGCTGTTGTGATACACCGGCAACAGGTAGACCGGCTGGTAAGGGCGAATGGAGAATGTGCCTCGTTTGGCTGCGGGGGCCAACTCCCAGCGGCTGTCCAACCAGGACAAGGTGGTGTCTTCGGTCTGCTTGTAGAGCAGCAAGCCGCCATCCAGGGGCGCAGCCGCTGCGGGGGCCTCATCTTGCTTGACCACGGCGCTTCGGCCTGTGGCATCATCGAAGCAACGCAAGCGGAGTTGTCGATCTTCTATAAAGATGCAGGCCCTTAAAGCCTGCTCATCCAGCGTTTTGTATTGTATGTTGTCGGCCTGGGCTTGAATGCCAAAGGCCAAGAGGCACAATGCAAGGGTGTGTTTTTTGTTCATGATGGGTGCTGCTCGCTGCGGGCTGTCGCTAGAGTCTCTCACATTTGGTTAAAATTCTTTCATGGTTTCATTTCGATTTAAAAAATCTGCCGCCAAAGAGTCGGCGAACGCTGGCCAAGGGCGAGAGTACACCATCGACGAGCTGGCCCGAACAGCCAACACCACGGTGCGGAACGTTCGCGCCTACCAAGACCGGGGCCTGCTGGCTCCCCCAGAAAAACGCGGCCGTGTGGGCTACTACAACGAAGACCATTTGTCGCGCTTAAAGCTGGTTGGGCAAATGCTGGGCCGGGGTTATACCCTGGGCAACATCCAGGAAATGCTGGACGCCATCGACAAAGGCTATGACCTGCGGCAGTTGCTGGGCTTAACGCACGCCATCACCAGCCCGTGGACCGATGAAACCCCCAAGAACTTCAACCCGGTGCATTTGGCCACCATGTTTGGGACCAATTTAAGCCGGGGGGCCCTGGCTCGCACCATCGAGCTGGGTTTGCTCGAACCCGATGGTCTGAGGTACCGCGCGCCCAGCCCGAAAATTTTGCATGCCGGCTCTGAAATGGCCAAAGCCGGCGTGCCATTGCTCGACTTGCTGGAACTGATCGCCTCGTTGCGAAGCCACCTGGAAAGCTTTTGCGACCAAGCGGTGTCGCTGTTTGTGAAAGAACTCGACCAATACGGGGACAAGCTCCCTCCCAAAGATGAACTGCCTCGCTTGGCAGAATTGATCTGGAAAATTCGCCCACTGGCCATGACCGCCATTGAATCGGAGGTGTCGCGCGCCCTTCAAAAGTCAGCCAGCAAGTTTGTTGATGAACGCATTCTGGGGTTGATCGACAAAATGGCCGAAGCTCGCCCAGGTGAAAACGGGGTGTCGCAGATCATGCCGGGGCAAGTGACAAGCCATGAGCAAAAGCACGCCGAACTGCCAGTGCATGGCCAAGAACCAGGCCAAGCCACCAGCAGCCCAGAGAAGCGGGAAGGCGCTGAGTAAGTTCGAGGCTTTAGGCAATCAACAAGGCAAGCCGGTTGAGCCGTTCTTGGCCTGCCACATCGGCAGAGGGCGCATAGTAAAACCGCTGGGACACCATGCGCATGAAGGTCAGCCCCATGCCGCCCTCGGGCAGGTCACTGAGAGCCACCTCACGATCAAATATGGTGGTTTTGCAAAGGTTTTCCAACACGGTCTGCGGAATACGCGTGCCTTGATCATCCAACACCACAGCCACGGCTTGCTCAAAAATATGCACGTGCAAGCGCGCCGCCTTGGGGCGCGTGTTCCTGAACCCGTGCACCATCACATTGGTCAATGCCTCAGAGACAGCCAAGTCCACGTTGTAGCACAGGTGTTCATCCAAGCCATGATTTTCCAGGAACTGCCGCACGCCCCGGCTAAGCACCCCAATGTTCACCGTGTCGCACACGGCTTCAAACGCCAGGCAATCGCGCCAAGCGCCCATGTCCAGTGGGGCATCGTGGTGGGTCAGGCTGTCGTCCAGGGATTGGCTTATATCGCGCAACAATTGCGCATCTTGCTCCACCGCGCTTAATGGCAGTTGAATCTGTTCGGCCTGGAAAAACTCTCGCCATTGCAAGGCGAGCAAGGCCAACTCATCCGGCAGCGCGCCCCCGGCTGAAGGGGCCAGTAAACGCGCAAACTCTTGCTGAAGCACATTGCCGTTGCGCTCTTGCAGCAACACGCGGGTGGTCCAATCGGCCTTGGTGTACAGGCCCAAGGCATTTTGGCTCACGCCGGGGTACAAATACACCCGCGTGCCTGGCGTGATCACCCCTTGGTAAAGCACGTGGTCTTGCTCGGTCGATGTTGGATCAGGCGGCTCGGAAGCAATTTGGCGCAGGTAAGGCTCTTGCCCGGGCTGGGCCAGCAGCAACGACCAATGCCCGATGCCAGCCACCAACAAAGTGCCCTGGTCGAGATTGATCAGGCCATACAGCACATCGAAGCGAACCTCGTGGCTGCGCAAAGAGGGGGAAGCCTCGGTGAGTTGGGCCATCACCTGGTCTGGACTGGCCAGGTAACGGCGCACCTTGGCGCTGGTGGTGTCGATGGGGAACAACACCCGCGTGGCACGCGCCATGGAAAACCATCGCGCCAAGGCCATGGTTTGCAAAGCCGTGGCCGTGTCGTCGCCCGGCATGGAGATCATGAAAAAGCCGTATTCATTGGCCTGGGTCTCCAACATGCCCATTTGCAAACCACACACATACCCTTTGGGTTGGTAAAGGGTTTGCAAGGCAATGGGCCAGGGCTCGGGTTTGGTTTTGGGCAACAATGCACGCTGTATGCGAGACACCTCGCGCATGTCTCGCTGCAGCGCCTCGTACAACTGCGTGAGCTCTTCGTGCCGGCGCTCCAGACCCATGTGCAGATCTGCGATGCGCTCTGCGGTTTTTAGGCGCACTTTCAATTCGCTGGGGTTCACTGGTTTGGTCAGGAAGTCGTCGGCCCCCACCTTCAGGCTGTGCAGCAAATCGTCGCGGCTGGCATAGCCCGTGATCATGATGATGTAGGTGTACGCGTTTTGTTTTTGGCTGCGCACTTGCTCGCACAGCTCAATGCCGCTCATGCCGGGCATGTCCCAGTCGGTCAGCACAAAATCGGGTTGCACCCGCTCAATCAGGGCCAGGGCCTCGTGACCATCGCGGGCGGCATGCACGGTGTAGCCCCAACTGTTGAGCATGGCCTCAAAAATGCGCAAAAAGCTGCGCGAGTCATCCACAATCACGATGGATTTGGCTGCCGTGGCATTCGCCTGCGGTGCCGCCGCCTGTTGCACCTCTTGCAAGCGGAATACCAACTCGGGCAATTGGCGATCGGGGTCTGTGTCGGGCTGAAGATCGAGCACACCGGGCTTGGGGGCGATCATCAAAATGGACACATCGTCCTCAAAGCCTTTTTGCTGCACGCTGGGCCCGCCCCAGCGTTGCACTTCGGTTTGAATGCGCTCTGGCAGATTGGCCCAGCGCGACAAGTTGGACTGCTTGCGAACAAACTGCAGCAGGCGGTCTTCACCAAAAATTTCGCCCTCGGCGTTCATCACCTCGGTGACACCGTCGGAATACAGCACCAAGGCGTCTTCAGGCCCCAGGGTGAGTTCGATGTCTTCGAAGTCATCCACTTCGAACAAACCCACCGGGTACCCCCCCTGCCCCAACACTTCAACACCGGTTTTACCACGCAAAAGCATGGGTGATGGGTGGCCGGCCTGGCACAGGGAAACATGGCGGGTGTTGCTGTCAAACACGCCATAGATCATGGTGAAGTAAGACAGATCTGACTCGGTTTGCTGGAACAAGCGGTTTAATCGGCCCACCACTTTGCTGGGCTTGGACACCACTCGGGCTCCGCGGGGGCTGACCGCCTCAAACACAATGCTCGAGTTGGAATGATCGGCAAACATTTGCACCAACTGCATCGACTTCACGGCGGCGGGAATACCGTGGCCCGACACATCGAGCAGGTAAAAGCCATACACCTTGGGAAGCAGTTCAAACACATGCAGGTGGTCGCCCGACACATACTTGGAGGGCACAGACAACCACTGGTAATTCAAACCCTGCAAATGACTGCTGGGCTCTGGTAAAAAACTGCGCTGGAGGCTGGACACCGCGCGAAGATCTTGCGCAATCACCTCATGCGCGTGGGCCAGCTCTTCGGTTCTGCGCGCCATTTCGGCCTGCAACTCGATGCGGCGCACAGCCGACTCCAGGCGGGCCTCCAGCTCATTGCTGTCCACGGGTTTGGCCAGCACGTCGTCGGCTCCTGCATTCAGAGCTTCAATCAGGAAGGCCTCGTCGTTTTGGGCCGACATCAAAATAAGATAGGTGTACTGGCCCAAGTTCAGCTTGCGAAGGGCCACGCAAAGCTCGGTGCCTTGCATGCCGGGCATCTGCCAATCAGCCAGCACCAACTGGATTTTTTTCTCGGCGATGAGGGCCATGGCCTCTTGGCCACCCGCGGCCACTTCCACCGGGTAACCCCATTTGGCCACCATTTGAACCAGCATGGTGCGCTCGACCAAGGAGTCGTCGACCACCAGGACTGTGGGCAGTTGCGGCGGATTGCCTTCCAGCGACACGGTGCTTCAGGCCTGCTCGAGGGAGGACAAAGCCGAGCCCATGTCTTCGACCAGAACAAACTGACGATCCATGCGCGAGAGCTCAAACATCATGCGAACGGGCTTGTTCATGCCCACCACGATGAGCTTTCCCTGGTTGGCGGTGATACTTTTTAACAACGCCACCAAAGCGCCCAGGCCACCAGAATCAACCAGTTTTACGTTCGAAATGTCGAGGGCAAACTTCTTTTTGGTCTCCAGATGTGACACCACAGCATTGCGGATCAAGGTGCCCACGGCGCTGTCTAGCCGAACGGCATCAACCCGCATTACTTGAACACTCCCAATGTCTTCTGTTGTCACCATGTTGAAACCCTGAATTTCGTTAAATTTCTTTTCAAGACGTGCGCAGTTTGCGACACTACGTTCGTATAGATTACTTTATTCAAGACCGCGTGTTTGCAGCCGTTAACACATAGGATAACGTGGCAGCACCACGACGGTAAATTTTAATTCGAGATAATAGTTCATCAATTCGTCTTTTTAATCAGGTCAACCGAACCCGAATGAGATCATTTTCCGCGCATTTGCTCCTTGCCGTCGTGTTTGGCGCCCATTGGCTGCCAGCCCATGCCCAATCACAGCCCGAGCCCGTTGAGGACCCTGTTGCCGGTGCCGCTGAAATATCCCCAACACAACAGCCTCCAGAAAAGACGAGAACCCTTACCCTGGCCACCATGGGTCAACCCAACGGGGTTAAGCTTTCTGGCATATCCCGTTTTGTTGATTTGAACGCAGGGGTTCGCCTGGATGAACTGGTCACCAAGGCCACACTTGAACTCAAAGTGCTGTACCCGCCGGGCATGCGTCATGACCAGTCTTTTTTGCGGGTGTACATCAATGATCAACTCTCGAATATTCATCAGCTAAGCGACAGCCGCGCTGGGGTTACCCACACGGTGAGGCTGGACCTGGACCCTGTGCTGCTGTCGGACTTCGCCAATTTGCGCCTGGAATTTGACGGCACCTACGATGCGCTGTGCGTGGCCCCGGAAAACCCCACCCTGCGCTTTGACATTCGCCCAGACAGCACCTTGACCATTGTGTCAACCCCTTTGAACCTGGTGAACGACCTGGCGCTTCTGCCGGCCCCGTTCTTCGACCCACGAGACAACAGCAAACTGCGCATGCCCCTGGTGATACCCAGCCAAAGAACAGCCGCCAACGTCAAGGCCGCTGGCGTGGTTGCTTCATGGCTGGGCGCGCAGGCCTTTTACCGCCAGGCGGAGTTTGACCTGATCGAACAACCCGCCGACAACCGCCACAGCATTGTGCTGTCCACCGGCGAACACCTGCCTGTGGGCATGACGCGGGAAGACATCACCGGCCCCATGCTGGTGATCGACAGCCTGGTTGAGAAGCCATGGATTAAACAACTGTATGTGCTGGGCAGAACCGATGATGAGCTGCAACAGGCGGTGTACGGTTTGGTGATTGAAGGCCAAGTGCTCAGCGGTCAAAAAGCCTTGGTGAAATCGGTGAACCTGGGGGCCCCAAGAAAGCCCTACGACGCGCCACGCTATGTGCCCACCGACCGGCCTGTGCGGTTTGCCGAGTTGATCGACTTTCCAACCCAATTGGAAGTCAGCTCAAACAAACCACGCACCAACATCAGCCTGCGCCTGCCCCCCGACCTGTTTAGCTGGGCGGGCCGCAACATCCCGATGGACCTGAAGTACCGTTACACCGCGCCCTCGCGCTGGAACGACTCCACCCTGAGCATCGAAATCAACAGCGGATTGATTCAGTCTTTCCGCTTGCCACCCCGCACCGAGCAAGGCCAAAACCGCTTGGGCATTGGGTTGCTGGGTCAGTCTGAGTTGAGCAACGAAGAAGCGCTGCAAATTCCGGCCTTCCGGGTGGGTGGCACCAACGAGTTGGCCTTCCGCTTTGCCTTCATGCCGGAAGGTGAGCGCAACTGTGCGGGCGTGGACCAACCCGCGCGCGGCGCCATCGACCCAGAATCCACCCTGGATTTCTCGGACCTGCCCCACTACACCCAGATGCCTAACCTGACCGCCTTTGCCAACGGTGGTTACCCATTCAGCATCATGGCTGACCTGGCCGACACCGCCGTGGTGCTGCCAGCGCAACCCACGGTGGTGGAACTTCGGGCCTACATGAACCTGATGGGCCTGTTTGGCCAGTGGACAGGGCTGCCCGGCAACCGCGTCAACCTGATGATGAGTGACGACCCCGCCAGCAGCATTGGCAGCATGCACTGGATTGCGTTGGGCACCAGCGACCGGTTGGGTTGGCTCAACGCCAGCAATATGAGCCTGCCCATGGTGCTCAATGAAACCGAACGAAGCATGGGTCTGCCACCAGCCATGCAATGGCTGATGGGGCTGTGGCAGCCCGAACAACGCGTGGCACCCGACGAAACAGCCCGTGCGCTCATTCAAACCGCGGGCTCACTGGGCGCCATTTTGGGCTTTGAATCGCATTTGCAAAAACAAAAAGCGGGCATTGTGATCACCGGCACCGACCAAGACAGCTTTGAGCGCGCGGTGGCTGCGTTGTCCGATTATGGCGATGTGGCAAAAATTCGCGGCAGTGTGAGCTTGATCCGCGGTGACGACATCCAAAGCTACAGCCTTGGCAACACGTACATCAGCGGTGCGCTGCCCTGGTGGCTCAAGTTGAGGATTGTGTTCTCGCAATACCCGGGCCTGATTGCCGTGGGTGGTGCCGTGGGCGGTATTTTGTTGGCCATTCTGGCGTATGGCTGGCTGTCTGGCCGCGCAGCCCGCAGAAAACAGGGGCGATGAATGCGCGCGTTTTGGCGTGTGCTTGGCCGTGTAAGTGGGCGTCTTGCCCGGGCCTGCTGCATCAGCCTTCCACTTGTTTTTGGTGCCACCGCCTGCAACACGGTGGCTGCCAAAGACTGGCCCGCTTGGCAAGGCTTTAAGTCGGCCTTCATGAGCGACGACGGCCGGGTGATTGACCGCAGCGAGGCCGATTTGCGCACTGTCTCCGAGGGGCAGTCGTACGCCCTGTTTTTTGCCCTGGTGGCCAAAGACAAAGCCGCCTTCGACCAAATTTTGAAATGGACTGAAAACAACCTGAGCCAGGGAAGCCTGGCCAACAACCTGCCCGCGTGGGTGTGGGGCAAGAAAGGGGAGGACTGGGGAGTGATCGATGCCAACAGCGCATCGGATGCCGACCTTTGGATTGCCTACGCCCTTCTGGAGGCCAGCCGCGTGTGGTGCCAGCCAGCCTATGCCAGCAAAGCACGCGCACTGGGTGAACTGATTTTGGCGCAAGAAAGCGTGGATGTGCCTGGGCTTGGGCTGAGCATTTTGCCCGGCAAACAGGGATTCATCAAAGCCGACGGCATGATCAAGCTCAACCCAAGCTATGTGCCCCCATTCATGATGGCACGGTTTGCCAATGCATGGGCTGACGATCCACGCTGGGCACAAGTGTATTTGGCAAGCCAACGTTTACTTCTGGACAGCCCCAAGAACGGCTTTTACCCAGACTGGGTTCAATATTTGAACGGCCAGCGCAGCCTGCCCGACACCGAACCCCGGGGCGACTACGACGCCATACGAACCTACCTCTGGATTGCCATGAGCAGCCCCAACGACCCGATGAGCGCTACCCTGCTTCGGCAATTGGCCCCTTTGGCGGCTGTGCTGCTCAAGCGCCAACACATGCCCGAGTGGCTGGAGCCTGACACGGGTGGCGTGGCGCCGCAGGCTGGCCCGGCAGGTTTTCAGGCGGCGGTTGCCCCATTGGCCAAAACCTTGGGCCTTGAAAAACTAGCCAACACCCTGGCACAACGCAACTTACGAACTGCCTCCCGTGAGGATTGGTTGAAGTACGGCTATTACAACGGGGCCCTGAGTCTTTTTGCGCAGGGGTTCTTTGATCAACGATACAGTTTCAACAGCCTCGGGGAACTCATGCTTCAAGGCAAAGAGGTTAAACGCTGTGAGTAAAACCATTCCATTCCAACTTGGCTTGTTGGCCTTGGCCATCGGCAGTGCACTGCCCCTGTTTCCCGGGGCGAGCAATGTGGCCCATGCGGCCATTTCAGATCGGCAAGAGAACATTCGCGCCTTGCAATCCAAGGGCATCTACTGGTACGAGCGTTTCCGCTTCGACTTGGCTGCACAGTCTTTCAACAAAATCTTGCTGCTCGACCCCAGCAATGCATCGGCCCTGCGGTGGCATGGGTTGGTCGACCTGGCTCGGGGTGATATTCAGGCCGCGCAGGTGTGGCTTGGCAAATTACAAAGCGTGCACGGTCCAAACTCGCCCTCCGCCATCGAATTAAAACAAGCCATTGCCTTGGCTGGCAGCAAGCGGCAAGCCTTTGCTGAATTGCGCTACCTGTCCAACAGCGAAAATGTACCTGCCGACCTGCCTCAACGCTTGAGCAATTTGCTGGATGAGCCGCCCTTGGGCGATGCGGCGGTGCAAATTTACGGCCTGATGGCAAACACGCCCGAAGGCGCTGTTCGGGCACGCGCTGCAGTACAGGGCCTGGTGAGGCAATTCCCCGACGACAACCGCTACCGCCTGTTGTTAAGCCGCCTGGGCGGCACCACAGAGACCAACCCACCAGCCAGCCTGGCCCAAGCTGCCGCTATTCAAGTTAGCCCCAGGCGCAACCCGGTCCAGAGCCGCCCAGCCACGCCAGCGCCTGCAACCCCGGCTCCCGTGGCAGTGCCAGAACCAGAACAGGGCCCCTTGGTCTCCAATTTTGAACAAGGCCAACAACTGGGCGAAGCCGCTCAGAAGCGCATCGAGGCCAAAGACGTGCCCGGTGCGGTTGACCTGTTGGAAAAGGCCGTGGCCTTGAACCCAGACTACCCATGGTTCCGCTATGACTTGGCCACCCTGCTGGATGACCAGGGGGATGCCAACAGCAAGGCACGCGCCGTTGAAGTGATGCAAGAAGGCTTGGCCTTGAACAATGGCAGCGAAATGCGGTTTGCCAGCGCCCTGTTGGCGACCCGCCAGGACCGTGGGCAGGATGCGCTGCGTTTGATTGATGCAGTGCCCCGCGCTGAATGGAGCGAGGGCATGACCGCTTTGAGTAAGCGTGTGCGCTATGGCCGTCACCTGGACGATTTGCGGGAGTTGTCGGCCCAAGGCCGGTACAATGAAGTGGCGACGGCACTGGCCGCCGCCCCCACTTGGCGAGCCGAGCCCGAAATACAGGAATTGGAGCGCAATCTTCGCCAGCGGCGTCAAGCCCGCCTGCGCATGTCTTATGAAAATGCAGAGATTGATGGCGACCCCGGTGTGTCATTCATTAAAAGCACGGAGATTCCACTGCAACTGGACATGCCGCTGGACTTTGAGCGCACGCTGTTTTTGCGCATGGACACCCTTCGTACCGCCGCAGGCCGCGCCAGCCCGGATGCGACCAACTTTGGCAAACTGGGCACCACAGTGGCCACTGACCCCGCCATTGACCCCAATCGCTTGAACCAAAACTACAAAGGCCATGTGGCCGGCTTGGGCATTCAAACGGACAACTGGCGCTTTGACCTGGGCAGCAACGTGGGCGATATGCCCGTGACAGACTGGGTGGGCGGCGTGCAGTGGAGAACCGACATCGGGGAAGCAGGTTCACTTCGCATCGACCTGGCCCGCCGCATGGTCGGCGGTAGCGTGTTGTCCACCGCTGGGGCCATCGACCCCCTGACCGGGCAAACTTGGGGCGGGGCTCGGCGCAATGGTTTAAGCGCAGTGTATTACACACCCATCACCCCCACGCTCGACTTTGTGGGCATTGGCCGGGCCAATCTGATCACGGGCAAAAACATTCCCGACAACAAAGAGTTCAACCTGCAAGGCATTTTGAGCAAAACCGTGTTCCAGGCGCCAGGGCACCGAGTCGAAGTGGGCGCTTCGCTCTTTTTGTGGTCGTTTGAAAAGAACCTGCGCTTCTACACCTTTGGCCAGGGCGGCTACTACAGCCCGCAGGCTTTTGGCTCGCTGTCTCTGCCCATCACCTGGACAGCCAACGTCAATGGATGGTCTTGGCAGTTGCAGGCCCGTGTTGGGGCCAGCGAATCGCGCGAGAAACAAACCGACCTCTACCCACTTAACCCCGAATTGGCGCAAGCTGCAGCCGCGCAGGGCAATGCCACGGTAGACACTGGCGGCCCTGGTGGCGGAGTGAGCAATGGCTTTAGGTTGTCGGTTGAAAAGCAAGTGATTCCCAAGCTGATTCTGGGCGGCCTGTTCGAGATTGATCGCTCGGAAGGCTACAACCCGGACCGGGGCTTGGTGTACCTGAAGTATGCTTTTGGAGAGTTTTTTGAGCTGAGCGTGCCGCCAGAGGGCATCACGCCCTATTCGAGATTCTAAATGTTTGATCTGCCCAAAGCCGGTGTGTATGTGGTGCGCGCGAACCAGGCCGAGACCTGTGCCACGCGCATGGTGGAGCACTGGCTGCGAACCCGCAAACAAGAGCGGTTCAAGTCTTGCCTGTGGATGTCGGCCAGCCCACAACACACCTTGCGGGCCGTGCTCGAACCCCATCTAAGCAGCCGGCGCCGCGCCCCCAAGGGCCTGGATGTGGTCAGTGTGCGGCAACTGCTCAAACACCCGCAACACGATGCAGGCGTGCGCACCTTGTGCCGATCGCTAGACACCTTGCTTGTTCTTAAACCCGCGTTGGTCATTATTGAACGGGCGGACCTGTGGTTTAACAACCCTGACCTGCCTGTGGAGCAACGCAACCCACTGGAGCAGATGCGCCTGCTGCACCAATGGGCCCGGTATGCCAACGCGCACGTGCTGCTGCCCGTGGAAGGCGAACTGCCAAACTGGGGGGTGTTTGCAGACGGCCTGGCCGATGTTTCCGATGCGCTGGAACTTGAATTTCGCCCTTGGTGGCCCAGTGCCCATGCGCTGCAAAGCGATTTGTGGAATGAACCCGGCAGCCTGCCCGCCTTGACCAATCACAAAGTGGTGGACCTTCGGCTATGCCCGTCACTCGGGGCTGTGGCCCGGCTTTGCCACAGCCTGCGCTTTGAACACGCGGGCCCCCTGGGGGTGCATGTGGTGGGTGCAGAGGGGCTGAACAGCCGGGATGCCTCGGTGTTGTTGCGAATGGGGGCAGACACCGTGTTGCCCAATGAACAAGATCTGCCAGAATGCACGGGTGTGCCCACAGCGCAGTTGCAACACCTGGACAGCGAACTGGTGGAACAACAGCACACCAGTGACTACTTTGCCAAAGATTTGCATGAGGTGTTCATGCCTGGCATGGTGCGGGTGTTGCCTGCACCGTTGTTTGCTCGTCAAGGTTTTATGCTGCTCACCTTGGCGACCCACTGGGATGTGCATTGCACGGTGACGCGCTTGTCCCTGATGCCTCACATGACCGCCAAAACAGCATTAAAACTGGCTGACTGGGCCAACTCGGCCTGTGTGTACACCGCCACACGGGAAGCGTTGTACAGCATCAAATTGTGGCCTTCGGTGCCCGACGAAGCCACCTACCGCGCGTGGCTTGAGAGCTGTTTCCGTGAAGCACTGCCAGCGCTCTTCAGCGGAGACGTGTTGTTTGAAGGCGTGCAGCGCGACGCTTTGCTTCGCGACCTGCATGAAGAACTTGAACCTTTAAACGTGGGTGCTTTGTTGGACGACGACCTACAGGAGGCAGACCTGGAAGTGATTTGGGGCAACGAGTCAGATGCAGTGGCCGCTCGCCCATGGAGCGCCCGGCTGGACGCCCTGCTTAAAGGGGTTGCATCATGATGATTTTGGCGCTGCTGGCCAGCGGCCTGCTGTTTGGCGTGCTGTTTGCCTTGTGGCTACTGGGGCGCTTGCTCAAAAACCCGGCGACCCGCATCTGGTTGAGCGACCGAGTGAACTGGAGCAACAACGAACTGCCCGAGGGCTGTTACCAATTGGTTCGGCACGGCAAGTGGATTGCCAAGCCTGACGACGGTGAGGACGAATGATTTTAATCAATATTGCTTCCACATCTGGCGGCACAGGGCGCACCAGCGTAGCGTGTGCGCTGGCCAACCAATTGAAAGCACTGGGGCGGCCCGTGGTGCTGCTGCAAGCAGACCCCAGCAACAACCTGGGAGTCACCCTGGGCATGACAGAAACCCACGCTGTTGGCTTGGCGCAAAAAATGATTCACAGCCAAGACCTGGCCGAGTGCATGTACACCACTCCCCAAGGGCTGCAAGTGCTGCCCTTTGGGAAAAGTACGCATGTGGAGCAATTGGTGTTAAACCGGCTACTGATGGAGCAGCCCCATCGCTTGCGCGAGTTGTTTCAAGATTCCAGCATCGACGACGCAAGCATCGTTGTGGTAGACCTGCCTCGCTGGCCCTCGGCGTGGTGCAAAGCATTCTTTGATCTAGGCGACCTCAACTTGCTCACGCTTGTGCCCGATTTGCATTCCATGCACGGCATCGATGCCCTGCTGCCTGAATTGCTGACCGCCCGTGGTGCCTCCTATTTTTTGATGAACCGATTTGATTCCACCAAGGTACTGCACCTGGACGTGTGGACCTTGGGAAAGGTCAAGTTGAGCCACCGTTTGTTGCCGTTTTATTTGCACGAGGACCAAAGCCTGCCTGAAAGCCAAGCTGCCGGGGTTGAGTTGACCCAGTACGCCCCCAGTGCACAATTAACAGAGGACCTGAACAAACTGGCCTTGTGGATAGACGGGGAAATTCAATGAGCACCCGCAGCCCATTTTTAAACCGCCTGGAGCGTATGCTTGATTTGCGTGAGTTGCCACACCTAAGCCGCTCAGCACGTTTTTACAGGCTATTCCAGGCCCTTTGGCTTCGACCAGACAGTCTGAACAAAGCCTTGGGCCAATCCGTCAGCACGCAGCCCCAGCGCGGCGCTGTTAAAGGATCGTGGCAGGTATTGGCCACCGCCCTGCACGACATGTTTTACCCCTTCATCTGGTTATTTCGTCAATTAATTCAGCGCCCTTTTAGAACAGTGCGACACCACACCGGGCGCCTTGTGGACCGCGCTTTATCGGGCCAAGCGATGGAGCGGGGCATAGCAAAAACCGCCGGGCTGGTGATGCAGGTGCGCCCCTTGCGCTGGTTGATGGGCGTTTTGGCACTGGGTTTGCTCTTGTTCACAGCCCAAGCGTCGTTGCCCCTGGTGGGGCAGTGGGTGTTTATTGCCGTGTGCTATGTGTTTGCCATGTTGTTCAAACGCATGCCCGAGCGTTTTGCTCACCTTTGCTTGATGGCGCTCACCTTGTTGCTGCTGGCGCGGTATGTGTTTTGGCGGTTCACCAGTTCGCTCGACCTTGAAAGCGGGATGGAGATTTTTTTGGGCTACACCTTGGTGGCTGCCGAGGCCTACACCTGGTTGATTCTGATCTTTGGTTTTGTACAGACCGCCTGGCCTTTGAAGCGAAAACCCCTGCCTTTGGAAGTCAACCTCAACGACTGGCCCACAGTGGATGTGTACATTCCCACCTACAACGAGCCCTTGTCGGTGGTGCGCCCCACGGTATACGCAGCCAAAGGCCTGGACTGGCCCATGGACAAACTCACGGTGTACATTCTGGACGATGGGCATCGACCCGCCTTTGCAGAATTTGCCCGCCAGGCGGGGGTGGAATACATTTCCAGGCCAGACAACTCACACGCCAAAGCGGGCAACATCAACTACGCACTGAAGCAAACACACGGGCAGTACATCGCCATCTTCGACTGCGACCACATTCCCACCCGATCGTTTTTGCAAACCAGCATGGGTTGGTTTCGCCGTGACCCCAAGTGCGTCATGGTGCAAACCCCGCACCACTTTTTCTCGGCAGACCCGTTTGAACGCAACTTCAATTTTTTCCGCCAAATGCCCAACGAGGGCTCGCTGTTTTACGGCTTGATTCAAGACGGCAACGACTATTGGAATTCATCCTTTTTTTGCGGCAGTTGCGCAGTGATTGAGCGCAAAGCCCTGCTGGAGGTGGGTGGCATTGCGGTTGAAACGGTGACCGAAGACGCACACACCGCCTTGAAGTTACATAGTTTGGGCTACAACAGCGTGTACCTGAACAATGTGCAGGCCGCCGGCCTGGCCACCGAAACCCTGGCGGGCCACATCGGCCAGCGCATCCGTTGGGCACGGGGCATGGCGCAAATTTTTAGAACCGACAACCCCATGTTCAAAAAGGGTTTGTCGTTCTTCCAGCGCATTTGCTATTCCAACGCCATGCTGCATTTTTTCTATGGCATTCCGCGCTTGATCTTCCTGATCATGCCGATGGCCTACCTGTACTTTGAATTTCACCTCATTAATGCAGCGGCGGTGACCATCTTGAGTTACGCCCTGCCGCAGTTGATCATCTCCAGCTACACCAACTCGGTGATCCAGGGCAAATACCGGCGCTCGTTTTGGTCAGAGGTCTATGAGACGGTGTTGTCTTGGTACATTGTGTTGCCCACCACCTTGGCTTTCATCAACCCAAAACTGGGCAAGTTCAACGTGACGTCCAAGGGTGGCTTGATCGAAAAAAGTTACTTTGATGCGAACATCGCCAAACCTTACCTGGTGCTGCTGCTGCTCAATCTGGTTGGTTTTTTGATCGGGATTGGCCGATTGTTTGTATTCAATACCCACGAAGTGGGCACCGTGCTGATGAACCTGCTGTGGTGTGGTTTTAACCTCGCCATTCTGGGTGCAGCGGTGGGCGTGGCCACCGAATCGGTTCAAAAATATGTGCATCATCGCGTTCGCATGGTGATTCCGGCCTTCTTGCGGCTACCCGGGGGCTACACCGTGAGCTGCCACACCGAAGAATATTCTGCTGCGGGCCTCACACTCAATGTGCCCGACACCTCACGCATCCGCGAGTTTAGCCAGGTGCAAGTGGGACTCCACCGGGGTGACCGGGAATTTTTGTTTCCGGCCAAGGTGACCTTTAACGACAAAGGCCAATTGGAGGCCACATTTGGCAGCCTTACACCGGAACAGGAAACCCAGTTGGTGCAATGTACTTTTGGTCGTGCAGACGCGTGGCTCAACTGGCAGGAAGACCAGCGACGCGACCGTGCACTTGGCGGCCTGAAAGACGTGTTCCAAAAAGGCATGGTGGGCTATGCCCGCCTGTTTGCCTGGCTTAAAGAAATTGGTTCTTCGGCGGCTCGCAGCCTGATGGGCAATCGTCAGCGAAACGCGCCATGGGAGATTTAATCCCGTGCTGATCTGGAACCTGTATTTCATCATCAAGATCGTTCTGCACTTTGCCGGGGTGCTGGTGATCAACCCTTGGCTTAACCTGCTGCTGTTTGCCCTGCTGCTAATCACCAACCCTGCTTTATACCAACACCGCCGTATCATTGGCTTGTTGCGCTACGCCGTGTTTGCAGTGCCTGCTTTGGCGCTTTTGCTACAAGAATTGGGCTTGGTGGTGTCTTGGGCGCTGGTGGACCAAATACGCGCCTTGTTTGGTTTTTCACTCGATTACTTGTGGGAGTTGTTCAAACGCTCTGTGCCGCCGTGGATGCTGTGGACAGGGCTGGCGGCCCTGCTCCTGGTGCGCGCCATGGACCGTTACTTCCGCATCAGCGCTTGGGTGGCGGCCAGTTTGTTGGGCCTGGGCGGCTGGCAAGTGGCGCAAGTTCACCTGCTTGCGCAACCCACAGAACTCAAAGTGGAAGTGGCTGAGCCCCTGGCTCAAGCGCGTGAGAACCTCTCACCGGCTGAATTGTTGGCTTTGGGCCAAGTGGATTTTAAAAAGTTGCAGGTGGCGCGGGACAAAGCCAACCCGGCGGCGCTACGCGACCAACAATCGGGCGAGGTGGGGCCCGGGGGCGTGCTGCAAGGGTTTTTTGAGCGGCAGTCCAAGCTGGTGATGCAACCATTCTCGCCACCGGCCCAGCCCGACTTTGATATTTTGGTGCTGCAAATTTGTTCCATGTCTTGGGCCGATATGCAGTACGCCAAAATGACTCAACACCCTGCACTGCGTTCAGCTGACTTTATGTTTGAGCAGTTTAACTCGGCCACCAGCTACAGCGGCCCGGCCGCCATTCGACTGCTGCGTGGGCGCTGCGGGCAAACTCCCCACGATGACCTGTACAAAAGCCCACAAGACTCTTGCCTGCTATTTGAACAGCTTCGCGCCACCGGCTTTGAGGTTCAAATGGGCTTGAACCACGATGGCCGCTTTCAGGATTTTAGCAACCAGGTACGCAGCAACTTGGGCGCACAGGCCATTCAACGCTTGTCTCACGAAGAGGTGCCCGTTGGGGTGGAAGCCTTTGACGGCTCGCAAATTGGCCGCGATGGCGATTACCTGCGGGCCTGGTGGAACAAGCGGCTGGATTCTCAGGCTGATGCGGTTGCCTTTTACTACAACAGCATCACCCTGCACGATGGCAACCGCTTACCGAACAGCAAACAAAACAGCCTTCAAACGTATCCTATTCGACTGGAGCGTTTGCTCAACGACCTGCAATCACTGCTGAGCGAGATTCGCCGCAGCAACCGCAAGGCCTTGGTGTTGGTGGTCCCCGAGCACGGGGCCGGCCTAAGTGGCGAATATGGCCAATTGGTTGGTCTGCGCGAATTGCCCACGCCTGCCATTACCCGGGTACCGGTGTTTGGCTACTGGGTTGCACCCGGATACGTCAACACCCGCACCGAACCGGTTACCGTGAAGCAGTCGGTGAGTTACCTGGCCTTGAGCGAGTTGATTTCCCGCTGGTTGGCCCTCACCCCAGAACAACAGCTGCAACCTGCACTGCCCCTTTTGATGGCTGACCTGCCCCGCACACGTTTTGTTGCTCAACAGGGCAACATCACAGTGATGGAAAGCCAGGGGTTTTTCTGGCTAAAAGCCCCGGGCACCGAGTGGAAAAAGCTCGGGCCTGTAGAAAACGCACAACCTTGAGGTAAGACGCATGGCCGAATTCGACCCACAATCGCCACCTGCCATGTTTTTACCGCCCGCTGACCTGGCGCACGACATCTACGCCCTGTCGGCGCAACTGGAGGGCTTTGACCACCACATGTACCAGGACATTCAACAAGACCAAGCCGTGTACGACTCACTTCAGCGCTGGCCTTTTTTGTTTAACGTCACGGTGGCCTCCACCAGCAGCGAAGGCCAAAACTCCGCTTAAGATTTTTTAAAAAGCCACTCAGGCACTCTGCCGCTGGCGCACATTGGCCTGCATTTCGGCTTGCGCGGCCTGCTCTAGTTCGACCAACCCATCTTCCAAAAACTGCAACAGGCGTTGCATGGAAGGCATGGTGCGCCTGCAGGCCACCAAACCAAACTCCAGTTTGCCGTCATAACTGTTCAAGGTGATGTTCAGCGCCTGGCCATCCAGCAGCAAAGACACAGGGTACACCCCGTCCACCTCGGCACCATTGAAATACAGGCGGTGCTTGGGGCCAGGCACGTTGGAAATCACAATATTGAAAGCCTGCAGCTTGGGCGCAATGCCAGTGAGCATATTCAAACCGCTGATGCCCATCATGGTGGCCACGTAGTTCATGATCTCGGTTTGCGTCATGTTGGCAAACCGTTCTTTGGAGTGGTTCACCGAGCGAGCAATTTTTTCAATGCGCTCCACAGGGTCTTCGGTATCGGTAGCGAGGTTGGCCAACAACAGGGCCACGTGGTTGCCAGTGGCCGAGTCGTCTTTGCGCAAGGACACCGGCACCATGGCCACCAGTGGGCGAGCAGGCAGCGCATTCAACTCCATCAAATAGGTGCGAAGTGCCGAGCCACACATGGCCAGCACCACATCGTTCAAGGTCATATTCAAATCGGTGGCACAGGCCTTGATGCGCGCCATGCTCCAAGACTGGGCCGCCACCCGCCGTGAGGCGGTTATTCGCCGGTTCAACACGCTGCGTGGGGCCTGAATCACCGACACAAAATCGGGATCGGCCACGCTGGTTTGCCACAAGGAACGGCCCACCTCCTTGGCCACTTTGGGCAAGCTCAACACCTGTGTTTTTACTGAGTCGAACGCCTGCGCCAGCAGGGTGGCCACGCCCTCCCCAGCCTCCGAGCGCCGGGCTTGGCCTCGCAAGTTGGGGTTGGCCCAAAACGGCGGCGTATCCAAAATATCGATGTTATCGGCCATGGAACGCTGCAACATTTTCATGCAGGCCACGCCATCAACCAAGGCATGGTGAACCTTGGTGTACAAAGCCACCCGCCCGTCTTCCAGGCCATCAATCACATAGGCTTCCCACAAGGGCTTGGCACGGTCCAGGGGGCTGGCATGCAGCTTGGAGGTCAACTCCAGCAACTCACGGATGCGACCCGGCTTTGGCAGGGACAAGTGAATAAAATGCGCTTCCAGGTCAAACTCATCGTCTTCCACCCAGAACCACATCCCCAGGCGCGACTTCAAACGCAGGTTAAACGGAGCCACCGGCTCGTCGAAGGTGCGCATGTCATTAACAACCTTTCGCACATAGCTGCTGGTGGTTTGGCCGGGGCCGGGCTTGAGCAAAATGAGCCCGCCCACATGCATGGGCTGATTGCGGCGCTCCAGCCACAAAAACAACTGGTCGTTGGGGGTGAGTGCTTTCATGGAAGAGGTCTCCGATTGTTGTTGTTAGCGGATTTGGCGCTTGGCAAATGGCAAATCTGGCGATTTGCTGTTTTTTTGCACCGAAATGCGTTGGTTTTTAAACCCCAGCAAACGGCGTTGCCAACGCCGCTCTTGGGTCAGGTGCGCCGCCGCATCCACACCCCAAATGTTTTGAATCATGAACTTGCTCGCTGCCACCGAGTCGGGCGAGCGGCTTAGTATTTCTCGAATCAACGCCTGCACTTTGGCCTCGGGGTTGGTTTCAACATGGCTGACCAAACCCAAGGCCTTGGCCTGCTCACCACTCAGGGTGCGGCCTGTCATGGTTAGCTCTTTGGCCACGTCCACTGGCACCAATTCGCGCAACAAGGCACCGCCCCCCATGTCGGGCACCAAACCCCATTTGGCCTCCAGAATCGACAATTTCGCATCCGGCGTGCACACGCGGATGTCCGCCCCCAAAGCCAATTGAATGCCGGCACCAAAACAGTTGCCATGAATTTGCGCGATCACAGGCACACCCAGATCGCGCCAGCCCGTGCTCCAGCGCTGGAAAATATTGCGCATGGGCAACCACAGGTTGGCATACATCACCGCCGCAGTTTTGGGGTCGGCCAGCACCGATTTAAAATCCAGCCCGGCACAAAAAGAGGCCCCCTCGCCCTTGAGCACCACCGCGCGCAAATTGCGGTGCTTGGCCAGCTGTTGCTGCATTTTGCTCATCTGCTTGAGCATGGGCCAATCCACGCCATTGTGTTTGTCTGGGCGGTTTAATGCCACGGTGGCGACGGTGTTGTCGGCGTTGAACTGGAGGGAAATTCGGTCCATGGTAGTCTCTGGTGTGTCGTTGTTATATGCGCCCGTGGGCGGGCTTGCTGGTGTGAATATATTAACGGTGTAGTAACATCCCTGCCAGCTTGTTTTTGCATGGGCGGGCCCATGAGCAATCAATGTCAAAAAAGCGTTTTACCATTCTAAATTCTGGCACTCTGCTGAAGGTGCTTGCCTTGGCCGTGGCCCTGTTGGGCGTGTACGCCAGCCCTTACGGGCCGGGTGGGGGCGGCGCGCAGGCGGACCCCAACAACGCCAAAGCGGGTTCGTTGTTGATGGGAACGGTAATTCGCGTTGCCGATGGCGACACCCTCACCGTGCGCGATGTCGATGGTCGCAGCCAAAAAATCCGCATGCATGCGGTAGACGCCCCTGAATTACAACAAGCCCACGGTGAGCAAGCCCAGCAATGGCTGAGCGCCCAGGTGCTGAACAAACCCGTGAAAATCGTCATCAACAACACCGATCGCTACAAGCGCGTGGTGGGCAAGGTGGTTCTGCCCGGCGAGCCCTGCGGGCAAGCTCTGTGCCCCGGCGATGTCGACATCAACCTGCTGGGCATTGAGCAGGGCCATTTGTGGTGGTATCGCAATTACGCCAACACCCAGAGCCGTGTCGATCGGCAAGCCTACGAAGCCGCCGAAAATCTTGCCCGCGAGCAAAAACTCGGGCTTTGGGGCAAACCCAAACCCCAAGCGCCATGGGAGTGGCGCAGCCAACAACGCCTAAACCAATGAACAACAACCCTGAACCCAAGCCCTTGTACAGCACGACCTTGCCTTTGCGCTGGGGCGACATGGACCAACTCGGCCATGTCAACAACACGGTGTACTTTCGCTGCTTTGAACAGGCACGGGTGGAATGGATAGACCTACACCCCCAGCACCTGGACAACAACCCAGCCTACGTGGTCATTGTTCACACCGAATGCAGCTTTTTGCGCGAGCTAAAAGCCCCGGGCACGGTGGAGGTTCGCGTCTTGGCCGGTGAAGTCGGTAGAAGCAGCCTGGTGCAACGCTACGAGCTTCGACGAGTCGACGCCCCCGACCAGCTGGTGGCCACCGGAAGCGCCAAGTTGGTGTGGGTGCATCCCGACACCGGGCGCTCCACCCCCATTCCTGAACGCTATTTGACGCACCTGCACACCCTGTAAAGTCAAGCACTTACCCAACAAGGGGCAGCAACTCAATCAACAAGCCTGCTGCACTGCAACACCTTGAAATTGAAGCCTTTTTTTAGAAGTGCTCCTCAGTTTGAGCCATTGCCGAGCCGTTTTTTTATTGTTACATTGGCAACTGTCACGTTTGATTGTGACACACAAATAAAACGAAGGTGTAGGAGTCAAACCATGAAAAACATCATGCCTGTCCGCCGCGATGTGAAATTGAATTTGCCCGAAAGCCAAATTGGCACTTGGCACGAGCGTGGTGCGCACGTCACCCACTTCCTCAATGCCTTGTCCCTGTTTTTCCCGGCTGGCGAGCGCATGTTCATGGATGCTGTTCGCAACTACCGCGACCAAATCACCGACCCACAGTTGAAACAAGCCGTGGTGGCATTCATTGGTCAAGAGGCCATGCACAGCCGCGAGCACGTGGAATACAACGAAATGCTGGACCGTGCAGGCTTGCCCGCCTCCAAGCTGGACAGTTTTTTGTGGTCCTTCCTGGCGGGTGTTAAAAAGCGACTGGGCAAGAAAATGACCCTGGCTGCCACCATCGCATTGGAACACTACACCGCATTGCTGGCCGACCAAGTGCTTCGCAACCCGGCTGTGTTGGGTGAGCGCTCCGACCCCGCATTCAAGCAAATGTGGATGTGGCACTCGTATGAAGAAACCGAACACAAAGCGGTGGCCTACGATGTGTGGAATCATGTGATTCCCAACACCCTGTTGAATCGGTTTTTGCGCCGCGCAGCCATGGTGATTGCCACCCTGGTGTTTTGGCCACTGGTGGCCGTGTTCCATGCTCGCTTGGTGTTTGCCGACAAAACCATCAAAGGCGGCCACTTGAAAGGCTTTTTGACCTGCCACCGCATGCTGTGGGGCAAAGAGGTGGGCGTGTTGCGCAAGCCTGTGCTCAGTGGCGAGTTCACCGATTACTTCAAAGCCGACTTCCACCCCTGGGAGCACGACAACAGCCACCTGCTGGAAGAAATCGACAGCTTTGTGGCCAAGGTCGAGAAGTCTGGCCGCGCACCCAACACCGACATCACCAATGCCATTCGCGCTCGCATGAACAGCCAACTCAAGGCCAACGCCGCCGCGTGAATTAGGTAACCTTCTTCTCAGCTGGTTTTCGTGACGAAAACCCTTGAACACCCGGTGCGGGCTTGCCTTCACCGGGTTTTTTTTTGCTACCCGCCCGAGTCCTTGACGTTGTATTGGTGTTGATCAACAATAATTTTGACCAGACCATACAAGTGCGGAAGGTCACGATGTATGGTATTCCACACGATATCCATATCCACCTGATGATAGCCATGCGATACACGATTGCGCATCGTGTACATCACCTGCCAGGGAATATTGCTATGGAGTGTCGCAAAACCGGGAGCTTCACGCATAACATTGCGTGCAGCTTCGCCAATGATCTCAATATTTCGGATAGCTGCGTCTTGCACAAGTTCACTGCCAAGGAACGAAGCCTTACTCATGTCCCTTGTGTAACGCTGTATGCGCTCGATGGCCTGAAGAATGTGCCCTAGATAATCACCAACGCGAGGGGCACCAGTCATACCGCCACAGCTTCAGCAAGAACCTTGCTACGAAATGTTTCCGGCAAGGCCTTGGGGGTCAGCACATCGACATGTACACCTAGCAAAGACTGTAACTCGACCTGAATTGCTGCCACATCCATCAGAGTCGTCTCGGGCGTTGGATCAATCAAAAGATCGAGATCGCTATTTTCTGTGTCAGTACCAATGAGTACAGAGCCAAAAACCCTTGCGTTACCAGCATGATGAGACGCTACGACCTGTCGGATTGCATGACGGTTCAAAGCCAAAGCCTCTGATGGTTTCATTGATCGTCTCCAACACTTAAAAATATCGGTTAAGGATAAACAAATACTGTCTCATTTTTAAGCCCCCGGGCCTGGCTCTTCCTGCCGGTAGTAGTCGCTGCGCACATACCACTCAAATGCGTGCATGTAGGCCACCTTGAAAATTGCGGCCAATGGCAAGGCCAAAAACACGCCAACCAAGCCAAACAAGGCGCCAAAAAACGCCAAAGCAAAAATCACCGAAATGGCAGACAGGCCAATTTTATCGCCCACCACCAAGGGCGTCAGCACAAAACCTTCCAACATTTGGCCCACCACAAACACCACCAGCACCCACACCAGCGGCCAAAGGCCTTGCAACTCAAGCGCGGCGGTCAGCAAAGCCACCAAGAGGGCCACCGTGAAACCCAGGTAGGGCACCACGCTGAGCAAACCCGCCAAAATGCCAATGGCCCAACCGCTTTTTAAACCCGCAATGCTCAAGCCCACCGAATAAAACGTGCTCAAAAACAGCACCACAATCAACATGCCCTTGATGTATTCGTTCAAAACCGTGTCGATTTCAACCAGCAAGGGCCGGGTGCGCCGCCACAGATGCACAGGGAACAAGCGCTGCACAGCCTGGGTAAACTGGGTCCAGCCCGGCAAAATAAACAAGGTTGCCACCACGGTGAGCGACACAAAACCCGTGATGCCCAACACCGACTGCGAGCCCGAGCGCAAAATTTTGGTGCTGACCTCAGCCAGTGTGCCGCGATTTTCGCTGATGTACTGGGCGATGCGTTGGCGCACGCCTGCGCTGTCTACCGAGATTTCCAAACCAAACAAATCGTTGACCCATGGCAACACCGACCGCTTAATGTTCACCACCAACTGGGGCAGGTTGTTTTGAATCAAATCAAGCTGGGTAAGCACCACCGGAATAAACAACAGACCAAAGCTTGAGAACAACAGGATCAACCCAAAAAACGTGACCACCGCGCAAACCGACAAAGGCACACGACCACGCAAGCGTTTGTGCACCCAGCGGCTAGGGCCGTGCATGAGGTAAGCCAGCGCAAACGCTGCCACAAAGGGGGCCAGCACACTCCACAACTGAATGGTGAACAGCAGCACCAGGCCGGCACTCAGCAACAAGGCCCAATTGCGTAAATAAAAAGCCTGGGCCACCTCGGCCAGCGCAATCTGCCTTGTCCTGCCGATGGACTGCTGTACATGCCTGGCCGGGCCAGGCTGTTGTTCCTCAGTGCTCAATTTAAATTCCTCATCGTCTTTTGCCGCGCAACACCAAATAAACGCCGCCCAGGGTCATCACCATGGAGACCAGCAAGCCACCCGTGAGTGCCTCGCCAAGCAGCAGCACGCCGGCCAAGGCTGCGATCACGGGCACGCTAAGCTGCACGCTGGCCGCGGAGGTGGTGGGCAAACCGGGCAACACCCGATACCACAGGGCATACCCAATACCACTGGCCAAGCATCCCGAGGCCAGGGCCAACAACATCCCCATGGCCGTGGGCGCAGGCAGGCTCACCGTGTACAAGGCCAAGCCCCGAGCCTGGGTGATGCCCGGGATATGCACATTCTGGTGCACAGCCCACAACACCAATGCCATGACCACCGCCATCAACAGCGAAGCCCGGGAAAAATTGCCTGCCGTGTCAGCCAACGGGGTACTCGACCCCTTCCCCACCACGGAATACACCCCCCAACTTACACCAGCCCCCGCCATGCTCAACACGGCCCAGGCGGATTCGGGCCGTTGCATATTGGGCCACAACAACAACACCAAGCCCACCACAGCCACAACCGCGCCCAAGGCACGCAAGCCCTGTAGCCGGTCACCCCGCGTAGCGGCATAGGCAATCATGCTGAGCTGTACACTGCCAAACAACACCAAGGCCCCCGTGCCGGTGCTTAAGTGGATGTAGGCCAACGAAAACAGCACCGCATAAGCAAACAAGGCCCAAGCGCCCGCCCAGCTTCCACGCTGCCCCCCCTTGGCCTGCCACTTCAAGCACGCCCACAAGGTGAGCGCCCCACTGAACAAGCGAATGGCAGTAAAACTGGCTGGGTCAATTTGCCCGGCGCCCAAAGCCGCCCTGCACAGCAGGGAATTGGCTGCAAATGCGCACATGGCCAACACGGTGAAGATTAGTGTGCGGACTTCAATATTTTTCATGTGGGCAAGCTAATATTTGACAACAAGTATTTTCAATTTAATAAAAAAGCGGAGACAATCCATGCGCATCGAACTACGCGACCCCCTCACCCTGCCCTGCGGTGCCACATTGCCCAACCGGCTGGTTAAAGCCGCCATGAGCGAAGCACTGGGCACGCAGGACAACCGCGTCACACCCAAACTGGTTCGGGTGTACGAGCGCTGGACCGCCGGCGGCATCGGTTTGAATATAACCGGGAATGTCATGATAGACCGGCGCGCGCGTGCAGAGCCCGGCAACGTCGTGATTGAGGATGACCGCGACCTGCCCCTGCTGAAAGATTGGGCCAAAGCCGGCCAGGCCAACGGCGGTAAAATTTGGGTGCAAATCAATCACCCCGGCAAACAGTGCCCCAAGGGCATGAACAAAGAAACCGTGTCTCCCTCGGCCATTCCGTTTCACAAAAGCCTGCAAATGATGTTTGCCACCCCCCGGGCCTTGGAAGAACACGAAATACTTGACCTGATTGCCCGCTGGGGCCGTGCCGCCAAGGTGTGCAAAGACGCGGGCTTTGATGGCGTACAGATTCACGGAGCGCATGGATACCTCATCAGCCAGTTTTTAAGCCCCCACAGCAACCAGCGCACCGACCAGTGGGGAGGCAGCCCTGAAAACCGCCGCCGCTTCGTGCTGGCCGTGTACGACGAGGTACGCAGGCAAGTGGGCCCCAACTTCCCCGTGGGCATCAAGCTCAACTCCGCAGACTTCCAAAAAGGCGGTTTCTCGGAGGAGGAATCACTGGCTGTGATTCAGGCACTCACCGAACGCGGCATTGACATGATTGAAATTTCTGGCGGCACCTACGAGGCCCCTGCCATGACTGGCGCCACCGCCCAGCCCAAAAAAGAAAGCACCCTCAAACGCGAGGCTTACTTCATAGACTTCACAGAGAAAGTGCGCGCCGTTTGCAAGGTGCCTTTGATGCTCACAGGCGGCTTTCGCACGGTGGGCGGCATGAAAGAAGCGCTGAACAGCGGCGCGGTGGATTTGATCGGCCTGGCCCGCTCCATTGCCATTGAACCCGACCTGCCCAAGCGCCTGTTGGCCGATCAGGAAGCGCTGTACCCGGTTAAACCGCTCGTCACGGGGGTGAAGGCCATCGACCGCAGCGGACTGCTTGAAATTCAGTGGTACACCCGCCAAATCCATCGCTTGGGCAAAGGCAAAAACCCCATCCCCAACGAACACCCCATCAAAGTGCTGGTGTTTTACCTCATCGAAAGCAGCTGGGGCCTCTTCAAAGCACGGCGCATGCGGGCGTAAACTAAGAGGCCCACCTCCTTGGAACATGCCATGGCCCACGTCCCGAAAATTGCATTTACTCTGGCCCTGCTGTGGCTGCCCACCCTGGCCCAGGCCGACGAAGCCAGCGTGCTGGCCCAAGGCCGAAAGCTGTTCCAAACGGATGCCGAGCCGGCCTGCGCCATTTGCCACACCCTGGCAGATGCTGGGGCCAAGGGCAAAATTGGCCCCGTGCTGGACGAACTCAAACCCAGTGAAGAACGCGTATTGAACGCCCTAAAAAATGGCAAGCGGGGCATGCCCCCGTTCGTAGACCACTTGACCATTGATCAAATGAACATTCTGGCCAAGTATGTGTCCACCGTCACTGGCGGCAACGCCCAGCGCCAGTGATGCCAAACCTCGGTCAACGCTGACCCGGGGTTAACTTCTAAAATCAGGCTGTTCACGATCGAGCTTGCGCAGCAGGGCTGGCCAGGCGATATTGCCCCCCAACCCACGAGTGACTTGGGCCGCAGCAGCCTTGATGCCATCCACAATGGGTTGTGCAATGGGTATTAGGGTGGCACCGCCCGACTGTGCGGCAATTTGTACCTCGCAGGCGCGCTGCAAAATAAACATGTTTAAAAATGCGTCGGCCACCGAGGGGCCGCAGGTGAGCAAACCATGGTTGCGCAAAATCATGGTGTTGGCCTGGCCCAGATCGGCCTGCAGGCGGGCCTTCTCGTCTTCCCGCAGGGCCAAGCCTTCGTAGTCGTGGTAAGCCAGCCCGGCCATGGGGAACAAGGACTGCTGCGAAATCGGCAACAAACCCTGCGCCTGAGCGCTTACCGCCACCCCAGCCACCGTGTGGGTGTGCATCACGCAGTGGGCATCGTGCCGCACAGCGTGCACCGCGCTGTGGATGGTAAACCCAGCCGGGTTGACATCGTGCGGGCTGTTGTCAACTTTCTCGCAATTCATGTTCACCTTCACCAAGCTGCTGGCCGTGATTTCCTCAAACATAAAGCCGTAAGGGTTGATCAAAAAATGACCGTCCTCACCGGGCACGCGGGCCGAAATGTGGGTAAACACCAAATCGTCCCAACCATGCAGGGCCACCAGCCTGTAGGCGGCAGCCAAATCCACTCGGGCTTGCCACTCGGCGGGGGCAATGTGGGCGGGGGGGTTGCTGGCAAGTGGTGCGTTCATGCTGAGGTCTCCTTGGGCTGCTTGCGTTCTTTTGCTTTGGTCAAAGTGTACCAGCGTGGCCTGTTCAAAGCCTGCAAAGCACTTGAAATTGCAGGCAAAGGTGGGCAAGCTAACATTACAAATAAAATTAATTTTAATGGGAGGCAGTAATACCATGCACGCCAAAGTCAAGCCCGCGCCCGGGCCAGCATCCAAAGAAGACAGCCTGCAAACCTTCAGGCAGGACTACCGTGCCGAGTGCGTGGGCCCCCGCTACAACGGGCTGTTGCATCTGGGCATGAGCCTTACCCTGGGGCTGGGCGTGATCGCCGCCTGCATCTATTGGTTAAACGCCCCAAGCTGGTTGGAGTGGCTCACCATACCCGCCACTTTTTTGTATGCCAACTTTGCTGAATGGGCTGGCCACAAATACGCCATGCATCGGCCTGTGAAAGGATTGGGGTTTGTGTACAAGCGCCACTCCCTGCAACATCACCGTTTTTTTCTAGACACCCACATGCAAATCGACAGCAACAAGGACTACCGCGCCGTGCTGTTCCCTGTGAGCATTGTTGCCTTTTTTGTGGTGGCATTTTTTGTGCCGGTGGGCTTGTTGGCGGCCTGGCTATTTAGCCCCAATGTGGCCTTGCTGCTGGTGGCCACTGGCATGGCCTACTACTTGAATTACGAGCTGCTGCATTTGTCTTACCATTTGAAGGAAGACCATTGGGTGCACCGCATTCCTGGCTTCACGCGGTTTGCGCGCTTGCACACCACGCATCACGACCAGCGCATCATGGCGCACAAAAACTTCAACATCACCTACCCCATCATGGACTGGATCATGGGCACCTGGGACCGGCGTTAACACCCAAAGGGCCGAGGCATTCGCTGCGCTCGGCCCCGCAGTTTATTTACTTGTAAACCCCCGCCGACAAAATCACATCCCCGGCCTTCAACACATACAGGCTTTTCTCTTCCACCTGCCCCGACTGCGGGTTTTTGTATTTGTAGTCCACCCACCCCTCACCTTTGCCGTTGGCAATGTCCACCCGTTCCTTTCTGAACAACTTGCCGTCCACATCGGGCAGATCAAGCATGGACTTGCCCAACAATTTCTGGTTGGTGGGGTGGGCCAAATGGTTGCCCTGTGCATCCAGCACAATCAAATACAACTCGCCCTTGTACCATCTCTCGTTTTTGGCATTTACCTCTTGAATCACTTGTTCCTTTTTGCCGGCCTTCACCTCGGCAGCCGCCTGTTTCACAAAGGCGATGGTTTCTTCTTTGGGGGATGCATACGCAGCGCTACTCAGGCCGATGCTCAAAGCCGCCAGGGTACAAAATAGTTTTCTCATGTCAATTCTCCTCGGTTTGGTTGTTATAGCTGGAACTGCTTTACCTGGCCCGCCATCGTGCTGGATGCCGAGCCGAGTTCTTGAACAAGGCAATCGGACTCGCAGACCAATGCTTCGGTTTGCTCAATCATTCTTGCGATGTTTTCAATTTGAGCCGCCATGTCCTGGCAGGCGGCCGATTGCTCAGCAATGGCACGCCCAATGCTTTCGGCACTGCTGTGCGTGTGCTGCACATTGCCCGCCATGTGCTGAATTACCGTGTTTAGCTCCTTGAGCTTCCCAATGGAATCGCTCACCGCCTCGGTGCCTTTTTGAAGAGCATCCGACACTTGTTTGGACTCCTGCTGAATGCCGCCCGACATGGTGGCAATTGACTGCACCGCTTGTGTGGAGCGCTCCGACAAGCCCCTCACCTCCTCGGCCACCACGGCAAAGCCGCGACCAAACTCGCCCGCCCGCGCTGCTTCAATGGAGGCATTGAGCGCCAGCAAATTGGTTTGATCTGCAAGCTCTTGCAAGGTGTGCGTCATGTTCGAAATGCTCAGTGCATTGCCCACGAAGGAGGCCACACGTTTTTGCATGCTGGCAAAACTGGCCTGCAACTGCATCAAGGCCTCATCCAGCACATGTGCGGCACTTTCACTTTGCCCCAGCCGCACAGTGCATTGCGAGGTTTGCTCTCGCAAGCTCTGAGTGCTGTCTGAAATGGAGGCAATACTCACGGCAAATTGTTCCACCGTGGCCGACACCGATTGCGAGCACTCACTTTGCGCATGGCTGTTTTTCAGCAGGCGTTCAAGCAAGGTTTGCATGTCTCCACAGGCGTCTTTCACCACGGTCGACGAGTTGGTCACCCCTTGAACCAAGCCTCGCAGGCTGCCGGTGACCGTACCCACCTGCGCAAGAATTTGCGAGACCTCATCGCCCACATGGTGCGGGGGTGTCGCACTGTTCAGTCGCCCTTGGCCAAGTAAGGTCAGGGCCGCAGAAATTTTAGAAATCGAGTGAAGAATGTTTTTGCGCAGCAACACCACCAAGCCGCCAGCCAACACCATGGCCCCCAACACCACCGCGAGCATGCGCATCCACGAGGCCTCAAACACCTGCTCGGCCTTCACACTGGCCTGCTCACCCAAGGCCTGCTGCAAGGCCACCTGCTGTTGCGACAACCCAGCAATGGTGTCGTAAATGGCCTCGGTCTTGCGCAAATACACCGTGGCCATGCTGGGGTCCACCGCAGCAAACTCCAGCGTTTGCGCCACGGTTTGGCGGTATGCGGTCATTTGGCGCAGCAGGTTGTCTGCAGCCTCTCGGCCCTGCTCGCTTTGCTCGGCGCTTTCGGCCTGCTGCTTCAACGTGGCCGCCACCGCGTTCATCTCTTGTTGCATACCCGCTTCAATGCCAGCCAAGGTGGCCTCTGAGGCATTCGACAAAGCATTGTTGATGTAGCGCGACATGTTGTATTGCACGGCCAGCAATTGCCGGTCTATTGCCGCGGCGCTTTGGTAGTGGGGAAAGCGAATCGTGTAGGCCTCGGCCACCAAGCCGCGCATGGTAGAAAGCGACCAGTACGACAACGCACCCACCACCAGCAATAAAAAAATCATCGCCAACGGTGGCAACAACAACTTGCCACCAATGCCCAGCGCGGGCATGGCTCGGGTACGGCGTGTTTTCATGGTCACCGCCTTTGTGATTGAACAGGTGCATTCACCTTACAAGCCAAGGGGTGGGGTTGGGCATCGCTCGGGGTGGTGAACCAAAATTTGGGGGTTGAACCCCCAAACTAAGCCCGTTTTACTCACCTGCTTCACCCCTAAACCATGAGCACATGGTCATAGACTGAATTCACTTGGATCCCGAGGGGGTCCCTTTGGGGAGAAGCATCATGAAGCAACTAAGCCACCACGCACACGCGGCCGCCTTTTATGCAGAATTTTTTGGTGGTGGCCCGCAAAAGCGCTATGTGCTGGGGCTGAATGAATATGCCAATGCAATTGCGCAAAGCACCCGCATCGACGCCTTTGTGGACACAGACTCAGCGGGCGCTGTGCATCACGGCAAACCGGTGATCGCCCCCAATCAAATTCCAGCCGACAGCATGGTGATCTCGACCTGCCATCGTCGCAAACCACGCGCTGCCCTGCAGTCGCTTCGACGCTTGCGCGGTGTGGCCAGCATGGACTATCTGGCCATTGCGCAAGCCAGCCGTGGGCGCCTGCCGCAGGTTACCGCGCTGGCGCAAACGCAGCTTAGCCATGCCATGCACCAAGCGCAATTCGAGTCTGTGAATGCCTTGTTCAGCGACCCCGAGTCACTAGAAATTTACAAGCGCGTGATTGATTTTCGTCTGCATGCCAACCTGCGCACCATGGAGTTTTTTAACTGCCCGGAACAAGGCATGAATATTCACGCCATGCTGGCACCCTACACTCACGGTCTTGTGGTTCGGGCCGATGCATGTGCAGTGGGCGCTCGCGCCTTGGACAACAAAATTCTGGAACCGATTGCTGCGGCAACCATCGAAGCCAACGGCAATGAGCTGCAAGTGGTTCAGGGCATGGCCTGGCACATTCAGGAAGATCAGCCCGCCCTGGCTGTGGCAGTGCACAACCACCCAGACCACTTTTGGCAAGTGCCACACACTGTGCTGGCCATTCGTGGCGACTACACTGTGCACCTTCGGCATTATTCCGAAGGTTGGGCCGACACCTACATGTACTTCATTCCGCGCTAGGCGCCGTAGGTTTGGTTGAGGTAGGCCACAATGGCTTGGGATTCAAACATGGCCTTGCCTGTGTTGGGGTCTTCCAGGTAGGGCACCATCATCTTGTTGGTTTTGCGCATGAAAGCCTCGCGCTTGCCCCCCTTCACAGGGCTGTACTCGCCAATCGCAGCATGCACCCCATTGACGCCCATGTCGGCCAACTGCTCTTTGCCCAGGTTCACCAGGGTGTAGGCAATCTCAAGTTCGCAAAGCGCCTCGCGCACCACACGGCTAAAGGGCGATGCTTCAAAGCTGTAAAGGGTCAGCAATTGCTCTGGCGCTTTGGATGGGCGCACATGCATGCCGGCACCCAGCCCCAGGGCCGTTGTGGCCATGCTCGAGGCGATCTGTGCCGGGGTGATTTTCCAGCGCAGCGGCACTTCACGCTGACCGTAGGTTTTGTATAGGTATTCAATGATGTCGGCCGATTCGTAGAGCATCACGCCGGTGTTGTCGTCCACCAAGAGTGGAAATTGCCGCTTTCCCCCCAAGGCCTGAGCGGTGGGCCGGTAACGTTGCCCCCCCTTGGGGCAAGGGTAAATTTCGGCATCCAGCGCCAATTCTGTGAGCACCTCGCGCACCAAGCGGCAATAAGGGCAGGCCTCAAACTCAAACAGCTTCAACGGTTTTGCAGGCTGCACTGCTGCGCCCGTGCTCATCAGGCCTTGCCAGCCCCGAACCGTAGAGGCGGCCGTGCTTAGGGCAACTTTTATCCAGTGGTTCATCATCACTCCTTAGAACAATCAATGGGGGTCGGGGTTACTCCAGGCGCTCAAAGCCGCGGCCATCAAAATCATGCTGCCCCCCACAGCGGTTTGCAGGGTCAACACCTCGCTGCCCAACACAATGGCCGACACCGTGGCAAACACCACCTCGGACAACATCACCACCGCTGTCACATTGGCGGGCAAGCGCGACGCACCGTATTGCAAACCATAATTGGCCAACAACAGGCTCACCGCGAACAGCATCAATACTCCCCAACCGTACACGCCGGGCACCACCGGCCACTGCACCACCGCATTGCCTGCGCCCAACACCCAAGCCAACACTGCAGCCACGGCAGCCGGGGCCAACACCCCACCCACAAACATGGCAAACAGGCGAGCCTGTGCGGTGCGCGCCTCTTGGTGACGCAACAAAATATTATTCAAGGCAAACGCCACACCGCCCAGCAGCCCCAACCATTCGCCCAAGTTGGAGGGCAAAGCCAGGCTGAGTGTTCCCGGTGGGCTTAACACCAACAAGGCTCCAACAAAAGCCATCAACACCCGCAGCATGGCTCCCAGGGTGATGGGCTCGCCCAACACCAGCCGGGCCAACAACACTGCCCAAATGGGCATGAGGTAAAACAGCAGAACCACCCGTATAACCTCGGCAATCGACACCCCCCAGTTAAACCCAACCATGGTGGTGCCCGCCGCCAGCGCCAACCACCACAAGGCCGGGTGGGCCAAAAACTCGCGAAACACGGTTGGCCTGAACAACACAATGGCCACACTGCCCAACAAATACGTGGCGGCAGAGGACCAAAGCGGATGCAAGCCCGCAGTTTGTAGCTCGCGCAAAGGCCACCACGACAAACCCCACACCAACGCGTTCAGCACCAGCGCCAGGTAGGGCAAAGCGCGCAAACGGGAATCAAGCACAGTTCACCACCACCCGGCCTTGTAATTGATTGGCCAGCACCTGCCGCGCAGCGTCCAAGGCCTGCGCCAGGCGAATTTCTTTCACCATGAAATCCAGATCGTACTCACCCAAGGCACTGGCCAACAGGCCCCAAGCGCGGTCGCGCTCGGCATGGCTGCGAAACACGCAATTGATGCCACGCAGCGTGATGCCACGCAAAATAAACGGGGCCACACTGCCTTGTAAATCCATGCCCTGCGCAAGCCCACACGCAGCAACCACCCCGCCGTAGCGGGTTTGTGCACAGGCATTGACCAAGGTGTGGCTTCCAACACTGTCCACCACCGCAGCAAACTGTTCCCTCTGCAAAGGTTTGCCTGGCCGGTTCATGGACTCGCGGTGAATCAAATGGCTTGCACCCAACCCCAAGCGATCAAAGTGGGCTGCGGCAGAATCCGACACCGGCGCGCCGGTGGCATCAATCGACCCTGTCAGCCCCACGACCTCATAGCCCAAATACTTCAGCAACAAGCAACTCACAGTGCCCACGCCTCCGCTAACCCCTGTGACCAACACAGGGCCGTCGCCCGGTCGCACCGGGTGATCTTGCAAAGCCATTACACACAAAGCGGCGGTGTAACCAGCGGTGCCCAAAGCAGCGGCCCAGCGGGCGCTGCGCCCTTGCGGAATGGGCGATACCCATTGCTCCGGCACCACCACCCTTTCGGCCAGGCCGCCCCAGTGGGTTTCGCCCAACCCCCAATCGTTGACCTGGCACACCGTGCCCACAGGCCAACGCAGCGAACCCGACGCCACCACCTCGCCCACGGCATCAATCCCATGCACCATGGGGTATGTGCGCGCAATCGGCGCGGTGTGGGTCAAGGCCAAAGCGTCCTTGTAGTTCAGGCTGCTGTACTGCACGCGCAGCACCACTGCCTCCTTGGGAAAATCAGCGTCGCTCAATGTTTCCAACAGGGCTTCGGTTTGACTGGCTTGCCTCGATATCCAGGCCTTCACCATGGAACTCCTCCATTTTTTGTCCCGCAATCATCGCACAAACGGGGGGGCTGTTTGCGCTGCCCCCCGCGCTTGCATACACTTCAGCTTTAGCATTCAAGCAAGCAACCCAACGTGCGCAAACCCACCGCCAAGAGTCTCATTCTCGATCTTCTACTGGCCGCCAACGGCCGACCGCTTTCAGCCAAACAGGCCATCGCCGCTTGCGCCATTTTTGACATCAGCGTCAACAACACCCGAGTGGCCTTGGTTCGCTTATCGGCCGAAGGCCTGATTGAGTCTGCTGGACGTGCCCTGTATCAACTCACCGACGACGCCCACACCCTGGCCGACGATGTAGCCGCCTGGCGCACCCGAAGTACCCGAGTTCGCCCCTGGGACGGCAGTTACATCGTGGTCCAAGCCGAAAAGCTTTCACGCAGCGAAGCCAGGCAGCAACGTGCCCGCGCCCGAGCTTTGCTGATGCTTGGCTTTCAGCCCCTGAATGAACACCTGTTCATACGCGCCAACAACATTGAAGACCACCTGGATGCCGTGCGTGGCCGCCTGTACAAGCTTGGCCTGGAGCGTGAGGCCCCCGTATTTGCCGCCAGTCATTTTGACCAGGATGCCACCCTGCGCATCGCCAGCCTGTGGAACCCCCGCGAACTAGAGACCAACTACGTCACCCTTGAAAAAAAAATGCGCACCTGGCTGGACCGGCACCAAGCCCTGGAACCCGAGGTGGCAGCACGTGAGTCCTTCCTACTGGGGGGAGCCGCCATCAAACATGTGGTGTACGACCCCTTTTTGCCGGAAGAATGGGTGGATGCCGATGCAAGGAATCGCTTCTTGGCGGTGGTCGACGAAGTGGACAAAGCGGGACAGCGTATTTGGTCGGCATTATGGGCGTCGATGGAGGGCTAGCTTGGCTCTTTTGTTCGCTTGCTCTTTTGTTCGCTTGCTTCCTGAAGCAAGCAGGTCCATGTCGATCATTGCGCCAGCCTGTGTGGTTCGCTTGCTCCTTGAAGCAAGCAGGTC
>NZ_CAXQZX010000014.1:0-54887 GCF_964228395.1 Limnobacter sp.
CGAGGCTCAGGGAGGGAAATACAGATTGGCCGTCGCAAAGGGGCATGGACCTGCTTGCTTCAAGGAGCAAGCGATAACCTCAACCGGGGCATGGACCTGCTTGCTTCAAGGCGTATACAAGTCAACGCTGAATGCCCGGGCCTTTCAGATGCGCCCGCACCAGCTCAAACACACGAGAGGTGTCTTGGCTTGCTGGCCCGTTTTCCACCAATTCACGCAAAATGTCAGCGGTGCGGTACAGCAATGGCAGGTTCAGGCCCTGCGCCCTTGCAGCCTCGGCCACCATGTTCACGTCTTTGGCGTGCAAATGGGCTTCGATGCTGGGGGCTCGGGTGAATCCTTCCACCATGTGAGGGCCGGCCCACTCCACCACTTTGCGTCCGGCCAGGCCGGCCTGCATCACTTCAAGCGCCATGGTTGGGTTGGCACCTTGTTCCAGGGCGTAATTCATGGCCTCGGCAATGCCGACCAATTGAATACACATGGCCATTTGGTTGGCAGCCTTGATGGCTTGGCCTGCACCATTGGGGCCCACGTGGCGCACTGTTTTACCCAGCACCTGGAACAGCGGTAGAAGGCTCTGGAATACTTCGGCATTGCCACCCACCATGATGGTGAGTGTTGCTGCTTTCGCCGCTGCTGCACCGCCAGACACCGGGCTGTCCAAGTACTGAATTTGTTTGGCCTGCAGGGCGGGTACAAAGGCTTTTACCCGGCCCGCATCAATGGTGCTGAAATCCACAATCACTGTGCCTGCTTTTGCGTGTTGAGCCAAACCGTCGTCACGGAACAGCAGTGATTCCACGTCCTCGGTGCGGGTGACATTCAAGCAAATCACTGCGCTGTGTTCGCAAAGGGTTTGCAGCGTGTCCGCTGCGATCAGTGGCGTGTCAGCAAACTGCGAGAGAACGGCCGGGTTTCGGGCCCATGCGCGCACAGTGTAGCCCGCCTTGCAAAGGTGACGCACCATGGCGCCTCCCATATTGCCAAGGCCAATAAATCCGATGGGGGTGTGGGGTGTAATGGGTGTCATGCCGGGATTATACAAATCGCATACGGCCCTGTGCCCACTGCGCTGCTAGGTGTTTACCCGGCCAGCGCTGGTGCTTGCTTCAGTGTTTAGCTGTCTTGGCGCACCCGTGGGCGAAGCTCGCCGGGCCTGCAAAACATGAACTCGCCGTTGTCCAGCCGAACCAGCACAGGGTGGCTGGTGCAAATGTATCGGCCAAATTCAGCGATGTTGTAGGCGACCACGGTGGCGGCTGTGTCGTCCATCCACACGGCGCTGCCTACACGAAACGCTTTGGCAGTGAGGGTGAGTGTTTTTCTTCGCATCAGCGTGTGCCCGTCGGGGTAGCGTCGACCGAAGGTTGCGCTGTCGTTGGTGAAGGCCAGGGTGAGGGACATGTTTGCCTCCTAGAGGGGTGTACATGTCATTTATACGGCAGTGTTTGCTGCATCAGTGTACCGAACATGGGGGGATAACCTGTTCAGTTTCACCCATGGGACCGCGGTGGCGCCCCTGGCCGTCGCGCCAAGTAGCCCTGAGCAAGAGGGCTCAAGGTTACTTGGTGGGTTTTACTTGCCCTGCATTAATGCGCGGGCAAAATTAATGCGAGGGCAAAAGCAGTTGGTTTTGCACCAGCATAAACAGTTCACTGTTTGGGTCTGCAATGCTGTCCACAATGTTCAAGTGGTCGGCGTTCACCTGCAGGGGCGGGTTCAAGCCCCAGTGCGATGCCAGGTAAGCGCTTTGCTCTTTGAACGCATCGGTCTCTTTGGTACCAAAAGCCAAGTGCACTGGAATGGTGGGCTTAGGCATCAAAGCCGGGCTAACCATGCGTGTACGCTTTTGGTTCAGCTTCAGGTCCTTCTGAATGAAGGGCGTGTGCACCAAGGGGCTAAGGTCGTAAATGCCAGAGACGGCCACCACAGACTTCACCACGTCCTGTGGCAGATCGGACGCCCACAATGGCCAAAAGGCCAGTGCGCTCATGACGCCCAGGTGGCCACCCGCGGAGTGACCGCACACCACAATTTGATTGGCATCAAAGCCAAAGCGGTCAGCCTGGCGATACAGCCATTCGATGCCCCGCAGCGTTTGGCGCACGCTGTCTTCAATCGTGACGCGGGGAATGAGGCCGTAGTTCAGCAGGGCCACGGAGTAGCCTCGGGCCACATAGGGTTTGGCCAAAAAAGTGAAATCGTATTTGTCGAGCGAGCGCCAGTAGCCACCGTGAATGAAGATCAGCAGAGGCTTACCGGGTTTGCCTGGAATAATGTCTACCGTTTCGGCTTCGGATTCGCCAAAGTACTGGTTCCAGAAACCGTCAAGGTCAAAGCGTGCATACCGCGACAATTCCGCCCAACGGGCGAATATTTTTGGATGGTCGGGCAGGTAGGCGCGGACGTTGTATTGGCTCTCTAGCCAATCCACATCGGGTTGGTTCTCGCCACTCTGGGCTTTGGTGTCGGCCATACGGCAATGAGAATTTGGTTGATTAAATGAAAGGCTCGCCGCCCATGGGCGGCTCAAAGTTGTGCACAACATACCCGAAAGGGCTCAAAAAGTCCAATTTTTTGAGTAATTTGGGTGTTTGATCTGCAAAGCAGTAATAATTTTGTGCTTACAATTGAAGGTTATTGTTTGTGCTGATTTCGCAGCAGCCAACCAAAACCCCAAGCAAGCCCAGCGAACACGCCCACCCCCAGGCTAAGTGGGCGAGCGCTTTCATCGTGGAGCAGCGTCACCGTGAGGCTGGCTACACTCCCCAAACCAAACTGAGAAAACCCATACAGGGCGGCGGCAGCGCCCGCGTTGTTCGGGTGTGCATCCAACAATTGAGCCATCGTGTTCGGCGCCACCAGCCCCAGCGAGCCCACGCACAACAGAAAGCCCACCACCATGGTGGTCAAGCCCACCCAGCCCACTGGCAATACCCACGCAGCCAGCAACACCAGAACAGCGCCGCCTGCGCAAAACCAATTCCCTTTGGCAATGAGGGCCGACGTACCTTGGCGCTTTACACTGCGGGCGGAATACCAGCCAAACAACATCAGGCTGCCGATGTTGGCGCCAAACAAAAGCGCGTACTGTTGCTCGCTCACACCAAACTGACCCATGTACACCAGCGGCGTGCCTGTGATGTAAGCGAACATGGCTGCGAAGTGGCAGCCACCAATGCCAATCAATGTCACGCTCTTGGGTTGCCTCAGCACGTGGGCGTATCCACGGAAAGCCAGTTTTAGAGAAGCTTGTGAACGTTGTTTGCTCAAGGTTTCGGGCAGCAATCGGTAAGCCCCCCAGATGCACAGTGCGCCAAACAGGGCCAGCACCAAAAATTCGTGCCGCCAAGTGCCCAACAGCAACACCCATGCGCCCAACAGGGGGGCCAGCATGGGAGCGATGGAAGTGACCATGCCAATCATGGCCATCACCCTGGCGGCGTCGGTTTCGGAAAACAGATCCCGAACCACGGCCCGTGCCACCACAGCAGCTGCACCGCCACCAAACGCTTGCACCAGCCGAAACAGCAGCAATTGCTCGATGGTTTGAGCAAACATGCACGCCACGCTGGCCGCCACAAACACGCTTGTGCCTGCAAAGATCATGGCCCGTCGGCCATAGCGGTCTGACAGTGGACCGTAAAACAACATGCCCAGGGCAAAGCCTGCCAAAAACACGGTGACGGTCTGTTCGGCCCTGCCGCCGGTGGTTTGCAGGTCGCTTGCAATTTGCCCCAGGCTGGGCAGGTAAAGATCGATGGCCAGGGGTGCAAAGGCCGACAGGGCCGCGAGCAATAAAAAGAGTGGGCGGTGGATCAATGTACAAAACCCCAAGTGGACAAGCCTTCGACACTGCGACAAATTGTCCATTGATGCGTGCAAGGTGCTCATAAGAAGATGACGCAGCATCAAAAGCAGGAGCCGACATGGAATTGTCCTCTCTCGACCTTGCGCGAATTCAGTTTGCAGCCAACATCACATTCCACATTTTGTTTCCCACCATCACGATTGGCCTAGGCTGGGTGATGTTTTATTTGCGCTGGCAGCATGTGCGCACCGGCAAGACCGAGTGGGAGCAGGCTCACTACTTTTGGACCAAGATTTTTGCCCTCACCTTTGCCTTGGGTGTGGTGAGCGGCATCACCATGAGCTTTCAGTTTGGTACCAATTGGCCGGGTTTCATGGAAAAAACCGGCAACATCTCCGGCCCCCTCTTGGGCTACGAGGTGCTAACCGCTTTTTTTCTGGAGGCCACTTTTTTGGGTGTGATGCTGTTTGGTAAGCAACGTGTTTCACCTCGGGTGCATTTGCTGGCCACTTTCCTGGTGGCCTTTGGGACCACCTTGTCGGCGTTCTGGATTTTGGTGCTCAACAGTTGGATGCAAACCCCGCAGGGCTTTGAGCTCATTGACGGAAAAATGCACGCCACCGACTGGATGGCCATTATTTTTAACCCGTCTTTCCCTTACCGTTTAAGCCACATGTTGCTGGCCAGTGGCCTCACCGTGGCCTTTGTGATCGCGGGTGGTAGCGCCTTGCAAATACTGCGCAAGCGCGAAAAGCCCTTCACCCGCCCCATGCTCAGGCTGGGTGTGACCTTGGCAGCGGTGCTGATTCCAGTACAAATACTGGTGGGCGATTTGCATGGCTTGAACACCCTGAAGCACCAGCCGGCCAAGGTGGCGGCCATGGAGGGGGTGTGGCACACCGAGCGTGGTGCTCCCTTGTTGCTGTTTGCCATCCCGGACGAAAAAGCGCGCACCAACCATTTCGAAATTGGCATACCCAAAATGGCCAGTTTCATTTTGACGCACGATTTCAATGGCGAAGTGAAAGGGCTCAATGAGTTTTTAAACCTTCATCCGCCCGTGGCCCCCGTGTTTTATTCCTTCCGTGTGATGGTGGGCGTGGGCATGTTGATGCTGCTGGTGTCTTGGGTGGCGGCTTGGACCTTCCGCAAACAAGGCCCGGTGCTGGAGAACAAGCGCCACAGGCTTGTACTCACTGCACTGATGTGGATGATGTTCTCGGGTTGGTTGGCCACCGTGGCGGGTTGGTGGGTCACCGAAATTGGTCGCCAGCCCTACATCGTGTACGGCGTGCTGGGCACTGCCAGCGTGGTGGCAGAGCATCCACCACAGATCTTGGCATTTACAGTGTTTTTGTACATGGCCATGTACATCGCCCTGATTGTTTGCTACGTGTGGGTGCTGCGTTACATGTTGTTGGGTGGCACAGGCTCTGCCAAAAAAGTGGATTGGAGCGGCGCTGCGGTGCGCCCTACACCGGCAGACCGCATACGTGAACAACCTTGAACCAGCCAACCTCGGGAGAGCCCTCATGACCTTCAATGAATTCATGCCGCTGCTGTTCATGGCTGTGATGGGCCTGGCCCTGTTGATCTATGTCGTGCTGGATGGCTACGACCTGGGCGTTGGGCTATTGCTGCCCTACGCCAGCGACGCTGAGAAAGACACCATGATCAATTCCATTGGACCCTTTTGGGATGCCAATGAAACCTGGTTGGTGCTCGGGGTGGGCGTGTTGTTGGTGGCGTTTCCCCAGGCGCACGGGGTGGTATTAACAGCGCTGTATTTGCCTGTGACCCTGATGCTGGTGGGCTTGGTGTTGCGCGGCGTGGCCTTTGATTTTCGTGTGAAGGTGGATGTGGCTTACAAGCCGCTTTGGAACCGCATTTTCTTTTTGGGTTCGTTCATTACCTCGGTGTCGCAGGGGTGGATGCTGGGCAGTTATATCACCGGGTTTTCCAATCACTGGTCGCAGCTGGTGTTTAACCTTGGCGTGGCAATCACCCTGCCTTTTGCCTACACGCTTTTGGCCAGCGGTTGGTTGTTGATGAAAGGCGAAGGTGAGCTGATCGACAAGGCCTGCCGCTGGGGCCGCATCAGCTTTTGGCCCATGCTGACCTCGATTGCTTTTATCTCGGCGATGACCCCCTTGGTGGTGCCTGAAATCTTTAACAAATGGTTCAGTTTCCCCAATATTTTTGCCCTGGTCCCCATTCCGATTGCCACGGTGCTTTGCTTGTGGGGCATTCATCATATTTTGTCCACACCTAGAATTGTGCAGGCGGGCTATGGCTGGATGGTGTTTGCGCTCACCGCAGGCGTGATGACGCTCGCTTTTATGGGCCTCGCGTACAGCCAATACCCCTATGTGGTGCTCAACCAACTGACCGTGTGGGAGGCGGCGGCTGCACCAGAATCATTGAAGATCATTCTGGTGGGTGTGCTCATCACCTTGCCCACCATCCTCGGGTACACTGCTTTCTCTTACAAAGTGTTCTGGGGCCGTGCCAAGGAGTTGTCGTACTGATCATGCTGTTGGCCTGGTTTAAAGCACTGCGAAACAAGATTCAAACAACAGGACGTTCAATGAGCATTCGCAAGTTAAGTGAAGATGTGGCGGTGTGTGGCCAAATTCGCCCCGAAGATGTGCCCCACATTGCGGCCCTGGGTTTTAAAACCATCATCAACAACCGGCCCGATGGCGAGGCTGCCGATCAGCCCGCCCATGCCGACATTGAGGCAGCAGCCAAAGCTGCGGGCCTGGCCATTCATTATTTGCCCATGTCTGTTGGGGCACCGCCCAGTCTTGAGGTCATGCAGGCCTTTAATCAAATTCTGGAATCGGCCAGCAAACCTGTGTTGGCGTATTGCCGCAGCGGCAACCGTTCGGGTCAAATTTACATGGGCGCATGTGCCTTGCCCAAGGGGCAGGCTTAACCAACAGCGCTGGTTTAGTGGTCTTTGCGGGCACCAGGTGGTGTGCCCGGCAGGCTAAGTGCCAGTTCGCGAATCATTCGCACCGTGTCAATGTCGGCTGCACGGTAGGCCTGCTTTCGAATTTCCTCATATTCATGGGCTTTGGCGTGGTTGCTCAAGGGGTCGGCTGCGTGGGGTTCGGGGTCCCGTACATGGTATTCAAAGCGCAACCACAATTCACCGGTTTTTGGTTCTTCTATGGTGATAGTGAGTGTGCTGTTGCCGCAGTGCTGATTGGCTTTGATGCGGGTTTCTGTGCGTTCCTCTTCAAACAATTCGATGGTGTCTTCAATCTGGAAGGCCCCGTAGTTCAGTTTGCGGGTGAGGGTGGTCACATTGCCGTCTCGACTGGTTTCTAGAACCTGCGCGTCTTCCAGCCCCATGATGAATTTGGTAGGCTTCCACGCGCGCGCCACCAGCCCAAGCCAAAGCTGCTCCCTTGTGAGCCAGTCCACGCCGGGCAGACTGGGGTCGTTAATCTGCACCAAATGTTCAAATTTCATGAGGGAGGTCCTGTGATACAAAGACACGGTACTACAAAACGGTACTCTGATTCCACCTGTTACAACGGCGTGGTTTACTTGGTAGAGGTGCCCAGCATTGAGCAGGGTGACATCGTGGCGCAGGCCACTGACCTTTTGGCCAATGTGGATGCGCGTCTTGCCGAGGCGGGGTCGAACAAAAGCCAACTGTTGCAGGTGCAAATATTTTTGACCGACATGGCCGATTATGACGGTTTCAACACCGTTTGGGAGGCCTGGTTGCCGGAGGGTTCGGCACCATCGCGCGCCTGTGTTCAGGTAAAAGGATTGGCCAGGCCAGGTTGGCGGGTTGAATTGGTGATCACCGCTGCGCAAGTGGCTCACTGACCAATTGCCAGCAAACGTCGTTGCAGCATAAACAGGTTGTGTTTTAAATGCTCAACATGCTCGGGGCCGGGTAATTCGCGATCATTGAGCGCGCTTTCAATTCTTTGCAAAAACTCGGCGAAACCGAATTCGCCCAACAATTTGCAGTGTCCTTTGACCGTGTGTACCACGCGCTTTGTGGCTTGCAGTTCTGCCGCTTGCAGGTGTTGTTCAAATTCATGCCAAAGGGCAGGCAATTCGGCGGCAATCAGCAGGGCAGAACTTCTAAGCAACTCGCGGTCATGGTCGAAGTTTTGCATGGGGATGGGGTTGCACACAAAGCCCAACTTGGTCAGCACGTGTTCTATGTCTGAGCGTTTGAAGGGTTTGGACACATAGTCGCGCATGCCAGCGCTTAGGCAGGCCTCGCGGGTGTCGGCAATGGCGTCTGCTGTTAATCCCACAATCGGTATACCTTGGTGTTTGGGGTCGCTCAATATGGCCTTGCAAGCCTCCAGCCCGCCCATATTGGGCATGTGCATGTCCATGAACACCAGGTCGAAGTGCTCTTTGTTCAGTGCGGCAATCGCCACTAGCCCATCTTCTGCGAAGCGATAGGTGACGCCCAACTGCGTGAGCACATGGGCCATGAAGGTTTGGTTGACCATGTTGTCTTCTGCCACCAATACATGAACCGGGGTGCTTGCTGTTCCCAGCGCCAAGGCGACCTTGTTGGGTGCGCAATGTGTGCCCATGCTTTTGTTTTGGTCCTCCACTGTGGGGGATTGCTGAATCACCGGCAGGGTGAGTGTAAAGCTAAAGCGGCTACCCCGGCCTTCCTCTGACCACAGTTCAATGTGGCTACCCATTAACTCTAATAGCCTTTGCGTAATTGTCAAACCCAGGCCAGTTCCCCCGTGCTTGCGGGCAGTGCCCGGCTCGGCTTGGGAAAAGGCCTTGAAAATTTCATCTCGAGCAGAGGGCGAAATGCCCATGCCCGTGTCTTCAACCTCAAAATAAAGGGAGACCCGCTGCGACTCATCTGGCACTTCCAGCGACCGAACGGACAACCTCACTTGGCCTTGCTCTGTGAATTTAAGGGCATTGCTCAGCAGGTTGCCCACCACTTGAAGAATGCGGGCCTTGTCACCCAGCACCCAGCGCGGCACTTGAGGAGCCAAAAACAATTCGGTGTGCACCCCAGGTTTGGCATAGGCACCCCGCACGGTGTTGAACATGGCTTCCAGCGCTTCGTGTAGCGCAAAAGGTTCAGGGTCAATGTCCAGCTTGTTGGCGTCAATCTTGGAGAAGTCCAGAATGTCGTTGACCACACGCAGCAGGTGTTCGGCGCTGAGGTGGATCAGTTCCAGATTTTTTCGGGATTTGGCGTCAATGGCGGTGTTGGCTTGCAGCAGCACATCGGCCAGCCCAAGAATGCCGTTCAGGGGCGTTCGAATTTCATGGCTCATGTTGGCCACAAACTGCGATTTCAGTGCATTCGATTTGTCGGCCTTTTGCTTGGCGTCCTGCAGCGCTTCGTTCTGCCTGGCCAAAGTGGCGGAGGCCCAGTTCAGGGTCTCATGCAGGGTCAGCAATTCCCTCGAGTGCGGCTTGTCAACGTGCACCACGCCTTGGTTTTTCACCATGCGTTGGGCAAATTGCCCCAAGGCAACAAGCTCGGCGCTGGTTTTGCGCATAAATAACCACAGCGTGAGTAACGCTGGTGCAGCCAGCAAAAAAGCCAGCAACATATTGCGCACCAGCAGCCTGTGCTGCTTGGCTTGTATGTCTTCCATGCCAAATTTCAACACCACGGTGCCGATGGCTTGCCCCACCTCAATGGGCTCAATCACCGTCAAGGCCTGGTCTTGGTGCACCAGCGCGGCTTGGGTGCCGCTGTGGCCCAATGGCAAGGTAAGGTTCTGTGTTTGATAATCGCTCTCCAGTGGGGCGCTTGGTGTGGCTCTGCGCACATGAGCCAACACCTTGCCCGCGGTGTTCAAAATATAGGCCTCTTGAAGCTCTGAAAACCCATCGGTTTTAAGCAATAGGTTCTCGGCCAGCGTGTAATCCAGCTCAAGCAGATGGTTGGCGCTAGACACCGCGAGGTTAAAGCCGAGCGCTTTGGCCTGGCGTTCGAATACCCGTTGAAGCTCTGAGCTTTGGGTGCTGGTATTAATCCATGTGAATGCCAGAGTGAGCACCAACAGCATGCCAGCGCCCAGAGCCAGCATTTGCTGGGTGAGGCTGGGGTGCTTGGTGCAGTGCTCTAAGGTGGGGCCGCGATTAGGCATCAGCGAGACACATATTTTTCAAGCCCCAGGGTTTCCAGCGGCTGGTAGTCGCGTTTGTAGTCAGCCAGCATGGGGTGGCTCATTTGAACGCTCGCTGCAGTGGCTGGGTCATCGCGAAGATGTGCAAGCACCTGGGCTTGAATGTGCTTGCGCAGCTGCTCGGGTACCCGTGGGTGAACAGCCAAGGGGTGAGAGGCTGTGGGTGGCGTCTCGTAAAGCACCTGTACCTTGCTGCGCAACTCTTCACTTTCAGACAAAAAAGTGGCGGCAACCATGCCCCCTGCAGCCCCTTCAGACCGCACCACGCCGCGAATCACATTGGGGTGTGTTTTCACATACTGTGTCGAAAATTGCAGGCCGCGTTGCTCGGTGAGCAGGGCTCGCATGTACAGGGAGGCCCCAAATGCATTCGGGGAGGGGAACAGCATGGTCTTTCCCTGCAGTTCCTCCAGAGAACTCACATGGCCAGGTTGACCCTTCGCAGGAGCCAGCAAAATGCCCGTGAGGGGTTTTGCGTCGCGCAGCAACGGCAGGTACCCCTGCGATTGTTTGGCCATCACCATGTGATAAGGGTTGCAATAGATCAAGTCGGCTTCGCCCCGCATAAAGCGTTCCTCGAAGTCGTCAATGTCTTTGGCAAACACCATCTTGATGTGCACGCCATCCATGTTCACCACCAGCTTTCCCCAAGTGGAATACAACACAGTGGCCGGAAATTGCGGCACCACCATCAAGGTGAGTGTGGGCCAAGGCTGGGCGTGGGCTTTTGTTCCAAATGCAAGCAGCAAAGCTGCGCAAGTGAGAATACAATGGCGTGCAATGCGTCGCAGAAAAACCATGGCAATGACCCCCTAGATGCTACAAGTGTTAAATGCTTTATATTTATCAAGTTTACTTTCTATGTGCGCTGATGCATACCCAAAGCAAGCGGTGTTTTAGCGGGTTAATTGGCTTTTGCCCTGTGAGCAAGGCGGGTGGCCATGTTTGAGAGTAGTCGTGCCGTGCAGCCAGTGGCTGTTTTTGATTCTGGCGTAGGTGGGCTGTCGGTCTTGCAAGCCATGTTGACCCAGTTGCCCAATGAGAATTTTGTTTTTTTGGCCGATGAAGTGCATTTGCCCTACGGCGACAAGCCTCAAGCCTTTATTGAACAGCGTGTGTTGACCCTGTGTGACTGGGCCAGGGGGGTGCCCACCAAAGCCATGGTGATTGCTTGCAACACGGCCACGGCTGCAGGGGCAACCCGCGCTCGCCAGGTGCATGGGGCTTGGCCGATTGTTGGCATTGAGCCTGCGGTCAAGCCTGCAAGCATGATGACCCGCAGTGGTGTGGTGGGTATTCTGGCGACCAGCAACACCGTGGCCAGTGAGCGGTTTAAAGCCCTGGTAGAGCGATTTGATCCCTTGGCGCGTGTTTTGGCTGTGCCCTGCCCTGGCTTGGTCGAACTGATTGAACAAAGCCCCATGGACCCAGCGCGCGTGCAGGCACGTCTTGCACCAGTTTTGGACACCTTGCTTGAACAAGGGGTGGATGTGATTGTGCTGGGTTGCACCCACTACCCATTTGTACGCCATTTAATTCAGGCGCATGTGGGTGCAAACGTGGCCGTCATCGAAACCGGCCTGCCCGTTGCGCGTCAGCTTGAGCAGCGCTTAAAAGAGGCTGGGCTTTGCCAGCCCGCCACGACGCTGAAAGGCGAGCAGGCACCTTACTTGCGGGTGCAGTTTTTTACCACGGGCGACCCCGCGGCTTTTCATGCCAAGCTGCAAGCCTTGATGGGGTCGCAGTGGCGCGAGGCACAAGTCAGCCCGCTGCGGGTGTAGAGGCAAGCGCGCGTGCCACCGCCAAAAATTGTTCCGGTGCAATTTCTTCAGCTCGACAGGTCAACTCAACGCCTGCGGCGTGGGCTACATCGCTTGGTACCACGCCCGCCCATGTGTTGCGCAGCATCTTGCGACGTTGAGAAAACGCAGCGCTGACCACTTTTGCAAAGGTACGGTGTTCAATGGCCTGCCGCTCCTGTGCTGCCTTGGGCACCATGCGCACGATGGCAGACATCACGCGTGGCGGCGGGTCAAAGCATTCGGGAGGCACATCAAACAAATGCTCCATGTCGTAATAGGCCTGAAGCATCACCGACAAGCGACCATAAGCCGCTTCTTTGGGTTTGGCCACCATGCGGTCGATGACTTCTTTTTGGAGCATGAAATGCTGGTCTTGCACCCGATCTGCATGGTCCAGCAAAGCAAAAAGAATGGGCGAAGAAATATTGTAGGGCAGATTGCCGACCACTCGAAGTGGCGCATCCAGCTGGGAAAAATCAAACTTCAACACATCCACTTCGTGAATGGTGAGTTTGTCTTTCCAGGGGCCTGTGCGCAGTCGCTGCGCCAGGTCGCGATCAATTTCCACCACATGCAGGTGTGGCAGTGCCTTAAGCAACCAGGCGGTTAGGGCACCAAGGCCCGGGCCAATTTCAAGCACCCGGTCGGTGGGTTTGGGGCGCATTTCGCCCAGCAGCTCTGCCAAAATGTTTTGGTCGGTTAAAAAATGCTGGCCAAATCGTTTGCGGGCCTGATGTGTCATGCGTGAAGGTCCATGCGGTGGGCGCATTCAATGGCTTGAAACAAGCTGTTGGGGTCCATGTTCTTGGTGCCTGCCAGGTCCAGTGCTGTCCCGTGGTCTACAGAGGTGCGAATAATCGGCAAGCCCAGCGAGATGTTGACGCCTTGTCCAAAGCTGGCGTGTTTAAGCACGGGCAAGCCCTGGTCGTGGTACATGGCCAGCACCGCGTCAGCGCCCTGCAGGTGTTTGGGTTGAAACAACGTGTCGGCCGGGAAGGGGCCGAGCACGTCATGCCCCAGGGCTTGAAATTGCCGGATCACGGGTTCAATCACTTCAATTTCTTCATGGCCCAAATCGCCTGCTTCGCCCGCATGGGGATTTAAGCCTGTGACCAGCACGCGTGGTTTGGGTTTGCCCCAGTGGCGCTTTAAAGCATCCAGCAGAATGGTCAAAGTGTTGGTAAGCCCGGGCACTGTGATGGCTTTGGGCACCGCACTAAGAGGCAGGTGGGTGGTGGCCAGGGCCACTCGAAGATGAGCGCCTTCCAGCATCATCACCACCTCATCTTGGCCGCAACGCTGGGCGAGGTACTCGGTGTGCCCCATAAAGCCAGGCCAGTGCGGGCTGATGGCGGATTTTTGAATGGGCGCGGTCACCATGCCTGCCGCGTCGCCTTGCAAACAAGCATCACAGGCGCTGTTGAGCAAGCTCAGCACGTAGGGGGCGTTTAACGCAGTGGTTTGGCCTGTCTGGCAGCTCGTGAGCAAGGGATGGTGCCAAAAGTGAAGACCTGGCGGCAGCTCGCCGAGTTGTTCAACCTGGCTGATCGATTTTGCTGATTCGTAACCCTTGGCCGGAATGCCCGCCTGCTGCGCACGTACACGCAACAGTTGGGTGTCGCCGAGCACAAGGAGCGCACGCCCAAGCCTTTGGGGCAGGTCGCTGTCAGCCAGCATGGCGCATAGCTCTGGCCCGATGCCAGCGGGCTCGCCGCTGGTGATCAGCAAGGGGCGCAAAGGCTTTTTACAGGCGGATGTCAATGTAAGTTCTGTCACGCAACTGGCGCAACCATTCTTGGTAATTTTCTTCAGATTTGCTGTTGCGAAGCGCCAGCCTCGCAGCTTGCCGCTGCCGCTCTTCAGATGCGGCCTGTTGGCGGCGCTCTACCACTTGTACAACATGGAATCCAAATCGGCTTTCGAACACATTGCTCACCTCACCGGGCTGCAAGCGGTTCATTTCTCGTTCAAACTCAGGCACTGTGTCGCCTTGGTACAGCCAACCCAAGTCACCACCTTTAGAGGCGGAGCCATCCACAGAAAAGCGCTTGGCAAGTGTCTCAAAATCCGATTGCCCTGCGCGCAATTGTTCGAGCACAAAATTCAGGCGGCGCTTGGCCTCGGCTTCAGACACATCGGGGGACGTGCGAATCAAGATGTGGCGCGCCCGAGTTTGCACCACCGGGGTTTTGTCCAGGGCTGCACCGCCGTCGCGACGGCCCAAGACCTTCAGCACATGGAAACCGTTGGGGCTGCGTACTGTGCTAACCGCATTGTCTTGCGCCTTGGATAAAAATTCTGTGAACAAAGAGGGCACAGCATCAAACCCGGACCATCCCATGGCACCCGTACCGGCAATGTCCAGTTCCGGGTCCGCCTTGAGAAGATCTTGGACGCTTCGCCCATCGCGCAGGGCTTTTTCAAGCGCTTGCGCTTTGCTGCGGGCCTGGCTTAATTGCTCGGCCGGCGCACCCTCTGGTGCACGGACCAGCAACTGCACCCAGTTCACCTCGGGCTTGCTGGCCGCGCTGTTGCTTCGGCTTGCCAGGTAGTTTTGAATTTCTGCATCAGACACCTGGATGCGTTGCTCCACCTCGCGTTCACGCAGGCGAGCCAAGGTGATTTCGTTTTTTACTTCGTCACGAAAGCGCGAGGGAGGTACACCCTCTTCTTGCAGGCGAGCCAGAAATGCCTCCAGGCTGAGGCCATTTTGCTCGGCCACGCGAGCCATGGCCGCTTCCACTTGAGCCTCGTCCACACGGATGCCCAACTGTTCGGCCTGTTGCAGTTGTGCGCGGTCCATCACCATTCGATCCAGCACCTGGCGGCGCAACTCCATGCGGTCGGGCAGGGGTGCGCCACGGCGGGTCATTTGCCGCTCAATCATGGCCACCTGCCTGTTTAATTCGCTGCGGGAGATGATGTCATTGTTCACCACAGCCACAATGCCATCAATGGTGGAAGAGTCTCCAGCGTTGCTTGCGCCAAGTTGTGAGCTCATTTTTCCCAAAGGCTGGGCGTTCGCTGCCGGGGGCTTCAGCCCTTGGGCCTGGGCCACGCCAAGAGTGGCCAAAGTGGCCAAGGCTGTCATGCAAAGTTGAATGTGCTTCATGTTCCAGGTTATCGCGTTGCTTGGGCTGATGTGAATGGCGTGTAACCAGGTACCCGCCGCGAGAGCAGATCAGCCGGGTTGGAACCGATGCGACCCAAGCCGGTCAGCTCCAGTTGAACAAATAAAGAAGTAGTTTCCAGCTGCGGCGCTGTTGCAAAGCGTTGGGCAATCACCCGGGCGGCCCAACAACCTTCGCTGTACTCCAGGCCTGCCACGCCTTCAATGAGGCGGTTATCGAGCATGGAGTAATTCAGCCTGCCCACGCCGCTCCAACGCTGTGACAAAGGCCACTGGCCAGACACGTCGAACTGGTCAATCTGCGCTCGGGTATAACGATAACCCAAGTTGAGTTGTTTACCGATGGAGGGTGCATAACTCAGAGAGATATTTCCCCGTTCATGCCTGCCGGACTCGGCATTAAGCTGGGTGGTGCCATCCAGGTAAACAGATTGACTAATGCGGCCCCGAGCGTTGGCAAAAAAGTCGGAATCGCTGGTGGTCGGGGCTTCAAAGCCCTGCAAAATCACCTTGGGCGTGCTGATGTTTAAACGCTGGCCACCTGTAATGCTCAGCAACTCTTCGCTGGAGGTGTCGTCAAAAAATCGACTGGTCACCGCGACGGTGAGTTGGTTGGCATCGCCCACCCGGTCAGACCCGGCGTAGCGGTTTTCGGAAAAAATTCGTGTAAGGCTTTGATCGGTGACCACCGTGTCAAAAATCGGCTGGTCAGACTGGTCTCTAAACGGCGTGTAGAGGTAAAACAGCCGCGGCTCAAGGGTTTGGTTAACCTTGCGGCCAAACAGGGTGGTTTTTCGGTCGAAGTACACGGTGCTGTCCAGTGACACCGTGGGGATCACACTGCCCGGGCTGGCGCTTGCACCAGGCGCTTGGCCCCGTAAATCGTAGGTATTCGCCTGCACCGAAAATGCGGGCGTAAAAGAAAATGCGGCAGTTTGCATGGGCAAGAATACCCGAGCCCTGCTGACCCCTCTGGAGCCTTCAACCCGCGCCGGTGCCGAGGTGGGGCGGGCAAAGTCGGTGTATTGCCCCGACACCGACACAAATGCCCGACCGACACGGGTGGGGTTCAGCTCGATGGTGGCCTCGGGTAGCCGGTCGTAGGGCTCAATGATGACGTCGTTTGCAAACTGCAGGGTTTGGTGCGACACCGCACGCACATTGGCGTTCCAGTTGTTGCGGCGGTAGGCCACGTAGCCTTCTTGCAGCAGCACCCGTTGGGAGGCCACCGCCTGTGTGCGCGAAAAATCGACAAAGTATTGATTGTCAGACACGCGGTTTACATTCAACCCGGCAAACAATGGCCCTTGGTCGTACTGGTGCAAGAGCGACAATGCGTATCGATTGTTGCCGTTCTTCTTGTCATCAGGCAAAAAGTCGTACTTCACCTCACCACGATTGTTTTCTGTGAGGTAGCGGGTTTGGGTTCCCAATTGGTAGCCCCGACCAGAAATAAACTTGGGGTAAAGCGTGAGGTCTTTGTCCGGCGCAATGTTGAGGTAGTAGGGAACGGTGACTTCCAGCCCGCTGTTGGACACCGTACCGAAAGACGGGGGCAGCAAACCACTTTTGCGCCGGTCTGTGGTCGGGAAAGAAAAACTGGGCGCAGCCAGAATTGGGACGTTTTGGAACACCACCTTGGCGCCCTCGGCGCGGCCCACCTCGGCACTTTGATCAATTTCGAGTCGGTTGGCGGTGATGTACCAGTCGCCCTGATCGGCTTGCTCGGGGTTGGGCACTTCGCACACGGTGTAGTTGGGGTTTTCAAGCGTGAGCGTGGAAATCCCGTCGTATTGCATGGCGCTGGCCTTGCCCTTGCCCCCAATGTCTTGAAGTTCAAAGCTGGGCTGGGTCAGTTGGGTTTCGCCCGTGCCCAGTTTGACCGAGCCCTGCGGTGCGCGCAAAATCATGCCTTCTTGCTGCACCTTTAAATTGCCAGTGGCCGTGGCCCGATCGGTGATTGGCGAATAATCGATGGCATCGCTGTTGATCTGGATTTTTTTGCGACGAATTTCGACATTGCCCTCCAGACGGGTCTCTTCTGCGCTGTTGCCAAACAGGCGGTCGGCAGAAATGTAGGTGGCTTCATCTTCGGGGATCGCATTTTTTACACCCAACAAACCACCATCCAGCTTGAGCCGGGCAGGTGCTGGCTGGGCAGGCTGCTGCGCCACCGCGTGGCCACCAAGGCACAGCAACAGCAGGGCGCACAGCGGCTTCAGGTGGGGGATGCCCTGGCCTGTTGGCTGAGAATGAATGTTGCTCTTCTTCAAGCTGGGTATGTACTCAAATAGGGTGTGAGGTGGGCTTGGTGCCCGCAGATCCTACTATTATAGGCATCCTGAGTCCAATAAAAGGAAGTTTGCCGTTTCATGAGTGCTTCGCGTCAAGAATTGTTAACCCAGTGGCTGACCAGCCTGGGGCAATTTCAACTGAATACCAGCACGCTGGCCCCAGCGTCCAGCGACGCAAGTTTTCGCCGCTACTTTCGGCTGGAAGGCGAGGCCGGGCAAACTTTTGTGGTGATGGATGCCCCGCCAGACAAAGAGGACGTGCGCCCTTTTGTGCAGGTGGCAGGCTTGTTGGCCCAAGGCGGCAGCCGCGCTCCACGCGTGTTGGCCGAGCAGGTGGATCAGGGTTTTTTGTTGCTTGAAGATTTCGGCAACACCACCATGTTGCAGGCTTTAAAGCAGCACCCTGACCAAGTGGAGGCCTTTTACCGCAGCGCTTGCGATGATTTGGTGCACATGCAGGCCAACACGGCCACGCAAGGCTTGCCCTTGTATAGTGCCGAAAAATTGCGCATGGAAATGGATTTGTTTGATGCATGGTATGTTGAGCGCCACTTCGGCAACGCCTTAACGTCCCAAGAACAACAATGGCTGGAGAACATCAAGCACATGCTGGTACAGAGCGCTTGCGCTGAAGCTCAGGTGTTTGTTCACCGCGATTACCACAGCCGCAACCTGATGTTTTTGGGCTTCGAGGGCGACAGGGCGCGCCACGGCATTCTGGATTTTCAGGATGCGGTGCTTGGGCCCATCAGCTATGACCTCGTCAGTATTTTGCGCGACGCTTATGTGGAGTGGCCCGAGGACCAAACTCTGGACTGGGCAATTCGCTACTGGGAGTCGGCCCGCAAGGCTGGCCTTGCCGTGCCTTCGGATGCAAGCGAGTTTTACCGGCAGGTGGACTTCATGGGCATGCAGCGCCACCTCAAAATTTTGGGCATCTTTGCGCGTTTAAACCACCGTGATGGCAAATCGCAGTATTTGAACGATTTGCCTTTGGTGTTGGCCTATGTGCGCATGGTCGCGCACCGCTACATGGCCTTCAAGCCGCTGCTGCTGATTCTGGACAGGTTAGAGAACCGCGCCGCTCAGGTGGGCTACACATTTTGAAAGGCAGTGCCATGAAAGCCATGATCCTGGCGGCCGGGCGTGGTGAGCGTATGCGTCCGCTGACGGACCAGTGCCCCAAGCCTTTGCTTAAAGCCGGGGGCAAGCCCCTTCTGCAGTGGCATTTGGATGCTTTGCAACAGGCTGGCATCACTGAAGTGGTGGTGAACCATGCCCATCTGGGTTGGCAAATTGAGCAGGCTCTTGGGGACGGTGCGGACCAAGGGTTGCGCATTGACTACTCACCTGAAGTGCAGGCTCTGGAGACCGCAGGCGGCATTGCACAGGCCTTGCACTTATTGGGCCAAAGGCCTTTTTTGGTGGTCAATGGCGATGTAAGCACCAATTGGCCCATGGCGAGGGCCGTGCAAGTGTTGTCGAGCTGGTCGCCGGGGCAACTGGCCCACCTCGTTTTGGTGCCCAATCCGCCACACCACCCTGAAGGCGATTTTGCCTTGCAAGGCGACATGGTGCTATCCCGGGCCGCCAGTGGTTTGCCCAGCTACACATTCTCTGGAATCGGCGTGTATGCGCCCAATTTGTTTGAGGCAATCAGCCCAGGCACTGTGGCCAAGTTGGCCCCCTTGTTGCGTAGTGCGATGGCAGAGGGCAAAGTAAAGGGTGAATTGCACACCGGGTTCTGGATGGACGTGGGCACCCCCCAACGCCTCCAAGAACTGGATGATTATTTACTGAAGCAGCAACAGGCAGAGCAACCATGAGCAGGTATCCCACAAACCCACCCTCCATTTATGCAAAACGCCGGGCTGAGCTGGCCAAACGCCTTCAAAAGCAGGGCGGTGGCGTGGCGCTGTTGCAATCGGGGGTAGAGGTGATGCGCAACCGCGACAGCGACTACGCTTTTCGAAGTGACAGTTATTTTTACTACCTCACCGGCTTTCCAGAGCCTGAGGCCTGTTTGGCCCTGGTGGTGCCCCCTCGAGGCGATGCCAAAAGTGTGCTGTTTTGCCGAGCCAAAAACGAAGAACGCGAAATTTGGGACGGTTTTCGCTTTGGTCCTGCGGTGGCGCAAGAACGCTTTGCCGTTCACGAGGCCCATGCCATCGACGACCTGGAAGAAAAACTACAAGAACTCCTGGCCAACCAAAACGCCGTGTTTTTGCGGCTCGGTCAAGACGACGCTTTGGAACAGGCTGTGGCAGAGGTGTTAAGCACCCTTCGAGGTCAGGCGCGCCTGGGTATTGCGGCGCCCCATGCCATTCTTGATTTAAGCCACAGCCTGGATGAAATGCGCTTGATCAAAGACAAAACCGAACTGGACACCATGCGCCGGGCCGCCCGAATTTCGGCTCAGGCGCACATGGCGGCCATGTTGGCTGCCACCCCTGGGCGTTACGAATACGAAGTCGAGGCCGAGTTGCTGTACCACTTCCGCAAAAATGGCTCGGAAGCGGCTGCTTATGGATCGATTGTCGCATCGGGTGCCAATGCTTGCGTGTTGCACTATCGCGCCAACGATGCCCAACTTCGGGAGGGGGATTTGTTGCTCATCGATGCGGGTTGTGAGCTGGACTGCTATGCCTCCGACATCACCCGCACCTTCCCGGTCAGTGGCACGTTCAGCAAGGCCCAGCAGGCCGTGTACGAGGTGGTGCTTAACGCTCAGTACGCCGCCATTGAGGCCACCAAACCGGGGGCTCGCTTCAACGACCCGCACAACGCGGCGGTGGTGGTGCTTACCCAGGGCCTGATCGACCTGAAGCTACTCAAAATGCCGCTTCAGGAGGCGCTGGACACCCGCGCCTATCAGCGCTTCTACATGCACCGCACAAGCCACTGGTTGGGCATGGATGTGCATGATTGCGGCAGCTACCGCGACCCATCGGCCAAGCCACAAGACGGGGTAAGCCACCACACCAGCCGAAAACTCCAGGCTGGCATGGTGTTGACCATTGAGCCTGGCCTGTATATTCGGCCCGGCAAAGGCGTGCCCAAAGCTTTCGAGAACATTGGCATTCGCATTGAAGACGATGCCATCGTAACCCCCAAAGGCTGTGAAATTTACACAGCCGATGCACCAAAAACTGTCCAGGATATTCACGCGCTCATGCGTGAACGCAAGAAGGCCGCATGAGCACCCACACCGATTTTGACGTGGCCGTGGTGGGGGCAGGGCCTGTTGGCCTTGCTTTTGCTGGGTGGCTTGCATTGGCGTGGGGCGAGCGTGCACACCGAATCGCATTGTTTGATGCCAAACCCCTGGACCATTCGGCGCAAGACCCCCGCGTGCTGGCCTTGGCCGATGCCACCCGCCTGCGCCTGACCAGCCTTGCCTTCCCGAACACGGCCACACCCATCCATCACATCCATGTGTCGGAGCAGGGCAGTTTTGGACAGGTTCGCATGAAGTCAGAAGAACTGGGTTTGCGCGCGCTGGGGTGGACCGTGCGTTACGGCGAGCTGGTCAACAGTTTGGCTGCTGCAGTTGAAAAGCGCGGTGTGCAGGTGTTTCGCCCAGCGCAAGTGAGGTTTGCCCACCGCAGTGCCACCGACTCCTTGGAGGTGCTTGAACTGGACAGCGGCCAAGAATACACCGTGAACCTGCGTGTGGACGCCGAGGGTGGGTTGTATGGCGAGGCCGGTGAGCGTGACCAGGTGGTGGACTATGCCCAGTGGGCCTTGGTCAGCGAGGTTAGCGCCCGTGTGGAGCCCAGCCTACTTCAGGGCGGCAACACATTGGCCTTTGAACGGTTTACCTCGGAAGGGCCTTTGGCCTTGTTGCCCATATCGCAGGACCAAGCGCGCTATTCCCTGGTGTGGTGCGCGCCCAAGGCTCTGGTGGAGGAGCGCATGGGCTTACCAGACCAAGCTTTGATGGCGCTATTGCACCAGCAGTTTGGACGTCGCGTCAGGGTTCTGGAATTGTCCCACCGCAAGGCTTTTCCGCTGGGCATGAATTGGCGCGACAAGTTGGTTCAAGGGCGTCGTGTGGCCATTGGCAATGCAGCGCAAATTCTACATCCGGTCGCAGGCCAGGGGCTCAACCTGGGTTTGCGCGATGCTGCTCAACTGACGCGATGCATCGACCCCGCCATTGTTGCGGATGAGCATCGCTTGTGCGCCGCACTCGATGAATTTGAGCGGGCCAGGGTGGTGGATCGGCGATCGGTCGTTAAAATGACAGACTGGATGGTCAAAGGGTTTTCAAACAGCAACCCCTTGTTGGGTGCGGGTAGGCAAATGGCATTGAATGTCATGGAGTTCACGCCGCCCTTGCGCAAGCAATTTGCAGAGTTGATGCTCTTTGGTCTGGCTGTTTAATGCTGGAGTTTGTTTGTCATGTTCACCGCTGACGCCCTGCGTGCACGTTTTGCACAGCCCGATGTGGTTTGGCAGCCCGAGCCCCTGGAGGAGCGTTTTTTCACCGACCGGGAGCCTGCCGAGGCCGCTGTGTTGGTGCCCTTGGTGGACCGCCCCCATGGTTTGCAGGTGCTGTTGACCTTGCGCACCGCGCACTTGAACGACCATGCCGGGCAGATCAGCTTCCCCGGAGGCCGCAAAGAAGCCGAGGATCGCGATCTGATCGAGACCGCTCTTCGTGAAACGCAGGAAGAAACAGGCTTGGGCCGCGACCATGTGGAAGTGTTGGGTTGCATGCCGGTGTACCAAACGGCCACCAATTTTTTGGTCACCCCGGTGGTGGCTTTGGTGAAAGCAGGCTTTGCCTTGCAGCCGGATGCCTTTGAGGTGGAAGAGGTGTTTGAGGTGCCTCTTGATTTTTTAATGAACACCGAAAACCACCAGCAACGCACCTTGCAAACACCCAAAGGCGCACGCACTTTTTACGCCATGCCTTATCCCAATCCGGCCACTGGCAAAGACTATTTTATTTGGGGCGCAACAGCCGCCATGCTGCGCAACCTGTATCACTTTTTGTCTGCACGCGGATGAACTGTGAGTTACCTTGCACTTTTGATTGCCGCTGTGATTGAAACCCTGCTGCCTGAGGGTGCATTTGACGGCACGCGGCGCAGCCTGGCCCGCTTCAACCAAGAACTCGAGATCGACCTGGCCGCACTGGGTGCGCCCTCATTTGCCCATTTGCAGTGGTGGATCCCCGTGTTGTTGTGGCTATTGGGCGCGTACTTTCTGCATCAGCTGTTGTGGTCAACCTGGCCTGCCCTTGGCGGCGCATTCAGTGTTCTGGTGCTGTTGTATGGACTGCGTTTTCGGCAGTTAAACGATGTGTTGACCAATATTCAGCTGTACTTGAACCAGGGCGACTTTTACCGCGCGCGCGAACGTGTTTCCCTGTGGCTAAAGGAATACGATGGTAGCGAGGTGCACATCCATCGACCCGAAGAACTGGTTTATCACACCGTGGCCCACGGCGTGGAGCGTGCCTTGCGCCAGTACTTTGCCCTGGTGTTTTGGTTTTTGATGGTGCCCGGCCCCAGCGGTTTGGTGTTCTATTTGATGGTGCATTGGAGCGTGGTGCGAGAGCGTGAGATGTGGGAATCGCAGGCATTTCCGCATGAACGCGCCACCATGAGCGAAGATTGGCAAGAGAGCAAAGCCCGGGCACTTTGTAGTGCTCGGTTTGTATTGTTTGCCCTGGAGTGGTTGCCAGCCCGCCTGTTGGCTCTAACGATCGGTTTGCTTTCGCAGTTGGATGATGCTGCCCTGGCCTGGCGGCAGGCAAAAATCAACAGCCGTTTTTCCAATCGTGCGCCACTCACGGCGGTGTGCTTTGGGGCAGTGGGCCTGGGCAGCGGGCAAGGTCATGCCAACGATACGAACGATGAACCCATGGAGTTGCCGGTGCAGGTGTTGCAGTCTTTTCGGCAATTGATGTTCAAATGCGCCATGCTGTGGCTGTTGGTGGGGCTGGTCTTGGCCCTTTTGGGCTGGATGCCTGCAGCTCCGCTTTAAGCAATTGATAAAGCGCGTACCTCGGCTCATGCAGGTCATCGGTCTCTAGCGCCTCTTTGACGGCACACCCGGGCTCTTTTAAATGTTGGCAATTGGCAAACCGGCAGCGCATGCCCCTGTCCTGGATGTCTTCAAAAACCGCCAGCAATTCGGCTTCGCTCAAGTGATGTAGACCAAAGGCCTGAAATCCCGGCGAATCAATCAGTTCAAACCCGTCGCCAGCGTGCAAGCGCGTGTGGGTGGTGGTGTGTTTGCCAGCATTCAGGGCCAGCGACACCTCGTTGGTGGCGGCGGCCGCACCCGGAATCAACAAATTTATCAGTGTGGATTTGCCCATGCCCGATTGCCCCAGCACCAAGGTGCGCTTGCCGTGAACCAGTGGGTGCAACACGGTTTTGCTGTCGTGGGGTTGTGCGGTGATGCTCAGCAAGTGGATGGGTGTGTCGCTCAGTGTCCAGCGCGCAAGATCGTCCATCAATTGCTCGCGAAGTTCATCCTCACCCTGCAACAAATCGGCCTTGTTGAACACAATATGAAGTGGCACACCGGCATGCCGGCACGCCACCCAGGTTCTGCCAAGCAACTCTGGGGAGTAGGGCGGACTGACCGCCAGAACCAGCATCACTTGGTCCAGGTTGGCTGCGAACATTTTGCTTTTTAGTGCATCAGAGCGGTACAGCAAGTTGCTGCGCGGCTGTATGTCTGCAATCCAGGCTTGGCAGTCGCCGCTGGGGTCGATGCTGACCACATCGCCCACCGCGACCTCGCGCCGCTTGCCTTTGCCATACAACTGCCACAGGGTGTTTTGCTCGTCTTTTGCCAGAAAATGCCGGCCGTGGCTGGCCACCACAACAGCCAGATGAGGTTCGGCCGTGTTTGACGCCACTTTGAGTGGTTTGCGCGATGGTTTTCCCAAGGTATTAGCCCACGTGTCGCAAAGCGTCGTCCAGCTTGGCAGCACAAGCCCAGTCGTTGTCAGAAATACCCCCCGCGCTGTGCGTACTCCAGCTGACTTCCAGCCAGTTGTAGCTAAAAGAGGCCTCGGGGTGGTGGTCTTCGTCGTCGGCCAAGTGCATCACACCATGCAAAGCGAGCTTGACGCCTTCAAAATTGGCAAATTCATAACGCTTCCACAACTGGCTGGGTTGGCCGTCGTTGTTGCCCACCTCCAGTGACCAACCCTCGAATTCACCCAATTGGACCTGAGCCTGTTCAAGCGACCAGGCTTCATCGCGACCGCAGTGTCTGCAACTCACATGCAGCCAGTCCGAGGCTGGGCGAACCACCTTTGCGGCGCTCACTGCGCACCCTGTAACATTTTGAGCCGCCCAATACGAATGGAAGCCGGGGGGTGGCTGTCATAAAAGGCGGAATGCCAAGGGTCGGGCGTCAAGGTGGATGCGTTGTCTTGGTAAAGCTTAACCAAGGCGCTCACCAGATGCCTGGCCGAGCTTTGTTGGGCGGCGTAGGCATCTGCTTCAAACTCGTGTTTGCGGCTTAAAAAAGACATCACGGGCCGAAGCGGGAAGGTAAAGTAGGGCAGCACCATCATGAACAGCACCAGCGCCATGGCCTGGGCGCCGTTGCTCAGGTCAGGGTTCACACCCAGGCCTGCAAAAAACCAGGGTGAATTGGCCAGCACACCCAAGGCCCAGAACATCACCAGACTACCCAGGCCTGAGAAAACAAGGTGCTTCACAATGTGTTTCTTTTTGAAATGCCCCAACTCGTGGGCCAGCACCGCTTCGATTTGGTCATCATTAAGACGAGCCAGCAGGGTGTCGAAAAACACGATCCGCTTGGCCTTGCCCATGCCACTGAAGTATGCGTTGCCGTGGGCGGAGCGGCGGCTGCCGTCCATCACATACAAGCCATTGGAGTCAAACCCGCAACGTTGCAGCAAATCAAGAATACGCTGGCGCGTGGCACCCTCGGCCAGTGGGGTGAATTTGTTGAACAGGGGGGCAATTACAGTTGGAAATAACCACATCAGAAGCAAGCTAAACCCAAACCACAGGCCCCAGGCCAGCACCCACCACAAGTCGCCGGCCTCGCGCATCACATACAAAACCGCCAGCACCAATGGGCCGCCAATGGCTGCACCCAGCAGCAAGCCTTTTAGCCAATCAGTGACAAACAGCGTTTTGCTCATGCGGTTAAAGCCAAAACGTTCTTCAATCACAAATTGCTTGTAAAACATCAAAGGCAAATCCAGCAGGCTGCTCATCAAACCAACTGCTGCAATCAACAGCAGGCCCGCTAGCAAGCCCTCGGCCATGCTTGCCGTGTGGCTTTGTATCCACTCCAGCCCACCGAGTAAGGTAAAGCCCATCAAAATGCTGGCTTCCAGCACCACATTGACCATGCCTAGGCGAGTCTTCGTGATGGAGTAGTTCGCCGCTTTTTGGTGGTCTTCCAGGCTGATTTGCCCCTGGAATTCTGCGGGGACCGCTGCGCGGTTTACTGCGATATTGCGAATTTGGCGGCTGGCCAAATACAAGCGCAACACCACGCTGATTAAAACCACGGCCACAAATACATCTGTAAAAATCATGTTCGCTCGGGGGTGAATGGCACAGGCTGCACATGCATGCCAATTGCCGGTTATACACTCAGGCTGTGAGACAATCGTCGCCTTGAATGATTCAACTTTTTGAATGTACTGCAAATTATGTCACAAGCCCAAGCCCCTGCCACCCCCAACGAAACCACGCTGAGCCGAGACGACACCCGATTGGTCTGGGTTGATATGGAAATGACGGGCCTGGACCCATTCAACGACCGTATTATTGAAGTGGCCGTGGTGGTCACCGACAGCAATTTGCAAGTGATCGCCGAAGGGCCTGTGCTGGCCATTCACCAAAGTGACGAGGTGTTGGCGGGTATGGATGCCTGGAACACCAACACCCACGGCAAATCCGGTTTAACTGCGCGGGTTAAAGAGTCTACGGTGGATGAGGCTCAGGCTGAGCAACTCTTGATTGATTTTTTGTCCAGCTTCATTGGCCCCAATAAAAGCCCCATGTGTGGCAACAGCATTTGCCAAGACCGCCGATTCATGGCCAAGTACATGCCCAAACTGGAAGCCTACTTCCACTACCGCAATCTGGATGTGAGCACGCTCAAGGAATTGTGCAAGCGCTGGAACCCCAGCACCGCCCGCAAGTTTGTTAAAAAAACCAAGCACACGGCTTTGTCAGACATTCACGAGTCGATCGATGAACTGCGCTTTTACCGTGAGCATTTCATTGTGCCGCCCGAGTCTGCCTCTGCCTCGACCTGACAGGCGGGCAGCCTGGCGTAAAGGTAAAAAAACTCGTGGCGATCGGAATTTCGGTTGCCACTCCAAATCAAGGCCCAGCGGGTGGCTGCGTGTTGCTCAAATTCCTTTTTGGTTTGCAGCCCCGAGCGTATGTCATCTTGTAGCAGCAAAAACTCACAGGCTCGGGGTTCTACTTTGGGCCCCCGGTGCACAAAGCGGACCTGTGCATGGTATTGCAAGGTGGCGCGCTGGGCGTATCCCAGATTGTAATCACCCACGCAAAAATCACTGTGTGGATTGGCGTGTTCGCTGCTGTGCGCATTGGCTGTGTCAGTGATGGCGTCACCCAGGCTTTTGAAGCTTTTGGCATAGTCGATCCTGGGTATCCACAGGGTCATCAAAAGCAACCAAATGAGCACCACGCCACCACTGGACAGCACCATGGGTCGCCACAAGGCCTTGGTCAAAGAGGACGTGCGCCATACGATCAAACGCAGCCAGGCATAGCTGGCCATTAAGGCCAAAACCAGTTCCAGACCGATCACCTCAGGCACGTAACCGGGGGATAGTTTTTCAAAATTGGCCGCAATTTTTGCCGGGAATCCGAAGGTGGCGGCCGTCCAGCCCAGCCAAACCAGCACCGCTGCAAAAGTAAACCACAGCACTGCAAACCAGTCGATGAGGCTGACCAAGCCCTTGCGCATGGTCGAAATCCCGATGGCCGCCAACACACACAGCGGGGGGATAAGCGGGAAGTAGTTCACCTCATCGGCGGGGTTGGTGAGCAGCAGCACCATCAGCCCGGCCACAGCCGCCGCCATTGGAATGCGAATGGCTGGTTCGGCCATGGCCTTTCGGTAGCGCCAAAGGGTCCAGGCTGACATCGGCAAGATGGGCCACAAAAACCAAGCCAAGGTTTTGAGGGTGACCACCAAGGCGGCCATGTCAAAGCTTTTGTTGGGGTCAAGAATCAGGAAGCGGTTAATGTTCCATTGATTCCAGGCGTTCCACCACACCTCGCCTTGCTTTTGGGTCATGGCCCACAAAAACCAGACCCCAAAGGGAATGGCAAACACCAAGGATGCCCGGGCAATGCGGCGCATCAAGCCAAAGCGCATGGCACTGTGGGTGGTGGAGCTTGCCAACAACACCAGCATAAACGGCACCCAATGCGCCCAGCCACGCGAGAAGAACGCGATGCAAATGCCCACGCCCAGCATCCAGCCAGCGCCGATGGGTCGGTCCAATGCGCGAACCGCACCCAGAAGCATGATGGACAAGCCTGCCAGCTCGGCCACCTCGGGCACCTGCATGTGAGCCCTCACCAACAGACCCAATGTTCCCAGAAGGCAAAGCACCGATGCGTCGGCAACCGATCGCGCATAATCCACGCGCGTGGGCGCGTTGCCCAATGGGTCCTCCGGTTGCAATTCCACCCTTTTGGCCAGCCGGTAGGTGGTGTTCCAAATGGCCCAGCCGGCCAAAATCATCCAGAACACATTGCCCAGCCGCATGGCGTCGTCCAGCCAGGCGTGTGGCACATTCAGCCACAGCGCTATTTTGCCAAGCAGACCAGCCAGCCAGGCCGCGAGCAAGCCGCCTTCCACATAAAGCCGATCCCCGATGCTGGAAATCGCCCAGGTGGACAAATCGGTTTGCGCAAAGGTGTAGCTTTGACCAAAGCCAGCGGCATCGTCGGGTTTCCAGGGCGAGCGCGCAAACAGACCCGGCAGAATGTAGAGCAGGATGAGTGCCCACAATAGCCGTCTGGACAATCGAGTGTTAGTGGCAGCGGTGATGACCATGGGCCTTATTGTGGCTGGAAATCAGTTCTGAGTTGGGGCCATGAATGCAAAAGGCAGCCAGTTGACCTGTGCTGCCTTTGCTGAACTGCTTGTAAATCAAGACCCTTAGGCTTGATCGCGCGCGCATTACTTCTTGAAACGATCGAAGCGGCGACGGAACTTTTCAACACGACCGGCGGTGTCAACGATGGTGTTTTGAGCGCCAGTGTAGAAGGGGTGGGATTCGGAGCTAACGTCCAGCTTCACCAGGGGGTATTGCTTGCCTTCGTGCTCGGCGGTTTCTTTGCTGCTCACGGTGGAGCGGCAAACAAATTTGAAGCCGTTGGACATGTCCATGAACAACACTTCGCGGTAGTTGGGGTGAATGCCTTCTTTCATGAAATTCTCCGAGTGCAGCCAACCGGGCGGCCTGTGAAGAAGCCAACATGGCATTCCAGACAAAAGCCCAATCACTTGCAGGTTAATTGGTTAGCCGAAGATTATATGCTTTGAAGCAAATCGGTGTCAACGATGGGTGTGGATCCGTGCCCTGTCTTGCGAATAAACGGTCACAAAAAAGCCAGCCCGAAGGCTGGCTTTGTGCACAGGGCAGGGTGGGGCAATTACATGCCCATGCCACCCATACCGCCCATGCCACCCATGGCACCCATGTCAGGTGCTGCGGGCTTTTCTTCAACCAACTCGGCCACCATGCAGTCGGTGGTTAGCATCAGAGATGCAACCGAAGCGGCGTTTTGCAGAGCAGTGCGGGTCACCTTGGTTGGGTCCAGAACACCCATTTCCACCATGTCGCCGTACTCGCCTGTGGCGGCGTTGTAACCGAAGTTGCCTTCGCCGCTCATGACCTTGTTGGCCACCACTGAGGACTCCTCACCAGCGTTGGTCACGATCATGCGCAGCGGCTCTTCCATGGCACGCAACACGATCTTGATACCAGCGTCCTGGTCAGGGTTGCTGCCCTTCAGGCCAGCGATCTTGGCGCGAGCACGCAGGAGGGCTACGCCACCACCAGGCACAATGCCTTCCTCAACGGCAGCACGTGTGGCGTGCAGCGCGTCTTCAACGCGGGCTTTCTTTTCTTTCATTTCCACTTCAGTGGCTGCGCCAACCTTGATCACGGCAACACCGCCAGCCAGCTTGGCCACGCGCTCTTGCAGTTTTTCACGGTCGTAATCAGAGGTGGATTCTTCGATTTGCGCACGAATTTGCTTCACGCGAGCCTCGATGTTTGCACCGTCGCCAGCGCCGTCGATGATGGTGGTGTTTTCTTTGCCCACTTCCACACGCTTGGCTTGGCCCAGGTGTTCCAGGGTCACGCCTTCCAGGGTCATGCCCGTTTCTTCGGCAATCACCACACCGCCGGTCAGGATGGCGATGTCTTCCAACATGGCCTTGCGGCGGTCACCAAAGCCGGGCGCCTTCACGGCACAAGTCTTCAGGATGCCGCGAATATTGTTCACCACCAAGGTGGCCAGGGCTTCACCTTCGATGTCTTCAGCAATGATCAGCAATGGGCGACCAGCCTTGGCCACTTGTTCCAGGGTGGGCAGCAGGTCACGAATGTTGCTGATTTTTTTGTCGTGCAGCAGCACAAAGGGGTTTTCCAGGGCGGCAACCTGCTTTTCCTGGTTGTTAATGAAGTAGGGGGACAGGTAGCCGCGGTCAAACTGCATACCCTCAACCACGTCCAGCTCGTTATCCAGGCTCTTGCCGTCTTCAACAGTGATCACGCCTTCCTTGCCCACTTTTTCCATGGCTTCAGCGATGATGTTGCCGATGGATTCGTCGCTGTTGGCGGAAATAGAACCCACTTGAGCGATGGCTTTGTTGGTGGAGCAGGGCTTGGACAGGTCGCGCAGTTCTGCGATGGCTGCGGTCACGGCTTTGTCGATACCGCGCTTCAGGTCCATGGGGTTCATGCCGGCGGCAACAAACTTCATGCCTTCCTTCACGATGGCTTGGGCCAGCACGGTGGCGGTGGTTGTACCGTCGCCTGCGTTGTCGCTTGTCTTGGAGGCCACCTCTTTCACCATTTGAGCGCCCATGTTTTCGAACTTGTCTTTCAGTTCGATTTCTTTGGCCACAGAAACACCATCCTTGGTCACAGTGGGGGCACCGAAGGAGCGCTCAAGCACCACGTTGCGACCCTTGGGGCCCAAGGTTACTTTCACTGCGTTGGCCAGAATGTTTACGCCACGCACCATGCGGCTGCGTGCGTCGTCACCGAAAAATACTTCTTTAGCTGCCATGATTAGATCTTCCTCTTGAATGCTGTGTAGTTAGGCGTCGTGATTAGGCTTCAATCACGCCCATGATGTCTTCTTCGCGCATCACGAGCACTTCCTTGCCATCCACCTTGATGGTTTGACCGGCGTACTTGCCAAACAACACGCGTTGACCCACTTTGACGTCCATGGGAATCAGTTTGCCAGCGTCATCGCGCTTGCCAGGGCCCACGGCCAGGATTTCGCCCTGATCAGGCTTCTCGGCGGCTGCATCGGGAATGACGATACCGGAAGCTGTGGTGCGCTCGCTGTCAAGGCGCTTCACGATCACACGATCATGCAACGGACGAATGTTCATGGAAACCACTCCTAAATTTGTCTTAAAAAAGAATTGCTTAGAGGTACTGGCTCGGGTGTTGTTAGCACTCACTGCCATCGAGTGCTAATAATAGGGGCGCAGCCCAGTGTTTTCAAGGGGGACTTTTTAAAAAAAACTGCATGGGGTCGTGCAAGGCGCATGTCAGGCGGATGCGTGTAAATTACGGGTACGTTTACTTTCTTTGTGCCCAAGCCCTTTCATGAACCGATTCAAGTCCATTTTCATCACCCTTTTTGTGGTGCTCGTCAACCTGGCTTTGTTGCATGTGGCCACCCTGAGTTGGCACAGTCCCCTGGGCTCGGGTTGGTTTGGGGTATTTGTTTTGGCCTTGCCCAACTTTTATTTTTTTGTGTGGTTGTTCATGGGACGCAAAGGCCGCACAACACGCAATATGCATCTGCTCATGGCCACCAATCTGACTGGCTATGCCATGGTGCTCACCGACCCTGGCATGGAGTCCAACCCTTGGCCCTTGCTTGTGGGTACCTTGCTGTTTTTTGGAAGCCTGGCCATGGTGTTTTGGTATTCAAACCTAGGGTCACGCAAGCCTGTTGGCTTGGCTGAAGGGGAAAAATTGCCACCCTTTGTGCTGAAAACGCTGGCGGGGGAGGAGTTCAGCTCTGAACAGCTCAAGGGCAAGCCAGGTTTGTTGGTTTTTTATGAGGGCGCCTGGAACCCCCTTGGGGTCACCCAAGTCCGCGAGTTGGCGGGGCGCTTCATCGATCTGGACCGCTTGGGCATGCAGGTGTATGCCATCAGCCCCCAGCCTGTCAACAAATCAGCTGAGTTGGCTGCGCGCCTGCAAGTGCCATTCGAGTTTTTGGTGGATCCGCAGGCCGAGGTTGCGCGGCGTTTGGGTCTGCGTGCTGAACATGGCGTGCCTTGGGGCGTTCACCGCATGGGTTATGGGGAGCATTCTGTGCTTCCCACGGTGTTGATGATCAATAAGCACGGGCGCATTGTTCATGCTCATTTCACGGACAATCTTCGTGTGCGGCCTGAGCCAGATGCCTTGTTGGAACTGGCTCGTCAAAGACTGGGGGCGCTGGACGCTTAACGAAACCCAGGCCTAGCGCGCATATGAATACTGCTCGTTGGCGGCTGTTTTGCGAATCCGCTCGATAAGCGTTTTGTTGATGCGCCCTTCCATCTTGCGCTGAACGGGTTCCAAGGCTTTGCGCCACTCCTCGCGTTGGGCCGGTGTGAGCTGGGTGACCACGCTCGTGCCCGCGGCTTTTACCTTCTCGAGCGCCTCGGCGTTGAGCCTCACCGATTCCTCGTTGTTGCGCTTGGTGGCATCCACCATGCAGCGCTCCAAGGTGGCCCGCAAGTCGGCTGGCAGGCTGGTCCAAAATTTACGGTTAACAATGACGGCATAGCCCAGGTAACCGTGGTTGGTCACCGTGACGTACTTTTGCACCTTGTGCATGTTTTTGGAATACAGGTTGGATGGTGGATTCTCTGTGCCATCGGCCAGGCCCGTTTCAAGTGCGGTGTACACATCAGAAAATGCCAAAGGAATGGGCGTGGCCCCCAGGCTTTCCATTTGAGCTTCCAGCACGCGCGAGGGTTGAATGCGCATCCGCTTGCCCTTCAGGTCCTCGGGGTGCAGCAGGGGGGTGTTGGCACTCATCACTTTAAATCCATTGTCCCAGTAAGCCAGGCCCAGAATGCCCCGATCTTCGAGTTGGTTGAGCAGTTCACGCCCGATGGGGCCTTCTGTGACGGCCTTCAATACCCGCCGATTGGGAAAAATATAAGGCAGGTCGAACACTTCGAAGTCTCGCATGCCAAGGTAGCCAAACTTGGCCAATGAGGGAGCCAGCATTTGCACCGCACCCAATTGCAAAGCCTCCAGTTCTTCTTTGTCTTTGTAGAGCGAAGAGTTGGGGTAGACCTCCACCCTCACCTTGCCGCGTGTGCGTTCTTCGACCAAGCGCTTAAACTCAAGCGCGGCCAAGCCTTTGGGGGTGTTTTCGTCCACAACATGGCTGAACTTGATCACAATGGCCGGAGCAGCATGAACCACACCGGGCAGGTTAAGGGCGGCCATGGTGGCCCAAGACAAAAACAAACCGATTAAACGCTTCATGGTGCTTGGTTGGCGATGCAGTGGCGGGAACTTTTCACAACGTGTCCATCATTTCCAGAGTGTGACCCTTCAAACCATTGTGGGTTTCCACAGGCTTGGGGCCAAAAAGGATATTTCGTGGCACTATCCAGCCATGCAAATGTTTGGCCCCAACACACCCAATCTACAGAAAATCAAGCGACGCCAGGCGCTTCGGTTTGGCGTGCCAGTGCTGGTTTTTCTTTTGCTCATGGCCGTCATGGTGGCGGCAGTTTACTATGCACAGCGTGACGAGCGTGAGCAAAACCAGGCAAAACTGATTGCCGATACGCTGTGGGCCCGCCAAAACATCCAATTCCAGGTGGGCGGCATGATCAATTCACTCCAGGCCCTGGCTGCCGACTCTTTAATTTACCCCTCGAGCCGACTGGCCCCCAGTCTGGCGCAGCTCAGCCGCAGCTCCAAAGAATTGGTGGCGGTGTACAAAGGCGACACGCTGGAACCCGTGGTAATCGCCGATGAATACTTGGGTGCTGATCGGGCAGCCGCTTTGCGCGCCCAAATGCTGAACGATGTTCACGATCGAATTGAGTCCAGGCTGGATGGGTTTTTGGGCACTTACCAGTTCAACGGGCGCAACTATGTGGCCAGTGTGCATGTGGCGCAGCGTGGACAAGCCAGCTTGGTTGGTCTGATTGACCTGGACCTCATGCTTGAAAAGGAGTTGCCGTGGTGGTTTGCCCAAGACAACGAGGTGGACCTGCTTGATTCTGGCGGCATGGTGTTGTCTCGCTTGGTGAAAGCCAGTCGCGGGGCCGGGGTGTATGTGCACACCACTTCTTTGGAACTGGGTGGTTTGCAGTTTCAACTCAGGGTCAACAGTATCCAAGAGGGCCCCCGGTTGTTCAATTACGGCATCAATGGCGCACTGGCTTTTTTGTTGCTGATGTTGCTGATCAGCTTCATGATGCTGTGGCGAGACTCACGCCGTCGTCTTGAGGTGGAGGCCAGGCTGGAGGAGGAAAAACTATTCCGCCAGTCCATGCAAGATTCCATGGCGGTGGGTCTGCGGGTGTGGGACCTGCAAGGTTTTATCCGCTATGTCAACCCGGCGTTTTGCAATATGGTGGGTTACAGCCCCAGCGAATTGATCGGGGTGCCACAACCACTGCCGTACTGGCCGGCCAAAAGCAAGGAAGAATACAAACGTTTGGTGGCCGATGTGATCTCAGGCAATGCACCGCCCGAGGGTTTTGAAACTGTGTACCAACACAAAGATGGCAGGCTGATCGACGTGCTGATTGTAGAGGCCCCACTGCGTGATGGCCGAGGGTTGCACACTGGTTGGATGAGTTCAGTAATCGACATCACCGACCGCAAGCGCTCTGAGGCACTGATCGCAGAGCAGCGCGAAAAACTTCAAGCCGCTTCCCGATTTGCCTTGGTGGGCGAGGTGGCATCCAACATTGCACACGAATTAAACCAGCCCTTGGCGACCATGGTGTCTTATGCCCAGGCGGGCCTGAATTTGACCCAGCGCGGTGGGAACGAAGAGATGTACAGCCAGTTGTTCGAAAAGCTGCGCGATCAGGCCAAGCGTGCCGGGCGGGTGGTCGGTTCGGTGCAAAATCTGGTGCGCAAACGCCGCCCAATGCGCGAGCCCGTGAGGGTGCAGGAGGTGATTGATTCCATTCGCTTCATGGTCAACTCCACAGCAGTGCTCCATCAGGTGCGTTTGCATGTTGAGCTGGATCATCCCGACGTTCAGTTGCACATTGACCGAATCATGGTGGAACAGGCTTTGGTCAATCTGGTAAAAAACGCGTCCGAGGCTTTCAACGCCTCGCAACGTATTCGCAATGTATGGATTGGCGCCCGCGTGCTTGAGCACTCCTTTGAATTTTCGGTGCGCGACGACGGTCCGGGTTTAAGCCTGAACAACACCGAAAAAATGTTTGAGGCTTTGGTGTCTACCAAACCCGATGGCTTGGGTTTGGGCTTGAGCCTGTGCCGATCGGTGGCCGAGGCCCACGGGGGGCGCTTAAAGGCTGAACCTGTGCCCACCGGGGGCACGTGTTTTACAATGAGTTTGCCAATGGCACTTAGAGAATCCACTGAAGGGGAGCAAGTTGGAACGACCTAGACCTGTGCATGTGTTGTTGCTCGATGACGATGACGACTTGCGTGAGGGCATGCAGTGGATGTTTAACACTGTCGACCTGCCAATGAGCGGTTTTGCCAGTTTTGACCAATTGCGTGCCAAGCTCGATTTGCTGATGCAAAGCGATGCGCAGTTGTGCCTTTTGCTCGATTTGCGCATGCCCGATATGTCTGGCCTGGAGGTGTTTGAATGGCTCAAGCGCAACGGGTATAGCCTGGAACGTTTGCCGGTGATTTTTTTAACGGGGCACGGCGATATTTCCACCGCTGTAGAGGCGGTTAAAAGCGGGGCCTTCGATTTTTACGAAAAGCCCACCACCGACGAGCGCCTGATTGCACGCGTTCGCCAGGCGCTGGCCAAGTCGGGCGAGCACCTGGCCAGCCAAGAGGTGTTAAAGCAGTGGTCTGAGCGCATTGACAAATTATCTCCGCGCGAGCGGGAGGTGATGTTTTTGGTGGCCAAAGGCAAGCTGAACAAAGTCATCGCCTCTGAACTCGACATTTCCATGCGAACCGTGGAGGTCCACCGGGCCAATGTGTTTGAAAAGCTTAAGGTGCGTTCTGCCGCCGAGTTGGCCACCTTGTTAAGCCGTTTGAGTGATCGGCTGGGTTTCGATCAGCTTGCCGGGCTGGAGTAAACTTCAACCACTTGCGGTGCTCGAAGTGACCAGCCGATCAAAGGGCTGGAGGTTTCTGGGTGCAGTTCTATTACAAAGGCTTTTCTGGCCAAGCGATCTTCCCGAAGCAAACCGTACACCGCCTGAAGGCGTTCGTCGGCTTTGGCCAAATCAAATTCTGTGCTGCCCGAGCCTCGGTTGGCCGAGCGAATCAACAATCGCCCCAACTCCCCGTTTTTTACTTTTTCACTCAAAGCCAGCAGTCGGTTCGCGCAGTCTTCTGGAATGTGTTGGCTAGCGCTGCCAAAGTGAATAACCAGTTCCAACCGGCGCTCGTGGTCTTTGAGCGCCAACTCCGAGGCGGTGGCTTCGGGTTGGTCGGCCAGCGCCTGCACCAGGCCCTCATAGAGGTTGAGTTGCACGTCCTGCCCACAATGAAGGGCCGGGTTTTGCAGTTGTGAAATGGCCTCCGGGGTGGCCGCAGCGTTGCTGAGCAGGCCCATGACCAGCAGGCCAGTGATCAATGCATGCTTGACCCAGTGTGGTGGCACTTCGGGGGTGTTCATTTTTGATCAGACGGCGCTTGGATCTTGCCCTGCGTCGAGTCATTCGGAGCATCGCTGGATGCTTTGGCGGGCGGGGTTGCTGCGGTGGCTTGGGTGGTTTGTGCCTGTTCGGCCTGGGCAAAGCTCACTTTGATCTGGTTGGCCAATAAGTGGTAAATCGAGGCGGGCAAAATACGCTTGCTCACCTGCGTGGCAATGGCTGACACAAAAATCAGAGGCATCACCAAATCATGGTTGTCGACCATTTCCAACACAATCACGAAGGCGGTGATGGGGCAGTGGGTAACTGCCGACAGTACACCCACCATGGCCAATAGCATGAGTGGAGCGGTGTCGCGGTCTGTGAGGCCGGCAAAAAAGTGACCGAACCCCGCGCCAATCGACAGTGTGGGGGAAAACACGCCCCCTGGCGCACCGCTGGCAAACGACACCACTGTGGCCGCCATTTTGGTCAACCAAAACAATGGGGAGAGTTCTTCGCTTTCTTGCAGGGCAGCTTTGGTTTCTTCGTAGCCAGCGCCAAACACTTCAGGCCCGAATATTAGGGCCATCAGGGACAGCACCACGCCGCACAAGGCAGCAAAGCGATACGGGTATTTGCTTCGGTAGGCACCAAATACGCTGCGGCCTGAAACGATGATGAGCATGGATCGCCCATACAAGCCACCCACAATGCCGGTGAGAATAGCCAACACGGTAATGATCAACCATTCTTCACCCCAATCGATGGTGGCGTTGGAGTACCCAAAGTAGGAGTAATTGCCCTGCAACACCAGCGCCACCAGGCCTGCTAACACGATGGCCATGAGCAAGGCCGAGGTGTGTCGCATGGTTTTGCGCCGCCCCAGTTCTTCGAAGGCGAACATCAAACCACCCAGGGGGGTGTTGAACGCGGCTGCCACCCCGGCTGCACCCCCCGCAATAATCAGGGAGCGCGTGTCGAACAATTTGGCGATGCCGGGGAAGCGATGGGTGTAAGCCATGAGGGCAGCGCCCAGTTGCACGGTTGGGCCTTCCCGGCCTGCGGCTGCGCCGGCTGCTATCACAAAGGGGGTCACCAACAGCTTGCCAAAAAAAGCACGTGGCCCCAGCAAGCGGTCCATCAACCGGGGTTTGGGGTGCTTGATGACCTTGATGGCCTGAGGAATGCCGCTACCGCCAGAGCCCCAAAACACCGTGTTGACCAGCCACAATGCCGCAGGAAACGCGATGGGGGGCAACATGAGCGCAATCCACATGTGCTCACGGAAAAACTCCTTGTTCCATTCGCCGGCCGAATCTGACAGCCAGGCAAAACCCACGGCCAGCAAACCCACCAACAGGGAGAACAGGTACACCACCGAGACGATCATGCCCCGATCCGCCAAGAAGCGGGACAAGCGAGCGCCCTGTTGTATCCATTTGCTGCCGATGTTGTGCCGCACGGTTGAGCCTACCTGGCGAAAAGTTTCATAGAGATGTCCGCGATTGTCGCATAAAAACAAAAACCCCCAACCGAGCGGTCGGGGGTTTTGGGGTGGGGATTATCCCGTAGAGGCAATCAAATATGAATTAGCCTGCGCGGCGACGGCTAAAGCCACCGCGTTCCCCCTGGTTGCGAGCGGCTTGCTCACGGCGGGCGCCAGAGGCATGCTCACGTTTTGGTGCGCCATCAGCGCGGAAAGCGGGGCGGGCACGTTCTTCAGAACGGGGGAAGCTGCTGCGCTTTTCTTCACGATTCCATGGCTTGTTGTCGCCAAATGATTTGCGCTCACCAAAAGGTTTGCGGTCGTCGAAAGACTTGCGCTCACCAAAGGGTTTGCGGTCGTCAAAAGACTTGCGCTCGCCGAAGGGTTTGCGGTCCTCGAAAGACTTGCGCTCGCCGAAGGGCTTGCGGTCCTCGAAAGACTTGCGCTCACCGAAGGGCTTGCGGTCCTCGAAAGACTTGCGCTCACCGAAGGGCTTGCGGTCGTCGAAAGACTTGCGCTCACCGAAGGGCTTGCCTTCTCCACACGATTTGCGCTCTTCAAAGCGCCCGCGATTGCCTCCACCCTGAGGGCGACCGCGGCCTCCCCCTTTGCCACCACGCGGGGCGCTGTTGAAGTTGCCGCGAGGCTCCAGGCCTTCGACTTGCTCTTCGGGGATGCGGGAGTTGATGAATCGCTCAATGGCTCGAACGCGAATGATGTCCTCTGCCTCAGCCAAGGTGATGGCCACGCCAGCACGGCCAGCGCGCCCGGTTCGACCGATTCGGTGCACATAGTCTTCGGCTTTCATGGGCATGCCGTAGTTGATGACATGCGAAATGGCAGGCACATCCAGGCCTCGGGCGGCCACATCGGTGGCCACCAAAATTTTAATATCGCCTTTGCGCACGCTGGCCAAGCGGCGGTTACGTACCACTTGGGGCATGGCGCCGTGCAGGGCGCAGGCGCGCACGCCCTCGTCCATCAAGTCGCGGGCCAGGTTTTCTGCGTCCACCTGCGTGCTGGTAAAAATCACGGCCTGGTTGATATCGGGTTGCTCCAGCCAGTGATTCAACAGTTTGCGCTTGTGGCCGCGGCTGTCTGCCCACATCAGTTTTTGCGCAATGTCGGTGTTGGCTTCGTTCTGAGCGGCCATTTCTATGCGCTGGGGGTTGTTCATGATGTTTTCGGCCAGGCCCACAATGCGCTTGGCAAACGTGGCTGAGAACATCAGAGTTTGTTCGCGATTGCCACATTGCTCGTTCAAGGCTTCCAGGTCTTCAGAAAAGCCAAGGTCAAGCATGCGATCGGCTTCATCAACGATCAAGGTGTTGACGGTCGACAAATTCAACTTGCCTTGTTGGGCCAAGTCCAGCAAACGACCTGGTGTACCCACCACCAGACGCGCACCGCGCAGGGCGGCCATTTGCTTGCCATACGGCATACCGCCTACCACGGTGGCTACGCGAAGGCCTTTGTAAAACTTCACCAAATTGATGGCGTCTTGGCTGACCTGCTGGGCCAGTTCGCGGGTGGGGCACAGCACGAGTACCTCTGGGCCTGCCAGGGACTCCATGGGGCTGGCCCCGCTTTCCATCATGCGATGCATCACGGGCAGCAAAAAGCCAAAGGTTTTACCGCTGCCGGTTTGGCTGCTCACCATCAGGTCGCCGCCTTCCATGCCCAGGGGCACCACTTGGGCCTGTACTGGTGTGGGGGTTGAAATGTTCAAAGCGTTCAGGGCTTGTTGCAATGGCGCAGCAAGACCCATGGCGTCAAAAGACGTGGTCATGACAAATATCCAAATGTTTATGGCTCAAAAAATCATCGACGAGCAGAAATGACGCGAACAATCACCCGAGGGGTGGCAAGTACAGTCGCAAGAGAACTGGCGGCGATGGGCAAGGCACACATGGTGCGTAACAAAGGCAACCCAACGCGGCCCAAATTGACAATCGTATGGAAACGACCCGTTGATTTGCTATCTGGGACCGGAGTCTACAGGGAAGGTGTGCGGTGCACAAGAAATAATTCAGTCTTTACGGCTGTTTAGAAGAAAAACACCACACTCCCGAGCCCGGGCTATCAATTTTTGCCCAGTACCGCCGTTATTCCTTGTAGAGGCCGTCAGTCCAACTGGCGGGCAAATCGCTGTTTGGCGGGATGAACACATGAAAACATTCAAAATTATGATGGTGGCAGGCGCTGCGACCATGCTTAGCTCGTGTGACTTGTCACAAATCCCCGGGCTGGATGGCAAGTTGTCGATCGAAGACAGCAAGGCCGTGGGCGCCGCGTGCAGGCACTCGGGCCGCGCGCTGGAAGACTGCTTCGCTCTCAACCCCAAGACCCACCCCGCGGGTGTGTTTGAGGGGTGGCGAGACATGAACGATTACATGCTGGCCAACGAAATCGAGGTGGTTAAGCCGGAGATCAAAACCTCGGCATTCTCTGCCCCGGCTGCTGGTGGTCATGCCGCTGCGCCGGCGGCTGTGGCCCCTGGGGTGCTCACGCCGCAGTCAAACCCGGCTGCCTCTGCTGCTGCACCGGTAGAACCCGCCACCGGGCGACAGCGTTGGTTGCCCAAAGATGCACGACCTGAGCAGGGCGAGGCGGCTGCCGCCCAGCCGCAAGCAGTTCCCGAGCCTGCGCACGCTGCACCACCGGCTGTGGCCGAAGAGCCGGCGAAGCCAGAGTCACCTTCTCGCCCCTGGGAACGAAAAAAAGACCCCAAGAAACACACCTGAAGCAATTGGCCCTGCAGGCGCGGGCGGGGCCAATGTTATCCTGAGTTGATCAACTCAACTCGGGAGGATTGCGACTTTGAAGGCCAGGCGAAGCTTCTGGATGTGCGGCCTGTTGGCTGCCCTGTTAACGACACACACCACGCCTTCGCAGGCCGCCGAGCCGATCGCGCGAAGTTTCCCCAAGCCCGTTTTGCAGGCCTTCCAGGCCAAGGGCATTTCGGCAGATGAATTGACCGCTCACGCTTTGCCTTTGCCGCCCTATGTGAGTCGGCGCGCCCAGGCATTTGTTCATGGCGGCCAAGTGTTGGTCAACCCTGCCTCGGTGGCCAAGGTGTTCACCACCGGCCTGGCTCTCGAAAAACTGGGTTCCAATTACCGCTTTAAAACCGGTTTCCACGCGCAGGCCGAGCCCAAAGACGGGGTATTGCAGGGGCCTCTTTACATCAAGGGTTCTGGAGATCCCGCATTTTTGTCTTCTGACTTGTGGTTCTCTTTGAGGCAGTTGCGCAGCAAAGGAGTTCGGGTCATCGATGGCCCTGTGGTGCTCGACGATTCGGCTTTTGCTGACCAATCATCCACTGCGCCAACCGCGTCTGAAGAAGACTTCGACGATGCGCCACACCGCGCCTACCATGCACAGCCCGATGCCTTGCTCATGAATTACGGAGCCATGTCCATCGATCTGCATATTCTGGACAATTCTGTGCAGGTGCTGCCCGAAGAGGCCCCCAAAAATTGGGCTTTTGTATCGGAGGTTCAGCTCAGCCCAGGCGCTTGTGGGGCTTGGAAAAACGGCATGTCGATTGATTTTGCAAAGGCAGGCAGTCACGTGGTGGTCACCGTGAAAGGCACTTATCCGCGGCGTTGCGGCCACTCCAGATTGCCCATTCGCGTGCCGGTGCAGGACTGGTTGTGGGAATCGTGGGTCAAGGAGATTTGGGCCGAACTGGGAGGGCAGTTTTCTGGTCCGCAAGGTGGGCAGGTCATCAAGGGGACGACCCCTTCCAACACCATCGCGCTGTACACCCACTTTGGCCAGCCTTTGGGCGATCTGGTCAAGCAAGTGAACAAATGGTCGAGCAATGTGATGGCACGCCACATGGAGCTGGCTGTGTCTGGGTCGCCCGAGGTGTTTAATCGCGACATGCTGGCCTGGCTGGGGACCATGGGGGTAGGCACCAAAGGCTGGTTTTTCGAGAACGGATCGGGCTTGTCACGCAACACGCGGATTGATGCGCAGGGTTTGACGCAGTTTTTGCGGTACATGGCCACGCGAGCCGATTTTCCGGATTACCTGGCCAGCATGCCGCGCGCGGGTGTGGATGGCACTCTGCACCGCCGGGTGAACAACATTGGCGGCTATGCCTACCTAAAGACTGGCAGCTTGAACGGCGTGCGCTCCCTGGGGGGATACCTGCGCGATGTGGAAGGGCAATGGTGGGCTGTGGGCGTTCTGGTTAAAAGCCCCAGGGCCTACGACAGTTGGCCGCCCATGGAGAACCTGCTTGAGTTTTTGTACCGTGGCGAATAATGCTGACTTAAAAACAACACGCTTGCTGGCCAACTGCCGCGTTGGTCGGTCTTCCTTTGTTAGACTCAAAGATTGTTAAAAACCCAATTTTTTTGAGGCGTACGCATGGAAAACAGCAAGGACAAACTTTTCAGCGACATGAAAATCGTGTTGAGCGATGCGGAAGACCTTTTAAAAGCCGCTGCCTCATCGTCGGGTGAGCGCGCCGTAGAACTCCGCGAGAAGGCCATGGTGAGTTTGCGCCGAGCCAAAGAGGTGATGCAAGACGCTCAATCGGCCGTGGTTGAAAAGGGCAAAGCCGCCGCGCGCGCAACCGACGACTACGTGCACGATCACCCATGGCGCGCAGTGGGCATTGCGGCCGCAGTTGGCTTTGTATTGGGTCTTATTGTTAACCGCCGTTAAGGCCTGTCTGCTGTGATGAGTTCTCAAGCCCAGTCGGCGCTAAAGCGTGTGATGGCCAGCCTGTTGGGCATGGGCCAAACACGCCTGGAACTGGCGGGGGTTGAGTTGGCCCAAGCTCGCCAGGCCACGGTGCGCACGGTGGTTTGGTCCATTTTGCTTGCTCTGGCCGCGGCCTTGGCCTCTGTGTTTGCATGTTTGGCTGTTGTGGCTTGGTTTTGGGAAACCCACCGCATGGCGGCTTTAATGGGCTGTGTTCTTTTTTACCTGGGCCTGGCCGCGTGGTTTTTAGTTCGCTTAAAGCAGGCCTTGGCAGAGCAACCGCCTTTGTTTGAGGCCACCTTGGCCGAACTCGGCAAAGACCGCCAAGCCATTCTGGAAAGTATTCAACCCGTTGCAGGCAAGGGCGATTCATGAGCCAGCGCTTTGATCATCTTCAAGCCAAAAAAGAATTGCTGCAAATGAAGGCGCAATTGGAGCGCATGCAACTGGGTGGCGAGATCGATGACCTGAAACAACAATTCGCGTGGCTCCAGTTGTTTAAAAAGGCAAGTCAGTGGTTTGGTCAGCGCAATGTTAACGCCTTGGGTCCATTGGGTGCCTTGGGAGGCCAGCCGCTTCAGGACTGGTTAAAACAACATCCCATGCTCGGTCTGCTGGCATCGACCGTCATGCTTCGCTACCGCCAGCCCTTGGCCAAGGTCACGCTGCGGGCTGGCATGGCGGCCGTGGTGTTGGCTACGGCTGTGTTTTGGTTCAAAACCCGGGGTACTAGCCCCGGGGGGCCCACTTTCAAAGGCCAAGCCGGGTCATCAGCTCCCTGACCCGCTCATTCAAACCCGGGTCGGGTTGAATGCTTCTGCCCCATTCACGGTGTGTTTCGCCCGGCCATTTGTTGGTGGCATCCAGCCCCATTTTGCCGCCCAGGCCGCTCACCGGGCTTGCAAAGTCCAGGTAATCAATCGGAGTGTTCTCTAACAGCACTGTGTCCCTGACTGGATCCATTCGGGTCGTGATGGCCCAAATCACTTCCTTCCAGTCCCGAGCATCCACATCGTCGTCCACCACCACAATGAACTTGGTGTACATGAACTGGCGCAAAAAGCTCCAAGTGCCCATCATCACTCGCTTGGCATGCCCAGCGTAGGCCTTTTTCATGGAAATCACGGCCATGCGGTAGCTGCATCCCTCGGGGGGCAGGTAAAAGTCCACAATCTCCGGGAATTGGCGTTGCAAAATTGGCACAAACACTTCATTTAAGGCCACGCCCAGCACAGCTGGCTCATCGGGTGGTTTGCCGGTGTAGGTGGAGTGGTAAATTGCATCGTCGCGCAGGGTGATGCGGTCCACGGTAAACACGGGGAACCAGTCCTGTTCGTTGTAATAGCCAGTGTGGTCACCATAGGGGCCTTCTAGCGCACAGTCCCACCCTTTGAGGTAGCTGGGTATGGGTGGGGGTTCACGCAGCACAGTGACACCCTCCCGGATGCTGGGCACTTCGCCATCGTTTCGTCCTCGCCGTGCTTGCACTGCAATTGGGTGGTCGGCTGGGTAAATGTGGCCTTCCAGAACCATTTCAGCTTCTGCGGGTACTTGGAGTTCATTGCCAACACACTTAATCAGCTCGGTGCGGCTGCCGCGCAGCAGGCCAGCAAACTGGTACTCCGACAGTGTGTCAGGCACAGGGGTGACCGCGCCCAGAATAGTGGCTGGGTCGGCACCCAAGGCCACTGAAATGGGGAAGGGTTGGCCCGGGTTTTTAAGGGCATGCTCACGAAAATCCAGAGCGCCACCCCGGTGGGCCAACCAGCGCATGATGAGCCTGTTCTTTCCTATTTGTTGTTGCCGATAAATGCCCAGGTTTTGCCGTTTTCGGTTGGGTCCTTTGGTGATCACCAAGCCCCAGGTTAGCAGGGGGGCTGCATCATCAGGCCAGCAGGTCCAAATGGGAATTTGATTCAAATCCACATCGGTGCCTTCCAGCACGTGTTGTTGGCAGGGGGCCTTGCTCACCACCTTGGGCGCCATGCTGAGCACCTGTTTGACCAGCGGCAGCTTGTCCATGGCGTCGCGCAGCCCCTTGGGAGGCTCGGGCTCTTTTAAATAAGACAAGGTTTGACCAATGTCGCGCAGCGCCGAGGTGTTGCTTGCGCCCATGCCCATGGCCACGCGTTTGGGTGTGCCAAACAGGTTGCCCAGCACCCGATGCTTGTAGCCTCTGGGTGCATCAAACAGCAGGGCAGGGCCTTGGGCACGCAACACCCTGTCGCACAGGTGGGTCATTTCCAGCACCGGGCTGACTGATTCAGGGACCCGAAGCAACTCACCCTCTTTGTAGAGTAAATCGATGAAGTCCCGAAGATTTTTGTACCGCATTGTGAAAAAAGAAGCAATTTGTTGTAGGAATCGAACAGTTAACACTCATTCACACGCGAGCGCTAGAGCGCTTTTTCAAACCCCGAAAAAGCGCATCAGGCTTGAGCGAACCGCTAAGTGCCTGTTTTGTGTAGAAAGACTCTACCAGATTTCGGGTTGACCCCCTTGCTGGCTCCCCCTAGAATCCGCTCAGCTTAGTGACAGGTACAACACAAAACCGTCACACATTCGCGACGGGGTTCGCCCCGTTTTCAGAGTGTTCAGGCCGCGCCACTTTTCGGCGAATTCGGGCCAGAGCAGAACGTTCTGCCTCACGGATCAAAACGAGGCAGATGCACCGCTGAGTCAAACAATGCAAGAAATTGCGTTTGCGTAGCAGAGGAGGTTGCATGAAGCAGTACGAAACCGTCCTGAAGGTTGACCAGCCGGTCAATACCGCCCAGGCCTTCAAAACCATTAAGAATGCGCTGTCATTGTTTGGCGCAGCATCTGTTTTAATCACCGCTGGTGCGGTGGCTGCACTGGCAGTCAACCCCGAGTGGCGCAGCAAGGTGTTTTTCTCGGAGCCCGTTCAGGCGGTGTTCGCCAATGAAATTGACCTGCTGTCCACCGGCTTGGCAGGTGGCGGTGCAGAGGTGCCACGCAGTGATTCGCCCGCACCCCAAACCCAGCCCGGCGGCATGTTGCCCATCAAATTCGGCACTCCCGAAAGCGCCAAGCCTTTGACTGCCGGTCAGCGTGAAGTGGTGTCTTTCTTGGCCAAGCGTTACCGCGTGTCGCCAGAAGCTGTCGAATCGATCGTCCGATTGGCCTACAAGGTCGGCAAAGAAGAAAAGGTCGAGCCCACACTTATTCTGGCCATTGTGGGCATTGAGTCTTCTTACAACCCATTTGCTGCCAGCCCAGTGGGTGCGCGTGGTTTGATGCAGGTCATGCCCAAGATCCACAAGGACAAATTTGAAGCCTTGTCCCCTGGCGATTGGTCGCCCTTGCACCCAGAAATGAACATGCGTGTGGGTGCGAAGATTATCCGTGAATACACTCGCCGCACTGGCTCTGTTTCAGATGGTTTGCGTTGGTACGTGGGTGCAGCCATTCACGGCAACGATGGCGGTTACCCTGGCAAAGTGTTGGGCCTGAAAGCCCGCATTGACTCTGTGTACCAGCAGGGCCACCTCGTGGCAGCCCGCGACAAGAGCGAAAAAGTATCTGCGGTGGCCAAGCCCAGCAGCGAAAGTTAATCAAGCTCGAGTGTTAAATTGCTGGAGGCGGTGCATGGCCTCCTCCAGGCGGTCCAAAGCGTTGGCATAAGACCATCGCATCATATTGGCACCGTGCATTCTTGAAAAATCTTTCCCGGGAATCGCACACACTCCCGCGCCTTCCAAAAGATCTTTGCAGTATTGATCGCTGTTGTAGGGGCTCTGCGTGTACAGGTAAAAAGCCCCGTCTGGGCTTGAGTTCACGGCGATTCCGGCCTTGGGCAGGGCCTTAAGCATGAAGTCTCGTCTGCGCTCAAATTCTTGCCGACGCAGTTCACAAAGGCTTAAGGTGTCTGGCTCGAAGCAAGCCAAGGCTGCCCACTGGGCTGGCGCACTAGGGCAAATGCTGAGGTTTTGGGCCAGGCGCTCCACAGGGGCCACCAGATCAGGCGGAACCACCATCCAGCCAAGCCGAAGGCCTGTCATCCCAAAATACTTTGAAAAACTGTTGATCACCACCAGAGCCTGACCCGTTGAAGGGGCTCCGCTGAGTTGGAGCACGCTTCGGGCGGGTGTGCCGTAGCACAGCGATTGATAAATTTCGTCCACAATCAAAAAGCCTCGCCGTGCCGCCAGGCCAGCCAGAATGCCTTGCATGGCCTTTGGGTCAATTTGTGTGCCTGTGGGGTTGGATGGCGTGGCCAGCACGGCGCCCGCCGTGTTGCTTTGCCAGTGCTGCGCCAAATCGCTCCAGGCGGGCTGAAAGTTTTTGTGTTCTTCAAGCGGCACAAATTGTGGAATACCCTGCGCCGCCATGACAAAAGTCTTGTTACAGGGGTAACCCGGGTCGGTGAGCAATACCCCTTGCTCGGGGTTAATCAGTGCAAGGCAGGCATACAGCAGGGCCGCCGAGCCACCCGCTGTGATCACCACCTGTTCAGCGGGCACTTTCACATGAAAGGTGTGCAAGTAATGATGGGCCACCGCCTCGCGCAGGGCGGGAAGCCCCAAGGCGGGCGTGTAGCGTGTTTTGCCATCCCGCAGGGCGCGCTGGTGTGCCTGTAGCACGGGTTCAGGCACACCAAAATCGGGTTCGCCAATCGACAAATGAATGATGGATCGACCTTGCTGTTCAAGCAGGTCGGCCTGTTTCACCAATTCCATCACGTGAAATGGTTCGATGAGTTTGGCAAGGTGGGACAGCATGGATATTCACCTGAAATGGGTGTGAGGCAAGATGATGACCGATTTGTGGAAAACCCCGACTACATTGGCCGGGGTCTGAGCCTATAATTTTCGATTCTGTAGCATCACCACACAAAGAGACAATTATATGGCCCAACCGATGGATCAGCGTTTTCGCCAAGCCGCCCTCGAGTATCACGAATTCCCCAAGCCCGGAAAGTTGCAAATTTCTGCCACCAAGAGCCTGGTGAACCAGCGTGATCTAGCGCTGGCTTACTCCCCCGGTGTGGCGGCAGCGTGTGAAGAAATTGAGCAGGACCCATCCACCGCCGTGCGTTACACCGCCAAGGGCAATTTGGTGGGCGTGGTCACCAATGGCACCGCGGTGTTGGGTTTGGGCAATATCGGGCCGCTGGCCGCCAAGCCAGTGATGGAAGGCAAGGCCGTGCTGTTCAAAAAATTTGCCGGCATTGATGTATTCGACATCGAAATCAAAGAGACCGATCCAGATAAGTTGATCGAGATTATTGCCTCGCTTGAGCCGACCTTTGGGGGCATCAACCTCGAAGACATCAAAGCCCCCGATTGCTTCAAAGTCGAACGCGCGCTGCGCGACCGCATGAACATTCCTGTGTTTCACGACGACCAGCATGGCACGGCCATCGTGGTGGGGGCCGCCATTTTGAATGGCTTGGAAGTGGTTGGCAAAAAGTTGGATCAGGTCAAGTTGGTGGCCTCTGGTGCAGGCGCTGCGGCCCTGGCCTGTCTAGAACTCCTTGTGGATTTGGGCCTGCCGCGCAAAAACATTTGGGTGACCGACATCGACGGTGTTGTATTTGAGGGCCGCACCGAGAATATGGACCCCGACAAAGCCAAGTTTGCCCAGCCAACCAGCGCCCGCAAACTGGCTGAGGTGGTGTCTGGGGCCGACGTGTTTTTGGGATTGTCTGCCGGTGGCGTGATGAGCCAAGACATGGTCAAGAGCATGGCCGCCAAGCCGCTGATTTTGGCCTTGGCCAACCCCACCCCCGAAATTCTTCCTGAGAAGGTTTACGAGGTGCGCTCCGATGCCATCATGTGCACTGGTCGCACCGATTACCCCAACCAGGTCAACAACGTGCTGTGCTTCCCTTACATTTTCCGCGGTGCCTTGGATGTGGGAGCCACCACCATCACCAAAGAAATGGAAATTGCTGCGGTGCGCGCCGTGGCAGAGCTGGCTCGCAAAGAACAGTCCGACATTGTTGCGGCAGCTTACCGAACCCAAAATTTAAGTTTTGGGCCCGAGTACCTCATTCCCAAGCCGTTTGACCCCCGCCTCATTGTGCATATTGCGCCGGCGGTGGCCAAAGCGGCCATGGAAAGTGGCGTGGCCACCCGCCCCATCGATGACATGGCGGCCTACAAAGACCAACTGCAGCAGTTTGTCTACCACTCGGGCACCTTTATGAAGCCCATCTTTGCCGTGGCCAAGCGCTGCGTCGAAGAAACCCCACAAACCAGCCGTGTGGTGTTTGCCGAAGCTGAAGATGAGCGCGTAATGCGCGCCGTTCAGGTGGTCGTGGATGAAGGCCTGGCCAAGCCAATTCTAATCGGTCGCCCAGCGGTGGTGGAGCGTCGCCTGGAGCGTTTCGGTTTGCGGATCAAACCTGGTGTCGACTTCGAGTTGATCAACCCCGAGTACGACGAGCGCTACAAAGACTTTTGGCGTTCATATTACGACCTCACCAAGCGCAAGGGGGTGACCGAGGCCTATGCCAAAATTGAAATGCGCCGCCGACACACTCTCATCGGTTCAATGATGATTCACAAGGGCCACGCCGACGCAATGATCTGTGGCACCTTTGGCACCCATGCCCTGCATTTGCATTATGTGAATCAGGTGATTGGCTTGCGTGCGGGGTGCAACACCTACGGTGCGATGAATGGCCTCATGCTCACCAACCGCCAAGTGTTTTTGGTCGACACCCATGTGAATTACGACCCAACCGCCGATCAAATTGCTGAAATCACCCTGATGGCGGCTGAAGAAATGCTGCGCTTGGGCGTTCAGCCCAAAGCGGCTTTGTTGTCGCATTCAAATTTTGGCTCCAGCAACCAACCTTCGGCCATCAAAATGCGGGAAGCTTTGCAAAAGTTGCGCGACATTGCGCCCTGGCTGGAGGTCGATGGTGAAATGCACGGTGATTGCGCCATTGATGAATCGGTACGCAACACCATTTTTGCCGGTTCTACCCTCACCGGGGAAGCCAATTTGCTGGTTTGCCCCAATATTGATGCAGCCAACATTGCCTACAACCTGTTGAAGTCTGCAGCAGGCAACGGCATTGCTGTGGGGCCTGTGCTGCTGGGTGCTGCCAAGCCTGTGCATATTTTGACGGCGTCTGCCACCGTGCGCCGCATTGTGAACATGACCGCACTGGCCGTGCTCGATGCCAACTCTGAGCGGGTAAGTACTCTGTAATCCAGGTTACAAGGGCGTGCTTGCGCGCCCTGTTTAAAGGTACAAATGGGCGTGCAAGGCGCGCCTGTTTGACTTTTAAATGTTTCACGATTGGGCGCACAATGTTCACATGAACGAGAACCTGCCCACTCCACTGATGCATTCCCGAGACGACGTCACCGGTCTGGTGTTGTCTGGCGGTGGTGCGCGTGCGGCCTATCAAGTGGGTGTGTTGCACCAGTTGGCCAAGTGGTTCGATCAAGAGGACCGCCGCGAATTTGATTTTCCCTTCAAGATTTTGTGTGGCACTTCGGCTGGCGCCATCAACGCGGCCGCCCTCGTGTGCGCGGGTCGAAATTTTTACCAGTCAACCGACCGCATGATGCGGGTGTGGGAAAACTTCCGCTCGGAGCAAGTGTTCCGCTCCGATTCCCTGGGCATTATTCGCACCGGCGCGCGCTGGTTGTCGGCCTTGTCGATCGGCTGGATGTTGCGCAAGCGCCCCAAGTGCCTGCTGGATAACTCACCCTTGGCGCATTTGCTGCACGAATTGCTGCACTTCCGGCGTTTGGATGAGGCCCTTGAAAACGGCACCATTCGGGCTTTGGCGGTCACAGCATCCAGTTACAGCTCGGGGCGCAACGTCACCTTCTTTCAGTCTCTCGATGCCATTGAATCGTGGTCCAGAACCTTGCGGGTGGCTTTGCCAGACCGCATCACGGTGCAGCATTTGCTGGCGTCAGCGGCCATCCCGTTTGTGTTCCCGGCGGTCAAGCTTGAAATTGACGGACACACTGAACACTTTGGCGATGGATCCATTCGTCAGTTGGCGCCCATCAGCCCCGCCATCCATTTGGGGGCCAACAAGGTGATGGTGATTGGATCCAGCCAGTCCGAGAACGATCACACCAAGTTGATGGATGTGCGTGATGCCTACCCCAGCTTGGCTCAAATTGCAGGCCATGCCATGGCCTCAATCTTTCTGGATAGCTTGTCCATCGACATTGAGCGACTGAGCCGAGTGAATAAAACCTTGTCGTTGTTACCGCCTGAAATGGCCAGCAAAACCACGCTCAAGCCTGTGGAACTGTTGGTGATTTCGCCCTCTGAGCGCATCGACGAAATTGCAGCCAGGCACACGCAGGATCTGCCTCGCCCGGTGCGTACCATGCTTTCGGCCCTGGGGGCGACTGAGGCGAGCGGCTCCTCATTGGCCAGTTATCTGTTGTTTGAATCGAATTACACCCGCGAATTGATCCGCATGGGCATGGCAGACACCATTGCCAAACGCGATGAGGTGTATGCGTTTTTCGGTCTGGGCCAGAAAGGCCTCGAGCACCAGCGTCAACAGCAGCCTGTTCTGCAGGGTGTGCGTCTGGCTCAATAGCAAGGCCGGTTGCGCAGGCTACAATGTGACCTGGATGTTTTGGGCTTGTTTCCCCCATGGAGTGTTCCCAAGTCACGGCCGCCTGGCATGCCAGCATGGCCAGCGATGGATCTGATGCTCACGGTTTGCGCGTGGCCATGGGTGAACCTTTGCATGCCGTGCAAGCCATGGCCCTCGCTGAAGTAAAAGCCGCCGTGCAGCAGGCCTCCGACTGGGCCATGCAAGGCCTTTGGGTGGTGGGGGCAGTGGCCTATGAAGCAGCCCCAGCCTTTGACCCCAGCCTTGTGACGCGCACCGTGGCAGGCCATGCGCCCTTGGCTTATTTTGCCGCCTACCGACCCTCTCAAATACACAATCTGCCGCTGCTTCAACAAGCAGAATCTCAAGCGCAAGCGTTTGAACCTTGGCTGGATTCAATGCCGTTGCAGGATTACCTGGAACGCTTTGCCGACATACGTGCGGCCATTGAGTCTGGCGAGTTTTACCAAATCAACTTCACCACACGCCTGCAGGCCAAGAGTTCGAGTCTTGACCCCTGGCCTTTGTTTTTGCACTTTTTTAATACACAGCCTGCGCAGCAAAGCCTGTTTTTGCGCATGCCGGGGCAGGTGGTGCTGAGCTGGTCGCCGGAGCTGTTCTTTGAATTAAATGGCCGCGCCTTGAAAACGTCGCCCATGAAGGGCACCCGCCCGCGTCAGAGGCAACTGCCCATGTCAGCCCTCAGTGACAGCAGCAAAGACAGGGCAGAGAACGTGATGATTGTTGACCTGCTTCGCAACGACATGGCCAAGGTGTGTGTGCCAAAGTCGGTGCAGGTGGCGTCTTTGTTTGATGTCATGCACTTGCCCACTGTTGAACAAATGACCTCCACCATCATCGGCACGTTGAGGCCAGGCCTGGCTTTGGTGGATGTGTTTGAGGCGCTTTTTCCGTGTGGCAGTGTTACCGGGGCACCCAAATCGCAAGCCATGAAGCGCATTGCTCAGTGGGAGCCAGCGCCTCGGGGGGTGTATTGTGGTGCGGCCGGTGTAATCAGCCCCAGCGGCGTTGCCCAGTTCAACGTGCCCATTCGAACTGCAGTTTTTCAATCCGACAAGGATCACCTTCCCACGCTCACCTATGGGGTGGGCAGTGGCATCACGTGGTACTCCCACCCATTGGACGAAAAACGCGAGTGGTGGCAAAAAACCGCTTTCTTGCGGCAGGCCAGCATCGATTTTCAGGTGCTGGAAACCGTGTTGCTGTGCGAGGGCCAATGGCAGCATCTGGATTTGCATATCGCGCGCATGGCCAGGGCAGCCGACTTTTTTTCCTATGTGTGGGATGAATCTGCAATTCGAAGGGCTTTAAAGCAGCATGCCTCTGCCTGGCCGAAAGGGCGGCACCGCAGCCGGTGGCTGTTGCACGCCGAAGGGCATCTTGCAGTGGATGTGCAGCCCCTTCCTTCCCCCCTGGGGCCTGTGAACCTGCAATTGGCAAGCGCCCCCATGATTGCACCACCAGCTTTTGTGCTGCATAAAACCACCTTGCGTGGTCACTACGATAGGTGGTCACCCACGGAAGCGGATGTTTTTGACACCGTGTTGTATAGCCAAAACGGTGCACTCACCGAGACCTGCCGTTGCAATTTGGTGTTGCAGTTGGATGGTGGCTTGCTGACACCCGCCCTTGAAGAAAATGACGGTGTGGTTTTGCTGCCTGGGGTGATGCGCGAAGTGCTTTTAAGGGAAAATACCCTTCAAACGGCACGCCTGACTGTGCAAGACTTTCGCCGAGCCGAGGCGGTGTGGCTCATCAACAGCTTGCGTGGCTGGTTACCGGTGGCGCAGGTTCGTGGCCCGCAAGGCGAAATTGTATTTCAGTCCAAACCATAACAACACCAAAGGGAAACAACGTGAACCCCACAACCATCGAGATCATCGGCGCAAGTCTGTTTGCGATTGCGGTCATTCACACATTTTCAACCAAGTTTTTTGAGCGCCTGGCGCATACCCAGCCCAACCATGCAGGCCTGTGGCATTTGCTGGGTGAAGTGGAAGCGGTGTTCGGCTTCTGGGCGATGGTCTTGGTGGTGTTCATGTTTTTTGTGCTTGGCCAGAGCGAAGCGGTGGCTTATGTGGATACGCGCAACTACACCGAGCCGCTGTTTGTGTTTGCCATCATGGTGATTGCCGCCAGCAAGCCCATCTTGGTATTGGCCGGGCGCATTGTAAAAAGCACTGCCGCCTTGCTGCCAATGGACAGGCAGGTGGCCTACTTCTTCACCACTTTGTCGCTGGTGCCGCTGCTGGGCAGTTTTATTACCGAGCCCGCCGCCATGACCTTGGCCGCGTTTTTGCTGCGTGACCGCTTTTATACCCAGGGCATCAGCAACACCCTGAAATACGGCACCTTGGGTGTTTTGTTTGTCAACATTTCAATCGGCGGTACGCTTACACCATTTGCGGCACCGCCTGTGCTAATGGTGGCAGCCAAGTGGGGCTTTGACATGCATTACATGTTGACCATGTTTGGCTGGAAAGCGGCGCTTGCGGTGTTGGTGAACGCCACCGCGCTCACCGTGCTGTTTGCCAAAGAACTGGCCGCCATGAAAAAACCGTCTGAGAACGGCCCACCCGAGGACATGCCGTTTTGGGTCATTGGCACCCACCTCTTGTTTTTGGTGTCCGTGGTTGTATTTGCTCACCACCCAGCGGTGTTCATGGGTCTGTTCTTGTTCTTCTTGGGTTACACCTCGGCCTATAGCCGTTACCAAGACCGTCTGATTTTAAAAGAGGGTCTGATGGTTGCGTTTTTCCTCGCGGGCCTGGTGGTGTTGGGGGGTATGCAGGCGTGGTGGCTACAGGACGTGCTCAAGGGCATGAGCCCCACCGTGCTGTACTACGGTGCCACAGCCTTGACCGCAATCACGGACAATGCAGCGCTGACCTACCTTGGCTCACTGGTAGAAGGAGTCAGCGATGAGTTCAAATACGCGCTGGTTGCGGGCGCGGTCACGGGCGGTGGTTTAACCGTGATTGCCAATGCCCCCAACCCAGCAGGCTTTGCCATTTTGCGTCATTATTTTAACGATGGCGCAATTCACCCCGGCAAGTTGTTTTTGGCGGCGCTTGGCCCCACCGCAGTGGCGGTGTTGGCCTTCCAGGCATTGTAATTTTTTGCTGTGTAACTTTGTGCGAGCCACCATTTGAGCGATCAAGCGGCCGACTACGACGATCAGGAGCAAGTGCAACTGCCCCGTGATCTGGATGATGCACACAAGGCCTTGGCTGAAGTGCAGGCCTTGTTGCGCAAGCAAAGAGTCATCGAAAGCGTGGTGCACAATCAGCAAAGCCACGTCAACCCCGAAAGGCAGAGCTTGGTGGAGGAGTTGGTGCATCGCCAACACCTCACCGAGCTGGCCAACAAGCTTTACCAATTGCACCCCGCCGACGTGGCCTATGTGCTTGAAAGCCTCCCGCTGGAAGAACGTCTGGTGGTGTGGGGGCTGGTGCGTTCGGAGCGTGATGGGGAAATTCTTCTCGAACTCAGCGACGCCGTTCGTGAGACCCTGATCAAGTCCATGGACAGTGAAGAGTTGTTCGCTGCCACAGAATCCCTGGACGCTGACGAAATCGCGGAGCTCGCCCCCGACCTGCCACGCGATGTGGTGGAAAAGCTGGCGAGCAGCCTCAGCCTGGAGGAGCGCGAGCAACTGCGCGCGGCCATGAGTTATCCCGAAGACAGCGTGGGTGCGCTCATGGACTTCGACATGGTAACCATACGCGACGATGTGACTCTTGAAGTCGTATTGCGTTACCTGCGCCGTTTCGATGAACTGCCCGACCAAACTGACCAGGTGTTTGTGGTTGATCGGGTGGATCACTTCAAGGGCAGCCTGCCGCTGGAC